>CALZRA010000067.1 GCA_945828345.1 uncultured Bacteroidales bacterium
TTGGAGTTCCACCTTGGGGGCAGGGGAAGGCCGGGATTGGGAAAAACAACTCGGCACTTGGGAAAAACGGGGCGATATCCGGGGAAAGTACTTTATACCACCACTTTTTTCTGTACAAGCATCATAACGCTACAGCCTGAAATACCTTACGCTAAGGGCAGCAAGTCCTTCTTATCCCCTACCCCCTGTCAAAACCGCCACTTTACATCCACACCGAAGTGGCGGGGGGCATTGTACTGGGCAAAACGGTGGTTCATGCTATCGAAACTGAAGGTGGCATAACGCGAAGCGGTGAGATTACGCCCCCAGGCTTCAAGGGTGACATTGCCTGACAATTCTATGCCGAAACGCAAGGCGAGATTGGCATAGAAGTCCTGGCTGAAGGTGTTGGCTTCATCCCACACGACAGAACCTGCACCACGCACATCGACTCCACATGACAGGGCCTTGAAGGTAGTATGACGAAGGGGCTGGCGAAAGTCGGCCGAGGCACTGAAGGTATGGGCTGGCACAAAAGGCACACGGTTGTCGGTATAGTCGATGGCTGGCATCCCCTCAGCCGGAGAGCCTAAGTTGTAGCTCGTAAAGACGGCATCGGTGTAGCCGTAGGTGGCTGCCAACTGCAAGCGGTCTGATAACAACACGGAACGAAGCGATGCCTCAACTCCGCAACTACGGCTGCGTCCGGCATTGACCATGACACGCCCCATGCCGCTTTCGGCAAAGCGGGCCAGCTGTTGGTCGCGCGTGTGCATATAGAAGGTAGCTACATCCAACTGCAGGGCCTTGTCGGCCAAATTGAGGTGTGCACCAAACTCATAGCTCCAGGTGTATTCGGGTTTGTAATAGAGGGTGTTGATGTCGGGCTCTGCCGGCATGTACTGCTGCAATGCGGCGTTCATGCCTGCCAATGCTGCCTCTTTGGCACTTTCGGGCAGGGGCAGGCTGTTGATGGTCTGGGTGCTGTAGTCTGCTACGCCCAACATGATTTGGCGACGCAGCTGCATCTGGCTCAGATCGGAATAAGACTGAATGTTATAGCCCCCCGAACGGTAACCTTTGGCCACGCTGAAGTAAACATTGCCTCTGTCGCGGCCCAAGCTGTAGTTGAGCGACCCCTTGGGCAGCACTTGCCAGGAATCGTGACTGAGCGAACCATTCAATTCCGGATTGGCTTGCAGCTGGGTGTCGATTGACATGGCCGGCCCCATGTTCAGCCCAAAGTGGTAGGGCACCGCATCAGAGGTGCCCGAATGCAGGGTCAGCTTGCGGTAGTCGTAGTCGAGACGCAGGCCCAAGGTGAGCGACAGACCCGGCAGCAGCAGGTCGTTCAGCGTGGACTGGTGGAACAGGGCGACATTGGCCGAAGGAGTTTCGAGGTGCGACACAAAAGGCAGCGTGCTGCCAGTGAAGTCGACTGACACGGCAGGCCGTTGGGGCATCACGGCTGCCAGCTGGCTGTTGAGGTAGCCGACACCGTCCTGGTAGAAGGAGACGGGGCAATCGGTGTTCAGGTCCTGATACATGGCAAAGAGGCCCGTTGTCCACTTCCAGCGTCCGCTGCCGGCATGGCTTCGCAGGGCGATTTCCTCGCTCACGGTGTGCATGCGCTGCTGCTGTTCGAGCGAGAAGATGTCGGCCGCGGTAAAGTCCTGGTCCATAAACAGGCGGTCGTCGAGATACTGGTAGGCCGTGATGGAAGTGAGCACCATCTGCGGCAAACGGTGTTCCACGCCCAAGCCTGTATTGAACAGGTTGCGTCGGTAGGTGCTCGGACGGTTTTGTCCGATAGTCGGGTTAGAGGGAGAGTCTGTGCCGTCGGTGCTTCCCAGATAGAAATAGGGGCAAGCATCCTCCTGGCTGTGGTCGAAGCTGGCCGTCCAGTCGAGCTTGACCTTCTCAGTGGGACGCCACGACCAGCGCACCCTTCCGCCGGCCGCGTCTTCTCCGTCCTGTTTGTGACCTGTAGCCTGATTGGTGTAGAAGCCGTTTTCTCCTTTATAATACCCGCTCACACTGACGCCCATCTGGTCGGCGGGATGGAGGTAGGTATTGAACGAGACCCTGCGGCCACCCGTTCGCGATGTCCAGCCAGCCCGGAGTTCTGTGCCGTAGTGGGTGATGGGATTGGCCGTGAACACCCTGACCAAGCCTCCCATGGTGTTGCGTCCATAGAGTGTGCCTTGCGGGCCGCGCATCACGTCGACACGCTCTATGTCGTGGAAGTCAAAGTCGTAGGCCGACTTGTCGATGTAGGGCACATTGTCGACATACAGGCCCACCGCAGGAGTGTTGATGCGCGACCCGACGCCGCGAATGTAGCAGGCCGAAGTGATGCGGCTGCCGTAGTCGGGCATATAGAAGTTAGGAGCAAGGGCCGCCAGGTCCTTCATGCTGCCCACGCCTCGATGTTCCAGGTTTTCGTCATTGAACAGCGACACACTGAGGGGCTGCGTGCGGAGCTGGCTGGTTTCCTTGGGAGAGGCCACCACAACGGCTTCCTCAATGTTGAAGTTCTTCAGCGAGTCGGCTGCCATGGGCAGGACTGCGGTCAGTAGGGGAATGAGATACATAGTTTCGAGGTTTTCAGGTTGTCGCGTCGTGCGTGCCGGGAGGCTGCGGAGCCTGCATGTACCACAACGCCTTTTATGAAATCGGCGGCAAAGTTACCAGCACGGGAGAGAACTGAAAATCCCTATTTGTTAGGAAAAGCACTAATGAAAGCAGCACCAGATTATAGCTGCTTTCCGAAGAGACCACATCGACTTTTCAGAGAAGTATATCTTCTATGGCGATAGGAGATATCTTCTATGGCGGTAGGAGATATCTTCTATGGCGGTAGGAGATATCTTCTATGGCAGTTGAAGTATATCTTCTTTTAAAAAGCACTTTGCCAACATCTGACAGGGCTATACCTTGTAGACGCAGGGCTTGCGCGGCTTGGCCGGACGGGGCTCGCCGTCGGCGTAGCCTATGGCCAGATGTCCGATGCCTTCATAGTCGCCTTCGATGCCCAACTGACGGAGCCACTCCTGCCATTCGGGCATGTCGAATTCTTCGCGGGCACGGTTAATCCAGCACGAGGCGAGACCCAGCGCATGGGCGGCAAGCATCATGTTGCCCATGACCAGTGTGCCGTCGTAGACGTGATTGCGGTTTTGGCGTTCCGCCAGCACAATGAGGTAGACCGGCGCACCATAGAATGGGTCGACTCCAGGTTCTGCGCCCATGATTTCGGCATTCACCTTGCGCAAACGTTCCTGTACGGCTTTGTCGGTCACCTGAATGATAATCCAAGGTTGCATGCTCTTGCCCGAAGCGGCGTAGGTGCCGGCTTCGATGACGCGGTCGAGCAGGTGCTGCGGTACCGGAGTGGACTGATAGCGGCGCACACTGCGGCGGGTGAGCATGTTCTGTAATACGATTTCAGCCTGCTGCGCCTGACCGGCACATGCGGCAACGGGGAGAGGGGTGTTGGACTGTTCCATATTCTCGCGGAAATAATCAGGGTATAAAAAAACCTCAAAACCAGCCTGTATGACCGATTTTGAGGGAATTGGTTGGGGAGAGGGTGCTTAGTGGGATTCGAACCCACGACATTCAGAACCACAATCTGACGCTCTAACCAACTGAACTATAAGCACCATGTGTAAGTGCCTTCCGTTTTGGAAAGCGATGCAAAAGTAGAGAGTTTTTCGTTACCAGCCAAACTTTCGCCTATTTTTTTTGCTGTTTGGCCAAAACTGGCTGTCGAAACGGCGCATAAAGGGTTTGTTTGCCCTGTGGAGTATGCAAAAAGGGCGTGTAAGACAGCTTGCGCGTCACGAACATCTCAGGCCGTTTCGAGGTTTGCAACCTGGTCAAGGATTTCGCGCGCCAGCCGTTGTGTGCGGTTGTAGGACATCCACCCCGCAATGCCGCCCACTATGCCTCCCACGGCTCCTCCGCACAATATGCCTATGCGGCGCTCCGCACTGAGGTCGGCCTGTCCGGCAATTTCGAAGGCGAACCACGCCAGCCAAAAGCAGATGAAGGGTAGGCTGAAACAGAGCCAGCGGGCATAGAGCATCTTCATGCGGGCTATGCGTTGTCCTACCTCGCGAAGCGAAGAGACGGTCAGCGAACGGCGGTCGAGTCCCCGATGGGAATACCAGGTGTAGGCGGCAGCCACCGCCAGAAAGACGGCTGTAACCAGACTGAACCACAGGGAAGTGCCCAGCATGGAAAATACCCAGGTGCAGTAAGGAATGGACAGAACCGACACCGTGCCAATAATCAGTGCTTCGCGGTTGAGAGCCTGCACTTTCTGGTGCACAATGCTGCGTATGAGGCGGTCGCTGATGATTTCCTGACGTTCGAGCTTGCAGTGCAACAGTGCAAGCTGTTCTTTCATTTGTTCGAGCGGATCCATAATAGCTGTTGTTGGATTTGGGATAAACTACACATTAAATAATAGGTGGCCACCGAGGTCACTCGTCGGTCATGCGCTTGAGTTCTTCGCGGATGCGCACGAGCCGCACAGACACATTCTTGGCCGAAATGCCTACAATGGCTCCTATCTCATCGTATGGCAGACTCTCTAACCAAAGGAGCACAATGGCCCTATCGAATGGTTTGAGCCGATGGATGCGGCGGTAGAGCAACTGTATCTGACGCGAATCGGCATCGGTGTCCTCATAGAGGTTCACGTCCATTTCGAGCGGAACTGTTGGGGCACGACGCTTCTTGCGGTCGGCCGATATGCAGGTGTTGAGCGTGACGCGGTAGATCCACGAGCTCAGCTTCGATTGCCCCCTAAATGAGTCGTAGCCGCGCCACAGGTTGACCAAGGTGTCCTGAAACAGGTCGTTCACCTCGTCCTGGTCGGCTGCAAACATGTGGCACACGGTGTAGATGGTGCTCTTATGCTCGCGCACAAGCTGGGCAAAATCTTGTTCGGTCATATAATATAAATCAGGTGATTCATTATGTATATAAGTGAGACGCAGGAAGGGGGTGGAATGCTACGCTTGGGAAGTTTTTACTAAATGAGGTTACTTTCTTAGGTTATGAGGTTTTAGGTTATGAGGTTATAAGGTTATAAGGTTATAAAGTCACAGACTGAGCGGTTGATGTTTCGTCCACTCAAATAGTAATATTATAACCTTATAACCTAAAACCTCATAACCTAAGAAAATAACCTCATAACCAAGTTTACATCTCTCCCCCCTTCAACATGCCCCGCAGCGTAACCAGCGCGCACTCGACCGAAGGAACATCGGCCACTGTCATGCGGCGATGCCCCTTGTGTTCATCGAGTTTGCAGCGATGATAGTGCGTGGTGGCAAATTCGAGGATATGGCCGAAGGTCTGGCTGCGGTAGAAGGGGCTGTCGGGATTGCTCACGAAATAGAGCATCATGCGGCGGTTCTTGAGCGTCAGCCGTTCAGCACCGGCCTTCCGACCCCAAGCACGCAAGGGCACAATGCGCAGCAATTCCTCTCCCTCGGGCGGCAGTTTGCCGAAACGGTCTTCCATGCGACTTCTGAAAGCGGCGATCTGCTCTTCGGAGGCCAAGGAGTCCAGTTCGCGGTAGAGCATCATGCGCTCTGTCGCGCCGGGCACATAGGTCTCGGGGAAATAGGCATGCAGGTCGCACTCTACGGCACAATCGTCGACAAACAACTCGCCGCCCAACTGGTGGGACTGCTCAATTTCATCGGCATACAGGTCGGCAAACTCTTCGTTCTTCAGTTCGGCCACCGCCTCGGCCAGCACCTTCTGGTAGGTTTCGTAGCCCAAGTCGGCTATGAAGCCACTCTGTTCTGCTCCCAACAGGTTGCCTGCACCTCGGATGTCGAGGTCCTGCATGGCAATGTGTATGCCCGAACCCAAGTCGGAGAAATTCTCAATGGCCTGCAAGCGGCGGCGCGAATCGTCGGGCAAGAGGGCCAACGGCGGTGCCAGCAGATAGCAGAAAGCCTTGCGCGGACCACGCCCTACCCTGCCGCGCATCTGGTGAAGGTCGGACAGCCCGAAGTGATGGGCTGCATCGATGATGATGGTGTTGGCATTCGGGATGTCAATGCCGTTCTCGACGATTGTGGTGGAGATGAGCACGTCGTAGTCATAGTTCACAAATCCTGTCACAACGGCTTCAAGCTCGGCGGGAGGCATCTGGCCGTGACCAATGGCCACCCTCACGTCGGGCACGTACTTGCGTACCAACTGGGCCAGGTTGGGCAAGGAAGCCACGCGGTTGGTCACAATGTAGACCTGACCGTTGCGGCTCATCTCGAAGTTCACGGCTTCGGCTATCACCTCGTGGCTGAAAGTGTGTATCTCGGTCTGTATAGGACGGCGGTTGGGAGGCGGTGTCTGTATGACGCTCAGGTCGCGTGCACCCATGAGCGAGAACTGCAAGGTGCGCGGTATCGGCGTGGCCGACATGGTGAGCGTGTCAATGTTCACCTTCATCTGCCGCAGCTTCTCCTTCACGGCTACGCCGAATTTCTGTTCCTCATCAATCACCAGCAGGCCCAGGTCGTGCCACTTCACGCTCTTGCCGATGAGCTTGTGTGTACCCACCAGAATGTCAATCTTTCCCTCGGCCAGGTCGTTCAGCACCCCGCGGGTCTGTGTTGCCGTACGGGCGCGGCTCAGGTAGTCTACCCTGACGGGAAAGTCCTTCAGGCGCGAGGCAAAGGTTTTGTAATGTTGCAGGGCGAGCACAGTGGTGGGCACCATGACAGCCACCTGCTTGCCGTCGGCCGCAGCCTTCATGGCGGCACGCACAGCTATCTCGGTCTTGCCAAATCCCACATCGCCACACACCAAGCGGTCCATGGGCTTCGCGCTCTCCATGTCGGCCTTCACCTCCTGCGTCACGCGCAGCTGGTCGGGGGTGTCTTCGTAGGCAAAGCCAGCCTCCAGCTCGTGCTGCATGAACGAATCGGGGCTGAAGGCAAAGCCCTTCTCCTCCTTGCGCTGCGAATAGAGTCTGATGAGGTCGCGGGCTATGTCCTTGATCTTCTTCTTGGTCCGCTCCTTCATCTTCTCCCAGGCCCCGGTGCCCAGACTGCTCATGCGCGGAGGCTCGCCTTCCTTGCCCTTGTACTTCGACACCTTGTGGAGCGAGTGGATGGACACATACACCGCGTCGTCGTTGCGGTAAATCAACTTGATCATCTCCTGCATTTCACCGCCGGAGCCAGGCATCCGCACCAGTCCGGCAAAGCGTCCGACACCATGGTCTATATGTACCACGAAGTCGCCGGGTTCAAACTGCATCAGCTCCTTCAGCGACAAGGCCATCTTGGCATCGCGGGCATGGTCGCTCTTCAGGTTGTACTTGTGGAAACGGTCGAATATCTGGTGGTCGGTGAGCCAGCAGGTGCGCAGGGTGTGGTCGATGAAGCCCTCATGCAACGTGTGTTCGACGGGTTCGAAGGTTGTGCCCTTTCCGGTCTCCTCGAAGATGCTGCGCAGGCGTTCGTTCTGCTTCGGGCTGTCGGCCAGGATGTAGAGCGCATAGCCATCGGCCTTGAACTGCGCCAAGGCGGTTTCGAGCAAGTCGAAGTTCTTGTGGTAAAGAGGCTGGGAGGAAGTGTCGAAGTGCAACGCGGTGCCCACATAGCCCGACGGCTGCTGCGCGCCAAAGCCGATGCGCGCCAAAGGGGCAATGCCCCGCAGGAAGGTTTCGGCTGTGATGAGCTGCAAGTCACGGTTCAGCCGTTCACGCTGCGCTGCGGCCTCCATCTCGCTCTTCACCTCGCCGGCCAGCTCAGCCTGCCGTGCAAAGCCTTCGGCATAGATGCGGTCGATGGAGTCGGCCACCAAACTCAGGTCGGGCGATATCAGGAGCGTGTCGGAGGGCAGATAGCCGGTGAAGGAAACCAAGCTCCCCTCCTGGGCCGACACTTCGGTGTCGGGCACGATGCGGGCCTCCTGCTTGCGCTCACGCGACAACTGGGTCTGCACTTCAAACAGCCGGATGGTGTCTACCTCATCGCCGAAGAAGTCGATGCGAAGGGGGTACTCCGAAGCATACGAGAATACATCGAGTATAGAACCGCGCACCGCGAACTCACCCGGCTCGTAGACGTAGTCCTTGCGGCTGAATCCCAAGTCCATCAACTTCCTTGCCAGTGCGCTCAGGTCGTAACTCTCACCCACCTTCAAGGTGACGGTACTGTCGCCGAAGGCTTTGGGCGGGGCCACGCGCTGGGCCAGTGCGGCCGCACAGCTGACCACCAACAGGGGTTTGCTGCGGTCTGCTGCCGCATCTTGCTGCCAGGCCGAAAGCCGGCCGAGCACTTCGGTGCGCAGTATTTCGTTGGCTGCATCGCGCTGGGCATACTTCACGGCGCGCCGGTAGGCCGAAGGATAGAACAGCACCTGCTCATCATCGAGCATTTGGGTCAGGTCGTGATAGAAGTAGCCGGCCGTCTCCTCGTCCTGCATCAGGAACAGCATGGGCCGTTGTCTTTGTTTCAGGCGCAGGGCCAGAGCGGCAAACACCGCTGCCGGAGCCGAAGCGTGCAGCCCGTCTATCTGCATTCGGGCCGATGGGGCGGCATTACGGCTCCACTGGCTGAGGGCTGCCACCTGTGGATGCCGGGCGTATTGGTTCAGAAGTTCATGAAGTTGCATGGTTCGGCATGCGTTTTTTAGTGGAGATACTCCTTATTATATATAGGAGTAACAGATGAAAATGGTAGAGTCGAGAAGAAGGAAGGCGGTACACCTATATTAGGCATAGGAGTACAGATGAGACGATAGAGAACACACGTAAGGTCTGGGCCCACGCCTTGATGAGCCGGCAGGCGCATCGCCTCGGGTATGGGCGGGCGGGAGATTACAAGCCCGTCAGTCTCTTCAAGGCTTCTTCGGCGCAAGCATACCCCTCTTCATAGAGGGCCGTGAGCTTGTCGATACGGCTCTCCAAGCGTCCGACTTCCAACGGGCGCTTGGGCCGTATGGCCAGCAGGCGGCCCTCGTCCTCCAACTGCTCCACGAGTTCGAGCTGCCGGTTGTAGAGGGCATGTCGCTTGCTCAATGCCAGACGAAGCCTCGGAAAGCGGCGGTAGATGTAGGGCGGATTCTTGATGTCGCGGCCGGTGTCGCGGTAACCGCGGTTGCGGGTGAGCACAGCCACGTTCAGCGCATAGCCTTTCGCCATGGCCCGCTCCACAGGGATGGAATCGACAATGCCGCCGTCGAGCATGGGTTTGTGGTCCACCCACACCACCGGACACACATAAGGCAGCGAAGAAGTGGCCTTGGCTATCTGAATGATGCGCGTCTCCGACGTGCGGTCGGTCAGGTATTCGGCCTTGCCCGTCAGGCAGTTGGTTACAGCCATTTCGAACTCCATGGGATTGGCAAAACAGGCGGCATAGTCGAAGGGAAGCACCTCGTGCGGCAGCTTGTCATACAGGAACTCACGGTCGAGTATGCTGTGTTGTGTCCATAGGTACTTCATGCCGATGTAGCGGTACTTTTGCAGCAGGTCTATATTCGACTTCTTGGCCCTGCCACGCTGCCGGCTCATGTAGGACAGCCCGTTGCACGCACCGGCCGAAACGCTCGCACAGTAGGGAAAAGTGATGTTACGGTCCAAAAAACAATCGAGCACACCCGAGGTGAACACACCCCGCATGCCTCCTCCTTCCAATACCAGCCCCACGGCCCCTTGCCGGTAGGCATCGGCGAAATTGCAGCTCTGTTCTATGCCATTCATGTTTTGCGTCATTCAGTTTAGGGGGAGCGTCCGGCAGTGGTTTATACACAAGGGAGAACAGGCCTTCCTGCCCGCTGTTTCAGGTGGTTTTACAGCATTCTGCACACGCCAGAACCTCGTTTACTGTATCACAGGCGACACCCAGCCGATAAAATCCATGGCAAAATTATACTTTTACCGAATTTAATGCGTACTTTTGCTGCAAAAGTTTATTCCAGACAAGCGGATTTGGGCAGTAAACCCGCCCTCAAGCCCATTGTCCTGCCGCTGCGTCTGCCCAAAATCCCTTACATCATGCTATTCTCACAGCAAACATACGTAGAGCGTCGGCGCAAGTTGCGCGAGCTGGTGGGCAAGGGCCTGATATTGCTGTTCGGCAACAACGACTGCCCCAACAACTACCCCGCCAATGTATACAAGTTCCGCCAGGACAGTTCTTTCCTCTACTTCTTCGGACAGAAACGTGACGGACTGGTGGGAGTCATCGATGCCGACACAGGCCGCGAAGTGCTCGTCGGCAATGAAATCGACATCGAAGACATTGTGTGGTACGGCTCGGTACAGTCGGTCAGCGACATGGCCGAAGCCTGTGGGGCCGGCGAGTCGCAGCCCATGGCTGCCTTGGCCGGAATGGTGGAACAGGCCCGCAAGGCCGGACGACCCATCCACTTCCTGCCGCCTTACCGCCACGACACGCAAATCCAAATCATGGACTTGCTCGGCATCCATCCCTCGCAGCAACGCGAAGCTGCCTCGCTCAGCCTCATCCAGGCAGTTGTCAAACTGCGTTCTATCAAAACCGAGGAGGAAATAGCCGAGCTCGAACGTGCCTCGGCCATTGGCTACCGTATGCACACTACAGCCATGAGGCTGGCCCGTCCCGGTGTGACCGAGCAATACATTGGCGGCGTACTCGACGGCATTGCCTCCAGCTACGGTGCCCAAGTGTCCTTCCCCAGCATCGTGTCTATGCACGGCGAGATCCTGCACGGCTATTCCTCTCCCCGTCCGCTCGAAGCGGGCCGCCTGCTGCTTGTCGATGCCGGCGCAGAGACCAACCACAACTACTGCTCTGACCATACGCGCACCACGCCTATCAGCGGCCACTTCACCTCACGCCAGCGCGACATCTACAACATTGTAGTCGAGTGTCACGACCTGGCCCTCACCCACGCCCGTCCGGGTGTGCGCTGGTGGGATGTGCACATGGCTGTCTGCGCACTCATGACCGACCGCCTGAAAGAGCTGGGACTGATGCGCGGCGACACGGAGGAGGCCGTACGGGCCGGTGCCCATGCCCTCTTCCTGCCCCACGGACTGGGTCACATGATGGGCATGGACGTTCACGACATGGAGGGCCTTGGCCAGATTTATGTCGGCTATGACGACGAGACACGCCCGTCCGACCAGTTTGGTACGGCCTCACTGCGCTTTGCGCGCCGCCTCGAAGCCGGCCATGTAGTCACCGACGAACCGGGCATCTACTTCATTCCTGACCTCATCGACCTGTGGCGTAAGGAGGGCATCAACGCCGAGTTCCTCAACTTCGACCAGATTGAAGCCTACAAGGACTTTGGCGGCATACGTATCGAGGACGACGTGCTCATTACGCCGGGCGGCTGCCGCTTCCTCGGCGAGGAGCGCATCCCTTACCATGTGGACGAGGTGGAGCAGTTCTTGGCCGAACATGCCGACAAGCCTGCCGAAATCTACTGACAAAAGCATCCATCCCGGCGGACACCGGGCCTCACACGACCGGCCCGGCCGTCCGCTCACCCATTAAGAAATCCTTTTTACAAACAATCTCAACCAAAACGACATGAAGAAAATGCTTCTCGTGGCACTCGCCGTTTGCTCGTTAGTGCCGGGAACCATGGCTGCCAAAAAGAAGGCTGCCGCCCCCAAAGACACGGTTATCTTTACCGTAGTGAAGGAAAATCCTATCACTTCTATCAAAGACCAGAACCAGAGCGGTACCTGCTGGGCCTACTCCTCACTGGGCTTCTTCGAGGCCGAACTGCTGCGCATGAACAAGGGCACGCATGACCTCTGCGAATCCTTCCTTGTCTACAAAACCTACATGGACCGCGCCGACAAGGCTGTACGCACCCACGGCGACGTGAGCTTCTCGCAGGGCGGCTCGTTCTACGATGCCGTTTACTGCCTCAAGCACTACGGCATGGTGCCGCAGGATGCCATGCCTGCACCCGGCACGCTCTACGGTGACTCGCTCTTCAACTTCAACCAGCTCGATGCTGTCACTTCGGCCTATGTCGGCGCACTCGCCAAGGGCAAGCAGCAGAAGATTTCGCTCAGCTGGAAGAAGGACCTCTGCAACATCTACAAGAACTACTTCGGCGAACTGCCCACGGAGGTGAAGGCTGCCAACGGCAAGACTTACACGCCGCAGACTTACGTCACCGACTACCTCGGCATCAACCCCGATGACTACGTGTCGCTCACTTCTTACACGCACCACCCCTTCTACTCGAAGTTCATCCTCGAAATCCAGGACAACTGGCGTTGGGCTGAGAGCTACAACCTGCCGCTCGACGAGTTCATGCGCGTCATGGACAGTGCCGTAAGGAATGGCTACACCTTTGCCTGGGGTGCTGACGTAACCGAGACCTACTTTGGCCGCCGCAACGGCAAGGACTATGCCTACGTACCCAAGAACCTGAAGATTCGCGACCTTACGGGCAGCGATGCAGCCCGCTGGGGAGGCACGATCGACACGGGTGCCAAAGTGTCTTCTGACGAAGAGCTGACCATCACGCAGGAACTCCGCCAGCAAGCTTACGACAACTGGGAGACCACCGACGACCACGGCATGGTCATCTATGGTTTGGCCACCGACAACAAGGGCACCGAATACTTCATGGTGAAGAACTCTTGGGGTGACTACGGCAAGTATCACGGCATGTTCTATGCTTCGAAGGCATACGTGGCCTACAAGACGATGAACATCCTCATCCACAAGAGTGCCATTCCCGCCGACATCGCCAAGAAGCTCGGCCTCTAATCTCATTCTCTGAACAGGTATCTCCATACCGCCGCCTTGATGCAACACTTCAAGGCGGCGGTATTTTCCTCAAAAGAAAAACGATTTCGTTATTGTGCTGGTGTAGAAGCTCGCGGATTTTATCTACATTTGTAATTGGGGAAAAACGGCTCAAGCCGAAATCCCGGTGCATGATTTTTGGATAAATATGTGAATGCAAGCGTTCAAGGCACGCCCCGAAGGGGCAGCAAGCGCGTAGCCCA
>CALZRA010000068.1 GCA_945828345.1 uncultured Bacteroidales bacterium
GGAAACGGTGGTCAATGGGATGGGGGCTTCCGGTTGGCTTGGCGGGGTCCCGCTGCTGAACAGCGGGAAACGGTGGTCAATGGGATGGGGGCTTCCGGTTGGCTTGGCGGGGTCCCGCTGCTGAACAGCGGGAAACGGTGGTCAATGGGATGGGGGCTTCCGGTTGGCTTGGCGGGGTCCCGCTGGTGAACAGCGGGAAACGGTGGTCAATGGGATGGGGACTTCTGGTTAGCTTGGCGGGGCCCGCTGGTGAACAGCGGGAAACGGTGGTCAATGGGGTGGGGCTTCTGGTTAGCCAAACAGGCTGCGCAGGGCCGCCTCTACGCGGTTAACGGGAATAATCTCGATGGAGGCATTCTTGATTTCCAGCCCCTTGAGGTTGCCTTCGGGAATGAGAATGCTGGAAAACCCCAGTTTGGCCGCTTCGCTGATGCGCTGCCCGATGCGCGACACAGGCCGGATTTCACCGCTGAGCCCCACTTCGCCTGCCATGCAGATGTTGTGCTCGATGGCCGTGTCGACATTGCTCGAAAGTATGGCTGCAATGACCGAGAGGTCGATGGCAGGGTCGGTGACACGGAGACCGCCGGCGATGTTGAGGAACACATCTTTTTGCGCCAGTTTGAAGCCGACCCGCTTTTCCAGCACTGCCAGCAGCATGTTCAGGCGTCGGAGGTCGAAACCGGTCGCTGAGCGTTGGGGCGTTCCGTAGGCTGCTGTCGACACCAAAGCCTGCGTCTCGATGAGAAAGGGACGTATGCCCTCGATGGCCGCAGCGATGGCAATGCCGCTGAGCTGTGCGCCTCCTTGCGTGAGCAACAGTTCCGAAGGGTTGTCAACAGGGTGCAGACCGTCGCCCCGCATTTCATAGATGCCCAGTTCGGCAGTAGAACCGAAGCGGTTCTTGATGCTGCGCAAGATGCGGTACATGTTGTGCCGGTCGCCCTCGAACTGCAAGACGGTGTCGACAATATGCTCCAGCACTTTGGGCCCGGCAATGGTGCCCTCCTTCGTGATGTGGCCTACGAGAATGACGGGCACGCCGCTCTCCTTGGCAAACTTGAGCAGCATAGCGGCACATTCGCGAATCTGCGTGACAGCACCGGGCGAAGCGTCTACGCTCTCCAAGGCCATGGTTTGGATAGAGTCGATGATGACCACGTCGGGACAGGTGTTCTTGATGTGAGCAAACACCTGTTCTAACCGCGTCTCACAAAGCAGCAGCAGGTCGTTGGCATGCAGTGCTATGCGGTCGGCGCGGAGCTTGATTTGTCTTTCGCTTTCCTCACCGCTCACATAGAGCAGCTTGCGTCCCTGCATGCGCAGGGCAGTCTGTAGCAGCAAGGTAGACTTGCCAATGCCGGGCTCGCCGCCCAGCAAGGTGAGCGAACCAGGCACCAGTCCGCCGCCGAGCACACGGTCGAGTTCGGCATCGGAGGTAAGGTAGCGCGGCTCCTTTTCGGCCTTGACTGTCGAAAGGAGAACAGGCTTTGGGGCGTGCCGTTCCATTCCCGTCAGGACGTGCAGGGACTGGGTGATGCTGTCAGATGCCTTGCTCGGTGCAACCGTCAGCTCTTTCATCGTGTTCCACTGGCCGCAGCCCGGACAGCGTCCGATCCATTTGGGCGAGTCCTGTCCGCATTCAGTGCAAACGTATACGGTCTTGGTCTTTGCCATACCTATATATATAATAAGGAGTAGCTGTTAGGGACGAAGGGGCAGGTGTTACATGGCACCGAGTGCATCGCGCATGGCCACCAGCTCCGAACGGATGGCGCGCAGGCGTTGCAGGGCCTCCAGAGGGCGGGGCACTCCCTCCTTGTTCTGCTTCAACACTTCGCGTGCGGCGGCAATCTTCAGGCCGCGCACCTTGACCAGGTCTTTGATGACCCGTATGGTCTCGATGTTCTCCTTGGTGTAGCGCCGTACGCCTCGCGATCCCTTCTTGGGTGCGATTTGCGGAAACTCCTTTTCCCAGTAGCGCAGCAGCGTTTCGGGCAGGTCCAGCATGTGCGACACCTCGCTGATGGAATAAAACAGCTTGTTGGGGTCAAACTCCAGTGTATCCATAAGTCTGGCAGTTATCGGGTATAAACATTTTCAATCTCTACCACGTAGATGGTGTGGAGTGAGCCGCCGGGCTGGTCGTTGTACCAGCGGCTGAGCACTTCGGGGGCGAGAAAATGCTGTGCCTGCATGTCGGCGCGGAACAGCTTCCGGCCCTCAATGGTAAGGCGGGCCTGCTCGAAGGTGACAGCTCCATGTCCGGTGGCCACTGGCGTGAGTCCGCATTCGGCCACCTTGTCGTGGTCGCGTCCTGAGAGCGTGCCGCACAGGTTCAACACTTGGCGCATGGTCGGCTCTTCGCCCAAGAAGGACAGCGTAAGGTAGTCGTTGGCTTCGACAAAGCCGTATGTGAACCGTTCGGGACGGATAAAAACAAAGGCCACGGGCTTGTTCCAGAGCCAGCCGATGCCTCCCCAGGAGGCCGTCATGGTATTAAAACCCTTATCGAGGGTGCCGCCTGTGACCAGCATCCATTCCTTACCAATCAGCTGGAAGGCATCTTCGCGGGCCAGGATGTCAATGTCTGCTTTCTTCATGATAGTGTAATTGCTGCTAAATGGATTTTTCAGACGAACGCCTGCTTTCAGCGTGGGCAAGCGGGTGGAAAAAAGAGGTTATAAAGCCACTTCTTGAGCACTTCGATGCTTGTGCCGGGTGCTCTGGTGTGACCTTATAACCTCCATTCCGTTTCAGCTTTATCAATCGCGTCAGGACGTTATGCCTGCAGAGCCAGTTCCACGACCTTCTTTACAGCCTCTTCCAAGTGGGTGGCATCCTTGCCGCCAGCTGTGGCGAAGTGGGGAGCACCGCCGCCGCCGCCCTTGATGAGCTTGGCTGCCTCGCGTACCAGTGTGCCGGCATTCAGCTGACGGTCCTGCACCAGGTTCTTGCTGATCATCACCGTGAGGAGCGGTTTCCCCTCATGGGTCGTGCCCAGCACGCAAAGCATGTTTTCAGGCAGCATGCCCGAGAGCTGGAAGGCCAGGTCCTTGGCTGCGTCAGGCCCAATGGCCGAGGGAAGCACAGCCTTGATGAGCTTGACGCCATCCACCTCTTCGGCATTGCCGGCCAGACGGTTGCGCAGATTGGCCAACTGCTCCTTGATGTGTGCCTCCACTTGCTTGCGCAGTCCTTCGTTTTCCTCGATGGTCTTGCGGATGACAGCGGTCAGGTCCTTGGCCCCAGCGAAGAAAGACTTCAGGCTGTTCAGGATGTCCTCCTGGGCATAGACGCTCTCTTCGGCGGCAGCTCCCGTGATGGCTTCGATGCGGCGCACGCCGGCAGCCACGCTGCTTTCCGACATGATGCGAAGCATACCGATGCGGCCGGTGCTTTGGGCGTGACAGCCGCCGCAGAACTCTACGCTCTGGCCAAACTGTACCACACGGACGCGGTCGCCATATTTTTCGCCGAAGAGGGCAATAGCTCCCAACCTCTTGGCCTCCTCCATGGGCACGTTGCGATGCTCCTGTAAGGGAATGTCTTCACGGATGCGACGGTTGACAAGGCGTTCTACCTGACGCAGCTCTTCGGGTGTAACCTTCTGGAAGTGGGAGAAGTCGAAGCGCAGATAGTCAGGCGTAACCAATGAGCCTTTCTGTTCCACATGTGTGCCCAGCACTTCGCGCAGGGCCTGATCGAGCAGGTGAGTGGCCGTGTGGTTCGCCTCGCTGCTGCGGCGAGCCTTCACGTCGACTTCGGCATGGAAGGCAGCTTCGGGGTGTACAGGCAATTTCTTGGTCAGGTGAATGGGCAGGTTGTTCTCGCGTTTCGTATCGAACACCTCGACCGTTTCAGATTCACTCTTCAGCACACCGCTGTCGCCAACCTGTCCGCCCATTTCGGCATAGAAGGGTGTATAGTCCAGCACCAGCTCATAGAAGGTCTGCTTCTTCTGCTGTACACGGCGGTAACGCAGGATGTGGCAGTCGTACTCTGTGAAGTCCCAGCCTTTAAACTCTGTTTCGCCTTCCTGCAACACCACCCAGTCGTCGGTTTCAACGGCGGCGGCATTGCGTGCACGTTCCTTCTGTTTCTGCATTTCGGCATCAAACTGCTTTTCGTCTACAGTCAGCCCATGTTCTTGGCAGATGAGCTGGGTGAGGTCAAGCGGGAAACCGTAAGTGTCGAACAGGGTGAAAGCCTTGGTGCCATCCACCACCTTGAGGTCTCCCTTCAGGGTTTCGGCAATCACCCCTTCGAGCATGCTGATACCCGTGGAGAGGGTGCGCAGGAAGCTTTCCTCCTCCTCCTGCATCACGCGGCCAATCAGTACCTGCTGTGCTTTCAGCTCGGGATAGGCATCGCCCATTTCGGCCACCAACGTAGGCACCAGCTTGCACAGGAAGGCTTCGCGCTGTCTCAGGAAGGTATAAGCGTAGCGCACGGCACGGCGCAGGATGCGGCGGATTACATAGCCGGCCTTGGCATTCGAAGGAAGCTGTCCGTCGGCAATAGAGAAGGATATGGCTCGCAGGTGGTCGGCAATGACGCGCATGGCCACATCCACCTTCTCGTCCTTGCCATATTCAAAACCGGCCAGTTCGCCAATGCGGCGGATGATGGGCTGGAAGATGTCGGTGTCGTAGTTCGAGTGCTTGCCCTGAATGGCGCGTACCAGTCGTTCAAAGCCCATACCCGTGTCGATGACATTCATAGAGAGCGGTTCGAGCGAACCATTGGCCTTGCGGTTGAATTGCATGAACACGATATTCCAGATTTCGATAACCTGCGGGTCATCCTTGTTGACCAGTTCCCATCCGGGCTGCTTGGCCTTTTCCTCAGGAGTACGGCTGTCCAGGTGTATTTCCGAGCAAGGACCGCAAGGACCTGTGTCGCCCATTTCCCAGAAGTTGTCGTGCTTGTTGCCATTGATGATATGGTCGGCGGGCAGGTGCTTGGCCCAAATCTTGGCAGCCTCGTCGTCGCGTCCCAGTCCTTCTTCGGCAGAGCCTTCAAACACTGTAGCATAGAGGTTTTTGGGGTCGAGTTTCAGTACGTCCACCAGATATTCCCATGCCATGTCGATAGCCCCTTCCTTGAAGTAGTCGCCGAAGCTCCAGTTGCCGAGCATTTCGAACATCGTGTGGTGATACGTGTCGTGTCCCACCTCTTCCAGGTCATTGTGCTTTCCGCTTACGCGCAGACATTTCTGCGAGTCAGCACGGCGGCGTGGTTCGGGGTCACGTTGTCCCAGGATGATGTCTTTCCACTGGTTCATGCCGGCATTGGTGAACATGAGTGTAGGGTCGTCTTTGATCACCATGGGAGCAGAAGGCACGATGGTGTGTCCTTTCGACTCGAAGAATTTTTTATACGAGTCTCTGATTTCGTTAGCTGTCATCATTTTTCGTGTAGTTGTTCAATTTTGGGTGCAAAGATAGTGCAAGCGAGCGCAAAGAGCCAAGCTTGCTTGAGCTTTTTGCCGAGTGCGGCCTATCTTATTGAAAGATAGTGCAAGCGAGCGCAAAGAGCCAAGCTTGCTTGGGCTTTTTGCCGAGCGCAGCCTTATTCAAATGTAGATAAAATCGGCGGCCGAGCATATGCATAGGATCAGAGAAGGTTCGTGGGGCGTTGATGATAGGAGCGTATATATAATAAGGAGTGTCAGAAGGTGGAATGTCCTTGTTTTGCCAACCGTAACTTTCAAATACTCGTGTATAGAACGTGTATGGGAGAGCAGGTATTCCGTGATTCTTAAATAATCAAAAAAGATTCAAGATTAAGTTGGCTGTTATAAGGGAAAGTAGTACTTTTGCATCCCGAAAGTAGGACACATCTCGAAACCTGCTTTGTTTAAAGGGGTTTTGCCCCAGGTTAGCAATAACCCTCCGTCCCTATTTGCTTGCAATGATGGGCGCCGGAATCAAAAACAAAATTTTTAATTACATAATACTGAAATGCCAGGATTATTAGGAAAAAAAATCGGAATGACATCCGTTTTCAGTGCCGAGGGCAAGAACGTGCCATGCACTGTTATCGAAGTTGGTCCTTGCGTGGTAACGCAGATCAAAACCGTCGAGAAAGATGGCTATGCAGCCGTTCAGGTTGGTTTCCAGGATGCTAAGGAGAAGAATGTAACCGCTCCGCTCATGGGCCACTTTAAGAAGGCTGGTGTTACCCCCAAGCGTCACTTGGCTGAGTTCAAGGGATTTGACCAAGAGTTGAACCTGGGTGACACGCTCACGGTAGAGCTGTTCAACAACACGGAATATGTGGATGTTGTGGGCACTTCGAAGGGCAAGGGCTTCCAAGGTGTTGTGAAGCGTCACGGTTTCGGTGGTGTAGGACAGAGCACGCACGGTCAGGATGACCGTCTGCGCAAGCCCGGTTCAATCGGTGCCTGTTCGTACCCCGCAAAGGTCTTCAAGGGAATGCGCATGGGTGGCCAGATGGGTGGCGACCGCGTAACTACGCAAAACCTGAAAGTGTTAAAAGTCATCCCCGAACACAACCTGCTCCTTATTAAGGGTTCTGTTCCAGGTTGCAAAGGTTCAATCGTAATTATCGAGAAGTAAGCAATGGAAGTTAGTGTATTCAATATCAAAGGCGAAGATACCGGACGCAAGGTAACGCTGAGCGAAAACGTGTTTGGCATTGAGCCGAACGACCACGCTATCTACCTCGATGTGAAGCAGTATCTCGCTGCCCAGCGTCAGGGAACGGCCAAGTCGAAGGAAAGAAGTGAGATGAGCGGTTCTACCCGCAAGCTGGGTCGCCAGAAAGGCGGCGGCGGTGCACGTCGCGGTGATATCAATTCGCCTGTGCTGGTAGGTGGTGCCCGCGTGTTCGGTCCCCGTCCCCGCAATTACAGCTTCAAGCTGAACAAGAAAGTGAAGGCCCTCGCTCGCCGCAGTGCCCTGTCGTACAAGCTTCAGGAGAACGCCCTCATGGTCATTGAGGACTTCAATTTGGAAACTCCGAAAACCAAATCTTTCATAGAAATCGTAAATAATCTTAAGATTTCGGACAAGAAGGTGCTGATGGTGCTTCCCGGAGCCAACAAAAACGTATATTTGTCAGCTCGCAATTTGCAGCGTGCAAAGGTGGCTATCGCATCGGACATCAACACTTACGGCGTGCTGAACGCAGGCGTAATGGTGGTGACCGAAAGTGCTGTGGCCCAAATCGAGTCTGTCCTGAACAAGTAAAAGTAGCAACAGAATATGGCATACATCATCAAACCCCTTGTTACCGAGAAGATGACGGGGATTACGGAGAAGCTCAATCAGTTTGGCTTCATTGTCCGTCCGGAAGCCAACAAGCTGCAGATTAAGGCAGAAGTTGAAGCTTTGTACAATGTGAATGTGGTAAGCGTTAACACCATGCGCTATGCAGGCAAGAACAAGTCGCGCTACACCAAGGCCGGCCTGCTGAAAGGACGTACCAACGCTTACAAAAAGGCTATCGTAACCCTCAAGGAGGGCGAAACCATCGATTTTTATAGCAATATCTAAATAAGTAATGGCAGTACGTAAATTTAAGCCCACTACACCGGGGCAGAGACACAAAGTTATTGGTACGTTCGAAGAAATTACTGCATCCGTACCAGAAAAATCTCTCGTTTACGGTAAGCGCTCATCGGGTGGCCGCAACAACTCTGGTAAGATGACCATGCGTTATCTCGGAGGCGGTCACAAGAGAAAATACCGCATGATCGACTTCAAGCGTGAGAAAGACGGTGTACCCGCAGTCGTGAAGACCATCGAATACGATCCGAACCGTTCGGCACGTATCGCACTGCTCTTCTATGCTGACGGTGAAAAGCGTTATATTATTGCTCCCAATGGATTGAAGGTGGGTGACCAGCTGATGTCGGGTGCAGAGGCCGCTCCTGAAGTAGGCAACGCACTCCCCCTGCAGAACATTCCTGTAGGTACGGTGGTTCACAACATCGAGCTGCGTCCCGGACAGGGTGCGCTGCTGGTTCGTTCGGCTGGCAACTTCGCACAGCTTACTTCACGTGAAGGCAAGTACTGTGTGATTAAGCTGCCCTCGGGCGAAACCCGCCAGATTCTTAGTGCTTGCAAAGCCACTGTGGGTAGTGTCGGCAACTCAGACCATGCACTCGAAAGTTCAGGTAAGGCCGGACGCTCACGCTGGTTGGGACGTCGTCCGCACAACCGTGGTGTGGTAATGAACCCTGTTGATCACCCGATGGGTGGTGGTGAAGGCCGCCAGAGCGGTGGACACCCGCGTTCACGTACTGGCTTGTATGCAAAGGGCTTGAAGACAAGAGCTCCGAAGAAGCAGTCGAGCAAGTACATAATCGAAAGACGTAAAAAGTAACAAGCACTAAAACAAGAAGAATTTATGAGTCGTTCTCTTAAAAAAGGCCCGTACATCGCAGTCTCTCTCGAAAAGAAGATTCTTGCCATGAACGAAAGCGGCAAGAAAAACGTGGTGAAGACGTGGGCCAGAGCTTCAATGATATCGCCCGACTTTGTGGGCCATACCGTTGCAGTTCACAACGGAAACAAATTCATCCCTGTTTATGTTACTGAAAACATGGTAGGTCACAAGCTCGGTGAGTTCGCACCCACCCGCAAGTTTGGCGGTCATGCCGGTAACAAGAAGAAGTAAGCAGGGCATTCAATCCAGAAAAAATAGAAAAATCAAATAATGGGAGCAAGAAAAAGATTAGCGGCTGCAAAAAGAAAAGAAGCCCTGAAGACCCAGTATTTTGCCAAGTTGCGGAATGTTCCTTCCTCGCCCCGCAAAATGCGCTATGTCGTTGACATGGTTCGTGGCATGGAGGTAAACCGCGCCCTTGGCACGCTCAAGTTCTCAAAGAAGGCCGCCTCGGAGGCTGTTGAAAAGCTGCTCCGCTCAGCTATCGCCAACTGGGAACAGAAGAACGATCGCAAAGCTGAAGATGGCGAATTGTATATCACCAAAATCTTCGTGGACGAAGGCGTTACGCTCAAGCGTATGCGTCCGGCACCCCAAGGAAGAGGCTATAGAATTCGTAAACGTTCAAACCACGTGACCTTGTTCGTGGGCACTAAAACAGAAGAAGATTAAGATATGGGACAGAAAGTAAATCCGATAAGCAACCGACTTGGTATTATTCGCGGTTGGGACTCTAATTGGTTCGGCGGTCGCAGTTTCGGTGAGAACATCCTCGAAGACAGCCAAATCCGTAAGTATCTCGACGCTCGCTTGGCTAAAGCCAGCGTTTCCCGCATCGTAATCGAACGTACCCCGAAGCTCATCACCATCACGCTTTGCACTTCGCGTCCCGGCATCATCATCGGCAAGGGCGGTCAGGAAGTCGACAAGCTGAAGGAGGAGCTGAAGAAGATTACCGACAAGGACGTGCAGATTAACATCTTCGAAGTGAAGAAGCCCGACCTCGATGCCAACATCGTGGGCAAGAGCATCGCCCGTCAGGTAGAAGGCAAGATCGCTTACCGTCGTGCCATCAAGATGGCTATCGCCAATGCTATGCGCATGGGTGCCGAAGGTATCAAGGTTCAGATTTGCGGACGTTTGAACGGAGCTGAAATGGCCCGTAAGGAAATGTTCAAGGAAGGACGTACTCCGCTGCACACCTTCCGCGCCGATATTGACTACTGCCAGTGTGAAGCACTGACCAAGGTGGGTATTCTGGGTATCAAGGTGTGGATTTGCCGCGGTGAAGTGTACGGCAAGCGTGACCTCGCCCCGAACTTCACTCCCGAAAAGGAAACGCGTGGCAACGGCAACTTCAATGGTGGCCGCAAGTTCCGCAACAAGAGAAACAACAACCGCTAATCACAGTTTAGAGTATTATGTTACAACCGAAAAGAACAAAATACAGAAGACCGCAAAAGGGTCGTTGCAAAGGTAACGCCCAGCGTGGCAACCAGCTCGCTTTTGGTAGCTTCGGCATCAAGAGTCTGGACACGCACTGGCTCACCGGCCGTCAGATTGAAGCTGCGCGTGTGGCTATGACGCGTTACATGCAGCGTGAAGGACAGAGCTGGATTCGCATTTTCCCGGACAAACCCATCACCAAGAAGCCTGCCGACGTACGTATGGGTAAAGGTAAAGGTGACCCTGTTGGATATGTATTCCCCATCACTCCCGGACGTATCATCTTCGAAATTGAAGGTGTACCCTTCGAAGTGGCTAAGGAGGCCCTCCGCCTGGCTGCACAGAAGCTGCCCGTGACCACAAAATTCGTTGTTAGACACGACTACGACAAAAACGCTTAAGCATGAAAATTTCAGAAATTCGCCAAATCCCCGTGGCTGAGCTCTCAGAGCGCATTGCCGACGAGGTTGCCAAATACAATCAGATGGTCCTGAACCACAGCATCTCTCCTCTGGAAAATCCTGCACAGATTAAGGAAGCGCGTCGTACGATTGCCAGAATGAAGACTGTGTTGAGAGAAAGCGAACTTAACAACAAATAATTGTCCAGATGGAAGCTAGAAACTTAAGAAAGACAAGACAGGGTGTGGTAATTAGCAACAAGATGGACAAAACCATTGTTGTCGCTGCCAAGTTCAAGGAAAAGCACCCTATTTACGGTAAATTCATCTCGAAGACGAAGAAGTATCATGCTCACGATGAAAAGAATGACTGTCAGATTGGCGACACCGTTCTGATCATGGAGACTCGCCCCCTGAGCAAGACTAAGCGTTGGAGAGTAGTTGAAATTGTAGAAAGAGCTAAATAATTATGATACAAGCAGAATCCAGATTGACTGTTGCTGACAATAGCGGTGCACGCGAGGCACTCTGCATCCGAGTGCTGGGCGGTACGAAGCGTCGTTATGCTTCGGTCGGCGATGTGATTGTCGTTACGGTAAAGAACGTCATCCCGTCGAGTGATATTAAGAAAGGTACCGTATCTAAGGCTTTGATTGTACGTACTAAGAAGGAAATCCGTCGCCCTGACGGTTCTTACATCCGTTTCGACGACAACGCTTGCGTGCTCCTCAACAATGCCGGCGAACTCAGAGGTAGTCGTATCTTCGGTCCGGTGGCTCGTGAACTGCGTGCCGTGAACATGAAGGTCGTTTCATTGGCACCTGAAGTACTTTAATCAAGATTTCAAGAAAGTAATGAGTAAGTTACATATCAAAAAAGGCGACACCGTTTATGTGAACGCTGGCGAGGACAAGGGCAAGACCGGCAAGGTCGTAAAGGTGCTTGTTGATAAGCAGCGTGCCGTTGTTGAAGGTGTCAACATCGTATCAAAGAGCCAAAAGCCGAGTGCCAAAAACCCGCAAGGTGGCATTGTGAAGATGGAGGCTCCCATTCACATTTCTAATCTGAACGTCGTTGACCCCAAAACGGGTAAGCCGACTCGCATTGGTCGCCGCTTGAACGAAGAAGGCAAGTTGGTACGTTTCGCTAAAAAATCAGGAGAGGAGATTAAGTAATGAGTAATACAGCACAACTGAAGAATGTTTACACAGAGCGTATCGCTCCGGCTCTGATGAAGCAGTTCAACTATTCTTCTGCCATGCAGATTCCTGTGCTCAAGAAGATTGTCATCAATCAGGGCTTGGGCATGGCGACTGCAGACAAGAAGATTATTGAAGTAGCTATCAACGAACTTACCGCTATCACCGGACAGAAGGCTGTGGCTACCGTTTCAAAGAAGGACGTTGCCAACTTCAAACTCCGTAAGAAGATGCCTATCGGCGTGATGGTTACGCTGCGTCGTGAACGTATGTATGAATTCCTGGAGAAGCTCGTGCGCGTGGCTTTGCCCCGTATCCGCGACTTCAAGGGTATCGAAAGCAAGTTTGACGGACGTGGTAACTACACGCTGGGTATTCAGGAGCAGATCATCTTCCCCGAAATCAATATCGATGCTATCGACCGCATTTTGGGTATGAACATCACCTTCGTGACCACTGCTCCTACTGATGAGGAAGGCTATGCACTGCTCAAGGAATTTGGCCTCCCCTTTAAAAACGCTAAAAACTAATTTGAAACTATGGCAAAAGAGTCAATGAAAGCACGCGAGGTGAAGCGTGCCAAGCTCGTAGCAAAGTATGCAGCCAAGCGTGCAGCGCTCAAGGAAATTGTCAATAAGTCGAATGATCCCGTGGAGGCTTACGAGGCTGCTCGCAAGCTCCAGAAGATCCCTCGCAACGCAAACCCCATCCGCTTGCACAACCGCTGCAAGATTACGGGACGTCCCAAAGGTTATATCCGCCTCTTCGGTCTGTCGCGTATCCAGTTCCGTGAAATGGCTTCAAGCGGTTTGATTCCGGGTGTGAAGAAAGCGAGCTGGTAAAGAACTGCATTCCTTTATTTATTATTTAATATTGTCGGGGCTTGCCCGATTAATTAAACAATTCAAATTATGACTGATCCTATAGCAGATTACTTGACGCGTTTGCGTAATGCTATCCAGGCAAAACACCGTGTGGTGGAAGTGCCTGCGTCGAACCTGAAGAAGGATATCACCAAAATCCTTTTCGATCAGGGCTACATCCTCAACTACAAGTTTGAGGACGATGGTGTTCAGGGCACCATCAAAATCGCTCTCAAGTATAACCCGCAGACCAAGGTGAATGCCATCAAGTGCCTCACCCGCGTTTCAAAGCCCGGTATGCGTAAGTACACCGGCTACCGCGAAATGCCGCGAGTTATTAACGGTCTTGGTATCGCTATCATCTCCACTTCGAAGGGCGTAATGACCAACAAGGAGGCCGCTGAGCTGAAAATTGGCGGTGAAGTTCTTTGCTACGTATACTAATCAGGAGGAACAAAATGTCTAGAATAGGTAAATTGCCGATTAACATCCCTGCAGGTGTAACTGTTACCCTGAAGGATAATGTAGTGTCCGTTAAAGGACCGAAGGGTGAGCTCAGCCAGGCTGTTGATCCTTCCATCATCGT
>CALZRA010000069.1 GCA_945828345.1 uncultured Bacteroidales bacterium
GATATTTCATAAGAACTTGAGGCAGAAAGCTGATAGAGTAATAGAAGGCCGCTACGTTTCCCAGCCAAATGTCATGCATGGGAATATTGTCGGGGAAAGGCAGGGCTTGGTTGAGCAGTTCACGTCGGAATGCCATGCAGCAGCCCAGATAGCAATTGCGTATAAGCAGATTGTACCATTTGCCTTCGTGCTTACGTACGACCTCGTAAAATGAAGGCGATACGACCTGAAGGGAAGCATCTGTAACGGCGCAATCGCTCACGATGCAGCAGCTATGCTGTAGGGCCTGCATCATAACTTGCACTTTGTTGTCAGCCCATACATCATCCTGATCGCAGAGGAAAATGTAATCGCCTTGGGCATGGCGCAGGGCATTTTCGAAATTATATATGGGAGAATGCCGGCCTGTGTTGTGTATCACGCGAACGATTGGATTGTTCAGGGCTGCAATTCTTTCAAGGGTCGAATCGGTCGAGCCGTCGTCCGAGACAATAACTTCATCGTCTGGGCTTAGTTGCGGGAGTATGGAGTTAAGTTGTTCGTGTATGTAGCGGCTGCCATTGTAGGTGGCTATGCAGACAGAAATCATGGGGAAGTCAGGATTTGTAGTTAACTGCTAAAGCATATTTGCAGAAGTATCTGAGTTTATAGTAGACATATTTCCACCAGGAGCCATATCCGGCATCACGGAGCATAGCGTAGTTGGCTTTGTTCTCCTTCCATACGTTTTTTAGCTGTTTCAGCCGTTTGGTGACATAGTGTGTGCGTATGTCGTGTGCTCCCAGCGTGTTGTTGCCATGTTGCCGGTAGAGTATGGTGGGTTGGTCTATTTCGTAAATGTGCCCGTTGTGCTTGAGTACGCATAATGACACCCAGGCATCGTGCATCAGCGTGTGGCAGGAATAATTCTTCGACACTTCACGCGCCGCGCGGTTGAGTAGCATGGTGCATCCCGTACAGAGGTTGTGGCCAGCCTGTTCGTCGAAGGTACGGAGTAGGGCAGGGGCAATGCGCGACATTTGCCAAAAGGAAGGAGCCATTTCATCCAGAGCTCGGTCAACTACAGTCAGGTCGGTGTGAACCACCAATGGCACTCCTTCGCCTTCCTGCTGTTCTGCGGTCAGCATCCGTTGCAGGGTGACTTCAATTTTGTTGGGAAGCCACACGTCATCTTGGTCGCAGAACATGTAATATTGAGCTTCAACCCGTGTGAGCAAGTCCATAAAACCGTGCATGGCCCCCAGCTTTCGCTTATTCTCAAGTAGGATGATGCGTGCATCCTGGGCTGAAAGCTGACGCAAATAATGGAGGGTGTCATCGGTCGACAGGTCGTCCTGTACATAGAGCAGCCAGTTTGGGTAGGTTTGCCTTTGCAGTGATGCCACGAGATCGGGCAGAAAAGCTGTCCCGTTATAACACATCATCAGGATAGTGACCTGAGGCATATTGCAGTTTGCTGTAGGCATATTTAATAGGAGATGTTTTTAGAATGCCAGCAGATCGGAGTAAATCACATTCAGCATAAAGATGCCTATGGCATAGAGCATAATCAGCGTGCGGGCAGCCTGTTTGGGAACTACGGCATGGATGATGAGGGGCACCATCATGATTTCGACAAAGGCGAAGAGTTCGCTGATACGGGTGGCCAGCACGGCCATGAAGTTAAATACACCGAGGCATACGTAGGAGAGGGCGAATATCTTGAGCAGCAGGGTGAGGTAAGGGCAATGGGGACGTACCACTTCGTATTTCCAGAGCAGAAAGTAGAACACCAGCATTTTCACCATGATGGCCGCGTTGAAGATGTTGATTTTCTCCACATCGATTTGCCCTGTATCCTTCAGCTCTTCGTAGATGGCCAGCTTGTCCTGTACAAAGTCAAACGGAATGAGGGTGATGAAGTCGATATTGAACAGAATGGTGGCGAAGGCCAGAAAGGGCACAAAGGCCAGCACGATTCGATGCCATACCTTCAGCTCGTTGTTGCGGAAAAAAACCATGACCAGTGTGGCTATAGCCGACACATGGAAGCAGGTGGCAATGAGCACAAGGCCCAGAAAATGCCAGCGGTTGCCCTTGACGAGGCAGTAGAAGCCCAGCATCACAAAGGCCATGGCTGCGCCGACGCGAATTTGCGTCATGTCGTGCAGGATAAGCAAATTGCTGGTGTAGACGGCCAGAAGCAGGAAGTGCTCGTCGCTTAGCTTGGTGAACACGTAGCACTTGAGCGGTATGGCCAGCAGCGCGTAGATGATGAACACGCCCTGCACGTCGTCGATGGTGAACCGAACCAATTCGCTAATCCAGATGAAGGTGGGTTCCACCAACTCATCGAAGTTGCCGATGTAATAGCCGTAGTATTGCAGCGAATCCTTGTCGATACCCAATGGACGCAATCCGGCCATTAGCACCAGTACCAACACCATGCTGGCGTAGATGAGGTTGCGCGTGAGTGGCCGCTCCTCTTCCAAAAAGGATAGGGAGACCATCAGAATCATCAGTATGAAAAGTATGGCTACGAACATGGGCAGTTGGACGGTTGCTGCATGGTGTAAGTTAGTACCTCACAATTTTAGTCCTCGCTCTTCAGGGAGTAGAGCTGGTAGAGGGTAGTGATGATGAAAGCCAGCAACACGAGTGCTGCCACCGTAATCATGCGCTTGGGGCCGGTATGCTTCACGGGCACGCTGGCGTTTTGCAAGGTGGTGAACACGGGGGTGCGTTCCTGGAGTTTGGCCTGTGCCATGACTTTCTGCTGCGTCAAGGTGTTGTAGGCAGTGTAGGCCATCTGCATTTCGTTCTCAAGCTGTTCCTGTTGGTTCCGGTAGCTTTCCATGACAGCTCCGTAGTGTGTGTCGGCAAAGGCAGAATATTTGTGGCAGGATTCCAGGTATTTCAGATGAGCCTCTTTGCACAGTGCTTCAACATGTTGCAGGTCAATGCGTGCCTTCTGGGTACGGTAGGCAGTGATGAAGTCCTGCAGGCGTTGCTTCACGGTGTCAGCCAGCAGGGCGGCCACGAGCGGGTCTTGTGCCGTAGTGGTGATGGAGATGATGTCGGTCTTTTTGTCTACCGTACATGAGATATTGCCAGCAATGCCCTGCACGAGTTTGTCTTCGGCTTCGGTCAGTTTGAAGGGGTCGGGCTGGTAGCCATCGGCCGTGTTGACCTTGCCGATCGGTTTGATGAGGTTCTTTATCTTCGCCACAGCCAGTAGCCAGAAGGGGACCTCTTGTTTCTTCATGAGATAGTCGGCATATTTCCCCTTGAATGATCCGTCAAGTGTTTGCACCTTTACGCCCATCAGCGGTACCAGAAAGTCGGTGGAGTTCATGAGGTCGGGGTAGAACATGGGTGCGATGGCATCGTTCGACGACATGTTTCCCAGATTCACGCCAAACATGCTGGCTACGTTGCCCAGTCCAGCCATGCTGCTTGTCCCGTTGGAGTATTCCGGTGCGAGCATCACCTGGACTTGATAGTAACGGGGAATGCACAACATGACAGCCGAGGAGAGGACGGCAGTGAGCAGTAACGGCAGAATGTATTTTTTTCTGCATGACACGATGGTGCGGAATATCAGGTCGAGCCTGATTCGTCCGCTGAATGCTTCGTTCAGTTTACTCTTGGTTTCCATGCGTAAGAGTGAGGTTGAAAGTTTTGGCGCAGTGCGCTTCTAATTGATTTGTTTGATAACCTTGGCCGGTGAGCCCACGGCTATGCTGTAGGGCGGGATGCTGCGGGTCACAACAGATCCTGCGCCGATGACACTGTGGTCTCCCACAGTCACACCGGGCATGATGCACACACCTTCGCCGATGTGTACGTGGTGGCCTATAATGACCGGACCCTTGCTGAACAGCGGGCGGTGGCGTGGTGGCAAGTCTAGTTCTTGGCGTGTGGTGCCGCCGTGCGTATGGTCGGTAATGTAGCAACGGGCACCCATGGTGGTCCATTCGCCAATCTCCACGTGGTTGATACAGCCAATGTGGCACATGGCCTGAACCACTACATGGTCATGCAGGATGAGCCGGGGCGTGAAGGTTTGGCTGGTTTGCACATAGTGATCTATGCATTGTACGCGTGCATGGAAGTGCAGTTCCACCTCATTGCCCCATTCCATGTGCTGGAGTCCGCACAGGTGCAGGTGGGTCGAAGCCAGCTTGATCCGTCCACTGCGCTTGAGCTGGTGTCCGATGTAGGAGGCGTAGAGATTGTGCCACACGTTTCCCAGCTTGCCCCTCACAGCGGGCCACCTGAGCCAAACGGGCAACCAGGTTATCAAGTCGAAGAGTTTCAGTATGATTCCTTTCATGTATGTGCAGTATTGATTGAACATAGCCACATTATCCCTTGCCCATGCGGCTCTTCAGCTTTTGCAGCACGGCTTGTCGCTCGTTGCGGGTAAGGCCCAAGCTGGCGGCAGCCAGAGCGGCCCATAACGCACTGAAGGCGCAGAAGGCCAGATGGGTAGCTGTACCCTGCAGGGGCAGGTAGTGCATCAATGCCCAGGGTACTCCCATACCCAATACGGCAACGGGCAACATGTGGCGCACAGCCTGGAGCAGGAAAGCCCTGATGGGAAAGCCGAACAGGTTGCGGCAGATGACCATGCGCAGGCATTGGGCCACCAGGGTGGTGAGCAGCAGCATCGCAAAGGCTGCGGCGGGACGGCCCGTGTGGCTCACAGCCCAATAAGCCAGAGGCAGGGTGGCGAGCAGTGTCGTGCCGATGGTCAGGTAGTAGGTGCGCACCTTTCCTGTAGCTGAAGCACCTATCATGAGCGGGTTGGCCACACAGTCCACCAGTGTCACACATAGCAACAGACGTACAAAGGTGGGGGCGTGGGGCGGTACTTCAACCAACCACAGGTGCAGTAAGAAGGGGGTGTCGAGCAGCAGCGGAACAGCCATGAGCATCATGAGCAGGAACGACAGGCGCGAAGAGGCCAGAATGAGCCGGTTGGTCGTGTCGCGTTGGCCTTGTGCATAGCTCTTGGTGATTTGCGGGTTAATGGCAGTCTGGAAACTGGCTATGAACGAGGTGACGGCGGTTTGCACCTGAAAGGCCACACCGCGTGCCGCGTTCACCACAGGACCGCCCAGGGCATTCAATACCAGGTTGAGTCCCTGCGTGTTGCAGACCACCGACAGATTGCCGAGTGTGCTCCAGCCCATGAATGAGACCATTTCGCGATAGAGTTCCTTGTCGCGCACCATACTAAAGCGGATGTCCGGGTAATGTTTGTGGCAGTAAAGCCAGTACACCGACCGCACAATGGCCGCCACACACAGCATGAAGGCGGCGTAGGCAGGTAGCAGCCACTGTTCGGGTATGAGATAGAGCGATAAACAGGCTGCTAGCTTGAGTGTTACATCCAGTGTCGTAATAGCTGCAAAAGCCCCCATGTCTTCATGCGCAATGATGTTGGCATTGCTGGGCATACTCACGATGAGCAACATGCCAGACAGCAGGGAGCAACCGAACACGAAGAACACGTCGGCCGCCTTGTCAGGCGGAAACACCAGGAAGTGCTGGATGTAGAAAGAGCCTGCCATGCCGCCCACCACGATGAGCCCGATGCCCAGCAGCAGGTGGATGGCCGATGCAGCTGAATAGACCTTGTTCAGATAAGCGGCATTGCCCTTGCCCAGGGCCACGGTGATGTAGCGTTGGGTGCAGGTGGTCATGGAATTGTTTAGGAACATGAGCACGAGCACCATGCCGCCCACCACGTCATATAGGCCGTAGTTCTCTACACCGAGCACCTGGATGAGTACGCGCGAGGTGTAGAGATAAACGGCCATTTGGAAGAGCATGCGAAGATATAGTATCAGTGTGTTCTTCGCGACTCTGCGGGTGTCAACTTGGTTTGTTGCCAATCGATGTGTTAGATTGTCTGGCGGGCTTTCCGCGGGTGACTTGTTGTGGCGGCCGCCTTTTGGCCAGTCCCCTTTTGTGGTGAAATCCGCCGGTTAGGGAAGATAGAGACAGCAGTCCGGGAGTGTCAGCAAGACATTTCTTCCGGGGCGGCCTTCGGGAATGCAGGGCAACCCTACAGCAAAAAACTGTCAAAGCGCGTGCAAAAGTACACAAGTTTTGCAGGACGGCGTGCCTTGCCTGCGATAAAAGTTGGTGCGGGTGGTGCTTACAGATAGCTTTTCAGCACGCTGCCTACCTGTGCCGAGCGCAGTAGCGTCAGTGCTTTTTCCTTGATTTGCCTCACCCGTTCCCGGCTCAGCTTCATGAGTCTTCCGATTTCTTCGAGCGTCTTTTCCTGACAGTCAATGCCGAAGAAAAGTCGTATGACCTTGGCTTCGCGTTCGGGTAGCCGTTCGAGTGCCAGCTTGACTTCGGTGACCAACGACTCCGACACCAGGGCCGAGTCGGTGTTTGTGCCTTCGCGGTTGGTGAGCAGGTCGAGCAGGCAGCTGTCCTCGTCTTCCACCAGTGGGGCATCCATTGACACGTGCCGGCCAGAAGTGAGCAGTGCGCCGCTCACCTTTTCGGGCTCCAGGTGCAGGGCATCGGCAATTTCCTCCACAGAGGGCCGTCGCTCGTTTTCCTGTATGAACTGGTTGCAGAAGCGGTTCACGCGACTCGCATTCCCTACCTGGTTCAGGGGCAGGCGCACCATGCGGCTGTTTTCGGCCAGTGCTTGCAGGATGCTCTGCCTGATCCACCACACGGCATACGAGATGAACTTGAAACCGCGGGTTTCGTCAAAGCGTCGGGCGGCAGTGATGAGTCCCACGTTGCCCTCGTTGATGAGGTCGATGAGCCCCAGCCCTTGTCCTTGATACTGCTTGGCCACCGACACGACAAAACGCAGGTTCGAGCGGGTGAGCCTTTGCAGTGCCTCTTCGTCGCCCTGCTTGATGCGATGGGCCAGTTCGACCTCTTCTTCCAGGCTCACCAAGTCCTCGCGGCCAATGTCCTGCAGGTAGCGTTCGAGCGATTCGCCCTCGCGGTTCGTGATGCTTTGTGTGATTTTTAGTTGTCGCATGGTGTGGTGGTAGATAGTTTTTCGCTTCAAAAATATGTTTTTGTGCCGTATTGGCCAAGGTTTTGCCGAATAAATGTATACCTTCGTGCCGAAAAATCGAAATGTCGGCAATTTGGCAGCCTGCCAGACTGCCGCATCAACCCCAAATGCGATGATTGGATTCATGAAAACCGCACTGCTGTCTGGGCTGTGCGTGTGGTGCAGCCTGAGTGCTGTGGCACAGTATGCACGCCGCGACAGTCATGCCGTGCGCCGCAAGTCGCCGACTTCCCTCGCGGTCGACGAGGCGTCCCGACGTTATCAGACGAAGTTTGATTCGCTGATAGCGTCCTTCCACCATTGGCGTTATGAGGAGGCTGATACGCTGAACAATCCCTACTACGCGTCGTTGATGGGTAGTCCGACGCTCTATGGCGGCACCCTGAAGCGCGTAATGGGTGTGTTGCCCGAGACACCTCAGGAACCTGTGCTCCAGTCCTCGGCCAAGGTCTACGAACTTACTGAGTCAGCCGATGCCGTGCTGGTGTCTGCCTACACACAGTGTCCCTGGCTGGTGCGCTACGAAGAAGCGGAGCAAGGGACCCTCAATGTTGAGTCGAAAATCCGCGAAGGCGTGAAGCCCGAATTCTCGCTTACCGAACGTTTTGGCGGCGAAAATCCCTCTGAAGGCAAGCAACCCTTGGTCCCGGCGCTCGACGACGAGCTGCACATCAAGGTGCGCAAGCCCAACTTCTGGACCTTCACGACCAACTTTACGCTTAAGTTTACCCAGAACCATGTGAGCGACAACTGGTATAAGGGCGGTGAAAGCAGCAATTCTCTGCTGGGTTCGATGACGTTTCGGGCCAACTACAACAACCAGCGGAAGGTAACGTTCAACAACACCTTGGAGATGAAGCTGGGCTTCCAGACCTCCGAGAACGATGAGCAGCATAAGTACAAGACCAATTCCGACCTGTTGCGTCTGACCAACCAGCTGGGCTTGCGGGCCATCAACCATTGGGACTATACAGTCATGCTGCAAAGCTGGACGCAGTTTTATCCAGGCTACAGGTCCAACGACCCGAAGGTTTATTCCGACTTCATGTCTCCCTTCGAGGCCCTGCTCTCGGTGGGTATGAAATACAACATGAAGACCAAGAACCAGAAGTTCTCGGTCGATGCCACGCTGGCCCCCGTCTCGTTAAAGCTGAAGTATGTGGACCGCAAGAATCTCGCCACGAGTTTCGGCATTTCCGAAGGCCATCAGGCCCGTTGGGACTGGGGACCGAACATCACCGTCAATTACACCTGGAACATCATGAAGAACCTTTCCTGGGCCAGCCGCATCTATTACTTCACCGACTATTCGAAGTCGCAGGTTGAGTGGGAGAACACCTTCAATTTCACCATCAACAAATACCTGAAGGGCAGCCTCTTCCTCTATCCCCGCTTCGATGACAGCCGTACCCGCAAGGAGGGTGAAACCTACTTCCAGTTCAACGAACTGCTCAGCTTCGGTCTCGACTTTACGTTCTGAGCGCAGGCCGGCAAAGGTGTATCTGAAAAACGAAATCCTAATAAAACAACAAGATAATCATGAACAGAATTGTCAGCAAAGAACGCTTCTCAGAGCAAGTGTACCGTCTGGTGGTCGAGGCACCGCTGATAGCCCGCTCGCGCAAGGCCGGACACTTCGTTATCGTACGCGTAGGCCAGCAGGGTGAGCGCATCCCTCTGACCATAGCTGAAGCCGACCCGCAGGCCGGCACCATCACGCTCGTTGTGCAGCATGTGGGTGCCTCGTCGGCCAAGCTCTGCAGCTTGGAGCCGGGCGAGTACATCACCGACGTGGTCGGACCGCTCGGTAAGGCCACCCACATCGACAACTTTGGCACCGTAGTCTGTGCAGGCGGCGGTGTGGGCGTAGCCCCCATGCTGCCCATTGTACAGGCTCTCAAGGCTGCCGGCAACCGCGTCATTACGGTGCTGGCTGCCCGCACCAAGGACCTTATTATATTGGAAGAGGAAATGCGCCGCTCCAGCGATGAGGTCGTTATCATGACCGACGACGGAAGCTACGGCACGAAGGGACTGGTCACCGAAGGCATTGAGCGCATTATCCAGCGCGAGCCGGTCCACAAGTGCTTCGCCATTGGTCCCGCTATCATGATGAAGTTTGTGTGCCTGCTCACCAAAAAGTACGACCTGCCCACCGACGTGTCGCTCAACACCATTATGGTCGACGGCACTGGAATGTGTGGTGCCTGTCGCATCACGGTTGGAGGCGAAACGAAGTTCGTCTGTGTCGATGGTCCGGAGTTCGACGGCCATCAGGTGGACTTCGACGAGATGCTGAAGCGTATGGGAGCCTTCAAGGCCGAAGAGGGTCAGGCTGCCGGCGTGCTCAGTGATCATCCCGAAAAGTTGCAGGCGGTCCACGCCGAAGCCCGGTGTGAGTCGGCATCTGCGCCCGAGAAGGCCGCTGCGTGTGATGCAGCCGACACTGCTGCCACCGCAGTCGCTGCCAGTGCCGATGTTGATTCCTCGCGCGATGCTGCATGGCGCAAGGAACTCCGTTCGGCCATGAAGCCCAAGGAGCGTGTGGCCATACCCCGCTGCCAGATGCCAGAGCTGGACCCCGCCTATCGTGCGCGACAGCTCAAGGAAGAAGTCAACCGTGGTCTGTCGGCCGAACAGGCCATGTGCGAGGCCCATCGCTGCCTCGACTGCGCCAATCCCGGTTGCGTTCAGGGCTGCCCGGTGGGCATCGATATCCCGCGTTTCATCAAGCACATCGAAAAGGGTGAATTCATGGCCGCTGCCGCCACACTGAAGGAAACCAGTGCGCTGCCCGCCGTGTGCGGCCGTGTCTGCCCGCAGGAGAAACAGTGCGAAAGCCAGTGCATCCACCACAAGATGAACTCGCAGCCTGTAGCTATCGGCTACCTCGAACGCTTTGCGGCCGACACCGAGCGTGAAGCCTTGCTGAGCCAGGCCCGGCCCTCAGCGACACAGTCGCCCGCCCAACCGGCCGACCGCAAGAAGGTGGCCGTGGTAGGCAGCGGACCTGCCGGTCTCTCCTTTGCCGGTGAGATGGTGAAGCGAGGCTATGCCGTCACCGTGTTTGAAGCCCTCCACGAGATTGGCGGTGTGCTCAAGTACGGCATCCCAGAGTTCCGTTTGCCCAACCAGATTGTAGACTTCGAGATTGACAACCTGCGCCGTGCCGGCGTGGAGTTTGTGAAGGACTGCATTGTGGGCAAGACCCAGAAGGTCGAAGAGCTGTTGGGCGAGCAGGGCTTTGCCGGTGTCTTCGTGGCTTCGGGAGCAGGACTCCCCAACTTCATGGGCATTCCGGGCGAGAACGCCACGGGCATCCTGTCGAGCAACGAATACCTCACGCGCGTCAACCTGATGGATGCGTCCAATCCCGACACCGACACCCCCGTGCCTTTCGGCAAGCGTGTGGCCGTGGTGGGCGGCGGCAATACCGCCATGGACTCCGTGCGCACTGCCTTGCGCCTCGGTGCTGAGAAGGCCACGATCATCTACCGCCGTTCGGAGCAGGAGATGCCGGCCCGCGTTGAGGAAGTTCACCACGCCAAGCAAGAAGGCGTTGAGTTCCTCACCCTGCACAACCCGCTGCGTTACGAGACCGACGAACGGGGCCATGTCACCCACGTCGTGTTGCAGCAGATGGAGCTGGGCGAACCCGATGCCAGCGGCCGTCGCCGTCCTGTCCCCATTCCCGGAGCGACAGTTACCCTGCCCGTCGATCTGGTTATTGTGAGCATCGGCGTGTCGCCCAATCCTATCCTGCCGCAGTCGGTTCAGGGACTTGAGTTGGGCCGCAAGGGCACTATTGCGGTGAATGAGTCCATGCAGTCGTCCATTCCGACGCTCTATGCCGGCGGCGACATCGTGCGTGGTGGCGCTACCGTCATTCTGGCCATGGGTGACGGCAAGCGTGCAGCCTGCGAAATGGACCAAGCACTTTCCAACGCCTGACCAGCTTCGCGCACAAGTCGACAGTGAAGCGGCTCGCCCCGACGACCGTCCCTATATATATATAGGTATAGGTGCGGTTGGTGTTCGGCGGGCCGCTTGGCTGTGGGCTGCAACTGACCGTTTAATCCAACCAACGACCTACAACGATGCAAGGAGTCTATGCCATTCTGTTGCTCGTCTGCTCCAACGTGTTCATGACCATTGCCTGGTACGGACACCTCAAGTTGCAGCAAACGGGCGTGAGCAGCCATTGGCCACTGATAGGAGTCATCCTCTTTTCGTGGGGCATCGCCCTGTTTGAATACATGTGTCAAGTGCCGGCCAACCGCCTGGGCATCATTGACAACGGCGGGCCGTTCAGCCTCATCCAGCTTAAGGTGATTCAGGAAGTCGTCTCGCTCATTGTGTTCACCGTCATCGCTACGGTGATGTTCAAGGGCGAAAGCTTCCACTGGAACCACGTGGCCGCCTTTTTCTGTTTGGTGGCTGCCGTCTATTTCTGCTTCAAATAACCCCCCTCCGTAACCATGCACCGACATTTGCAGCACCTGCTGGGCAAGGCCCTGCGCGACTTCTCGCTCATCGAGCCGGGCGACCACATCCTCATCGGCCTGTCGGGCGGCAAGGATTCGCTGGCCCTGCTCCAACTGTTGGGAGAGCGCATGGTGCGCAGCGGCGGCCGTTTCCAGTTGGAGGCGCTCCATGTGCGCATGGCCAACATCAGCTACGCCACCGACACCGCCTATCTCCACGAGCAGGCCCGCCGTTACGGCATACCGCTCCATGTGGTCGAAACCAGCTTCGAGCCCGACCGCAAGCAGCAGCGCACCCCCTGCTTCCTCTGTTCCTGGCACCGCCGCAAGCAGCTCTTCGAGGTCGCCCAGCGGTTGCGGTGCAACAAGATTGCGCTGGGGCATCACCAAGACGACATCTTGCGCACCGCCCTGATGAACCTCACCTTCAATGGCTCGTTCGCCACCATGCCCGTGAAGCTCACCCTGCGCAAGATGCCGCTCACGCTCATACGTCCTTTGGCCCTGATACCCGAAGCCGACCTACGGCAGTGGGCGGCGGCTTGCCATTATCAGCCAGTGCTCAAAGTCTGTCCACACGACCAGGAGACGAACCGCACGAAGGTGCAGGGCGTGGCCGAAGCGATGGAGAAGCTGAACCCCGACTATCGGGCCCATTTGTGGCGTGCCTTGCTACGTACCGGCGCACTGGTATCTGATTCCGGGCTTTCTGAGGGACAGAGGTAGCTTTCTGGAATGATGAGGTTGCCTCCTTGAAGTAATGAGGTTACAAGGTAATGCGGTTCGCCGCTTACTTTGTAACCTCATTTCTTATATTTTCCCGTTTACAACCCGGCACTTGGGTTGAACAACTCGGCACTTGGATTGAACAACTCGGCACTTAGGAAAAACAACTCGACACTTGGGTTGAACAACTCGGGCACTTAGGAAAAACAACTCGGCACTTGGGTTGAACAACTCGGCACTCAGGAAAAACAACTCGGCACTTTGTTTGGGGGCTGCCGGCAGGTGCTGTCTCCCGACGACACAGGTGTAAGAGGAGAGGAGGGAAGGAGAGGAAAAAAGCTTTTTCCCACTTTCGGCATCACGGCCTCGTTCCAACCTTGCCTCCCTAAAAAGAGTTCTTCACCTCGTCCGTGTAGTATCTCGCGGATTTTGTATACATTTGCACCCAAATTTCAAAACGATAGAAGCCAATGGAATTAGCCAAG
>CALZRA010000070.1 GCA_945828345.1 uncultured Bacteroidales bacterium
TTGCGGCGGTCAACCTACCCAGGGCGTTGCCCTGGGCTATGCGCTTGTTGGGCTTTCAGCCCGCTTCTTGAACGCTTGTACACAAACCGTTTGCACTGCGCTATGCGATGGTGAACTTTCAGCCCGCTCCTTGAACGCTTGTACACAAACCGTTTGCACTGCGCTATGCGATGGTGGGCTTTCAGCACGCTTCGGCATGTCAGAAAACCGCCACGACACTTAGGAAAAACAAATCCAGACTTAGGAAAAACAAGTCCAGGCTTAGGAAAAACAAGTCCAGGCTTAGGAAAAACTACTCGGCACTTTGTTTTTACACCACCTTATAAAACCTACTCCTATGCTTCTTCCACGGTATCCCTACCGCACTTGGCGGCAAGAATGCTGTACTTTTACCCGTTTATTTGCGATTTGCGGCGATTTCCCTCTGTGATTGATAAACTTATCAGTGCATCCCGAAACGCGTTCTCCTACGCAATTTTTCAAGGGCAAGATCACTTGCCCATAAAAACAGGGCTTCATCTCTCAAAAAGTCAAAGCACATGGTGCAGGACTGTATCTCTGCATCATGTGCTTTGGCTGTATCAAACAAAATTCGGATTGAGAAGTTCAACAACCAGCCCGTTTCACCCGGCCGCCCTACCCTACGCTACCACTTGCGTTCGACCACAAAGTCGAGATAGTGACGTAAGGCTTCGCGCACCTCGTCATGCTTCCACGTGTCGACCAGCGCAAGGGCTTCGGCATGAAGCTCCTGCATACGCTTTTCGGCATAGGCGATGCCGCCAGCCTCCTTGGTGAACGCGACCATCTGGGCTATCTCGTCGGGCGTAGCTTGTCCGCCCTTGATGCGTGCCGCCCATTCGTGTACATCGGCACGGTCTGTCTGCTGCAAGGCATAGATGGCAGGCAGAGTGAGCTTGCCTTCGGCCATATCGTTGCCCGTAGGCTTGCCGATGGCAGCGTCAGAAAAGTAGTCGAAGATATCGTCCCGAATCTGGAAGCAAAGCCCTATCAGTTCGCCGAAATGGCGGGCCTGGGCCACGTAGGCCGCATCGCCTCCAGCCGACAACGCACCCAGTTCGGCACAGGCTGCAAAGAGGGCCGCCGTCTTGTGGCGGATGATGTGGAAGTAGGCTTCTTCAGAGGCACGCTCGTTGCGGATATTGGCCAACTGGAACACCTCACCCTCCGACAAGATGCCGCCCAACTGCGCTATGATTTCGACAATCTCCACTTCGCCGGTCAGGGCAGCCTGCAGCAAGGCGGTAGAGAGCAGATAGTCGCCCACCAGCACGGCCACCTGATTGCCGAACATGGCATTGACCGAACGCTGGCCACGCCGTTCGCCGCTCTCATCGACCACATCGTCGTGAACCAGCGAAGCCGTATGCAGCAGTTCGAGCGTTACGGCAGCACGCAACGACTTTTCGCTCACTGCGCCACATTCTTTGGCCATGAGCAGCACCAAAACAGGGCGCATCATCTTGCCTTCACGGCGACGCACGTAGTCAAGCGCACGTCCCAGGAAGTCGTCTTCGTGAGCAAGTGCGCTGTCAAAAAGAGCCTTGTAGCTGAGCAGTTCATCGGCCACAGGCTGGCGTATTATGGCGAGTTTGTCCATGCTGAGTGCTTTGAGCTGACAAAAGTACGAATTATTCGGTTAGTTAAGCGGGCTTTTGCGTAATTTTGTCGCGTACAGTTGTAAAAAAGAAGCCGTTTCACAACAAAACCAACACTTTTCACGACATGCAAACCTTATATCTCCTCGATGCCTACGCATTGATTTACCGCGCCTACTACGCGCTCATACGCAGTCCGCGCATCAATTCGAAAGGCCAGAACACCTCGGCTGTGTTCGGCTTTGTCAACACACTGCAGGAGGTGTTGCGCACACACCACCCCGACCACCTGGGCATAGCCTTTGACCCTGTGGGCGGAACCTTCCGCCATGAGGCTTACCCCGAATACAAAGCGCAACGCGAAGCCACGCCTGAGGACATCCGTTGGGCAGTGCCTGTCATCAAGGACCTCATCCGTGCCTTCCGCATTCCCATTCTCGAAGTGCCGGGCTTCGAGGCCGACGATGTGATCGGCACGCTGGCCGCCAAGGGCCGCGAGGCGGGATTAGAGGTTCACATGGTAACGCCCGACAAGGACTATGCGCAGTTGGTGGAGCCGGGTGTGTGGATGCACCGGCCGGGTAACGGCGGCAAACCGGCCGAAGTGCTCGGCCCACAGGAGGTGTGCGACAAGTATGGGCTGACATCCCCCACCCAGGTGGTGGACTTGCTGGCCCTGATGGGCGATGCGGCTGACAATGTGCCGGGATGTCCTGGTGTAGGCGAGAAGACAGCGGTGAAGCTCATCGGACAGTTCGGCACGGTCGAGGAGATGCTGGAACGCACCGACGAGCTGAAGGGGGCCATGCGCAAGAAAGTGGAGGAGAACGCCGAAGCCATCCGTTTCTCGAAATTCTTAGTAACCATCAAAACGGACGTGCCTGTAGAACTCGACCTCGACGCGCTCAAGCTGCACGAGCCCGACAAGCAGGCGCTGCGACGGATTTACGATAATCTGGAATTTCGCAGCCTCATCAAGAAGATGGACGAGGAAGACGGCGTAGTGCAAAAAAATGTTACGGATTTCGGCCCGCTGTTTGCCGCAGAGTCAGACGACCAGCCAGAACCAGAAAAAGAAACGAACCACAAGACCCTCCAAGATGTGGCTCACGAATACTTTCTTATTGAAAATGAATCAGAAGCCAAGGATTTATGTGACAAATTATTGACTTTCGAAACCCTGAGCCTTGACACAGAAACTACCTCCGTCGAGGCAATCCATGCCGAACTGGTGGGATTGAGCTTTGCCGTGGCCGGTGGAAGAGCATGGTACGTGGCCGTTCCACGTGAAACGGATGCGGCACAACGCATGGTCAACATTTTCAAGCCGCTCTACGAAAACAACACCCAACTGAAGGTGGGGCAGAACCTGAAGTACGACCTCACGGTGCTGAGCCGCTACGGCATCCACCTGTGCCCTCCCCTCTTCGACACCATGCTGGCCCACTATCTGGTGCAGCCCGAACTGAGGCACAACATGGACTACCTGGCCGAAATCTACCTGAACTACCAAACCATACACATCGATGCGCTCATCGGGCCGAAGGGCAAGAAGCAACGCAACATGGCCGAACTCGACCCGGCCGACATCCGCGACTATGCCTGCGAGGATGCCGACGTGACCCTGCGGCTGATGGCTCCCCTGAAGCGCGAACTCGAAGAGAACGGCCTGATGAGGGTGTTCGAGGAAATCGAAATGCCACTCATGCCCGTATTGGCCAAAATGGAAATGAACGGGGTGAGGCTCGACGTGGCGGCCTTGAGCGAAATCGGCCGCCACTTCACGCAGCGCATGGAGCAGTTGGAAGGCGAGATTTTCCAACTGGCCGGACATCCTTTCCTGCTCACCTCACCGCGTCAGGTGGGCGAGGTGCTCTTTGAGGAACTGCAACTGAGCAGCAAGGCGAAGAAGACGAAAAGCGGACAGTACGCCACAGGCGAAGAGGTGCTCGAAGCCCTCCGTGCCCAACACCCCATCGTGGGCAAGATCTTGGCTCACCGCGCCTTGAAGAAGCTGCTCAGCACCTACGTGGAGGCGTTGCCCAAGCTGGTCAACCCACGCACAGGGATGCTCCACACCTCCTTCAACCAGGCCGTGACGGCTACTGGCCGATTGTCGTCGTCGAATCCCAACCTGCAGAACATTCCCGTCAGGGGAGACGACGGACGGGAGATACGCAAGGCGTTCATACCCGACGACGGCTGCCTCTTCCTGTCGGCCGACTACTCCCAAATCGAGCTGCGCATCATGGCACACCTGAGCCAGGACGAACACCTGGTGCAGGACTTCCGCGAAGGCCGCGACATCCATGCCGCTACGGCGGCCCGCGTCTTCCACAAGCCTATTGAGGAGGTGTCGCGCGACGAACGGCGCAAGGCCAAGACGGCAAACTTCGGCATCATCTACGGCATATCGGCCTTTGGCCTGGCCGAGCGCATGGAGGTGAGCCGCACGGAAGCCAAAGAGCTGATTATCAACTACTTCACCACCTATCCGAAGGTGCGGGAGTACATGACCCAAAGCGTAGAAAAGGCGCGCGAGCTGGGGTATATCGTTACCGAATTTGGCCGCCGCCGCTACCTGCCCGACATCAACTCGCGCAATGCGGTGGTGCGGGGTTATGCCGAGCGCAATGCGGTGAACGCTCCCATTCAGGGCACTGCGGCCGACATCATCAAGGTGGCGATGATACGCATTGACCAACGCTTTACGCGCGAGGGCATCCGCTCGAAAATGCTGCTGCAAGTACACGACGAACTCAACTTCTCAGTCTACCCCGAAGAGCTGGAGCTGGTGCGCCGCATTGTGGTGGAGGAGATGGAGCAGGCCTTCGCCATGCGCGTGCCGCTTGTGGCCGACTGCGGCACTGGGGCCAACTGGTTAGAAGCCCATTGATTCTGACTGGAAAAAGGATACCGCAGAGAGCAGTTGAGAACCACAGCTACCCACAGCCTTCTATCGTTTTCTATCGCGACCTATAGCTATCTATAGCCCACTATCGTCTTCGGCAGCGAGCCACAGCCGCCCGCCCAGGATTCAAGCAAGCCAAAGGGGCTGCGCCTTGAAGCAACCGAATGCTTCGCAGGCGCAGCCCCTTGGCTTGCTTGTTAACTGTGTGTCGCCCCGCGGCGCGAGGCTTGCGTTTTAGAGCGGAATAGACATACCCAGCGAAATGCTGCCGTTAGCCTTCTTCACAGGGATGCACTGCTTGCTGAGCTTGCCGAAGAAGCGGTCTGTACCGATGAAGAAGTTGAAGTGCTTGGCGTGGAGGTCAAGCACCATACCGGTGGTGACACCCGTGCTGGTAAAGGCCACGTTGGCCGTATATTCCAGCCACTTCACGGGACGCACGGTAGCCGAAACCATGCCTTCGTGCCAGCTGTAAGGACCGGCAAAGCGACCCGTATAGAGCGCACCGAAGCGCAGGTTGCGGTAGACGGGCAGCGTGTATTCCACACCGGCGTTCACCGTGGCAGCAAGCATACGCGTGTCGGTCTTCTGTGCCTGTTCGTCCTCATACACCGAGAAGATGTCCTCCAGGTCGTCGCCCAGCGATTCGAGCTGGTCACCGAGCTTGTTGTTGTCGGTCTTCTCGCCACCGGCATAGAAGTCCTCGAAGCCGTCGAAGCTCCATGTGCCGGCCGAAGAAGCCTGGTAAGCGTCAGACCAGCCGATAAAGCCGAGGTCGGTAACGGCTGCGCTCACGCGGAGGTCTTCGTTGATTTCGTACACGGCACCGAGGTCGAGGGCCAGACCGAAGCCCGACATGCCGGCCTTGAATTCGTCGATACCCTTGATGCGGCGGCGGCCGGTGGGCTGGCCCGTTACAGGATCGCGGTAGTTCTTGTCGGCATTTTCATACTCCAGCGTGCTCTTCATGAGGGCTGCCGAGAGGCGGACGTCACCGTCGATGTCCCAGTGGTCATCGTTCATGTGGAGATTCAGGTTGTTGACCTTCAAGTCGCCGTAGGCAAGGCCGAACAACAGCTTGGCCTTGGCACCCACAGTGAGCTTGTCGCCGATCTTGTGGGAGTGGCCCAAGCCGAGTTCCACGTAGTTCTCGGTGCGCACGCCGAGGTCGCTGATAGAGTAGTCTTCCTTCGCGCCGGTAGTCTTCATGAATTCAAAGAGCGACTTGGGGAGCACCATGCCCACGTTGGAGCGCAGGTTCATCTCGATGACATTCATGCCACCCCAACCCCGCCAGGCCACGCCTGCGAGCTGGTATTTGAAGTTCATGTTCAGCTTGTTCTTGTCGTTGAGGTTGCCCAAGAACTCGTCAGCGCCGACCATAGGGTGCATGAAGGTAGTGTAATTGCGTCCCTCCACGCCGTAGCCCTGCCAGCCCGGCTGCATCTTGTAGATAAAGTTCTCGATACCGAAGTTACCCGTCAGGCCCAGGTTGAAGTTACCCAACACCAGAGGCACCGACATGTAGGGTGCGTCGAGCAGGGCGGGGTTCATTTCGTGCCTGTAGTTCGAGGTTTCCATAAAGTAGGTGGAGCGAAGCTCCTGTGCAGTCGCGGGGAGCACTGCGGTGGCCATCAATAAGGCTGCTATCTTATTTCTCATTGTGAAATTCTATGATAAGTGAATGACTGTGTACACACACTCGCTGGCATTAATTGAGGTCGGCCGTAACCTGTCCGGAGAGGCGCAACCTGATGTCGTCGATGCGCAGATACTGTGTCGAGCGAAGCTCATAGGTCTTTCCGTTCACGTCGTTGGCAGCCTTCACATGGAACTTCAGGCGGTCCATCTGCGAGAGCAGTGCCGGATTGTCGAGCTTGGCATTGATGGTAATGGGGGTCGGCTTCGCGTCGATGCCGTTTTCGCTGGCACCCACGGTGGCCTGGTCAAAGCGGATGCCGGGCATCAGCTTGTTGTTCACGTCGTAAGCCTCAATGGTGACAACGAGGTCGAGGGGAATGGTGTTTTCGGCCACGGCATTGATCTGCACGCCTTCAGCCTGGTAGTCCTTGAGGTCCTTGTGGATGTTTTCGGCGCTGTCCTTGTAGACGATGGTGAGGCCGCGGTCAAACTGGAAGGGCACATACACCTTATAGTCTGCCACTGCGTCATAGTCGCGCCCCAGCTCTATGGTGTAGAGCTTGTCCTGCACCTTCACCTTGCCGCCGCCCAGGTCTACGCGGATTTCGTCGGGCAGGTTTTCAATCAGGCTGCTCAGGTTTTCGGCCTGGGCCAGGGTTGCGTCAGCCGCCACGCCATCTACTTCGGGGTCATAGGGCTGTTCGCTTTCGTAATAGTAGACCGTGCTTTGGCGTGCCTCGTTCAGGTCAACCTGGGGCAGCAGCACGTTCACATCATCATCCCCTTCGGTCACTGCCTGCAGGTTGGCACTGAAGTGCATGCCTACGGGCACTGAGGCGAGGTCTACGTTGAACTTCAGCGTGGGGTTGGCTGCACCGATGCGCACGGCATCATCGTCGAGGAAGTCGGGCAGCGAAGAGGCCACTTCGATGGGGTTCACTTCGGGGTCGATGCTGGGGGCGAACTTACCCGTTATCTTCTCCACGTCGATACGGTTGCCGTTGCCGAGCTGGAGTTCGAGGTAGATGTCGGCATAGTCTTTCTTGGTGAGCTCGAAGGCATCGGTGGCCTTGAAGTATACCATACCGTCGATGCCGGCCTCTACAACCGAGCCTTGCTCATCGCTGCCAAACTCGATACGTCCGTTCACGGGCGTGCCGAAGCTCAGCGGGTCAACCTTGTCGGCTACAATGGTACATACGGTTCCGCTGGCGGGTATCTTGAGCTTGCCTTCGTGCTTCAGGACGTTGGTCTTGGCATCGAGCTTCCATCCTTGAGGAATGGAACTTTCGCGCAGCTTGAGGATACGGGGAATCTGAATGGCGAAGTCTTCGAGCACGTCGATGCCGAACTTCACGTTCGCGCTGGTTTCGGTATGGACGTTGAGGGTCACTTCCATATCCTTCACGTCGACAAGGTCAATATACTTCACATCGTTGGGCACGTCGAAGGAAATCTTCACGTCTGACGTACCGTAGGCACGGCCGTGGAGCTCCAAGTCGGCCGGGATGGGCAGAGATGCGCCTTCGGGCAACATGGCTATCTCACTAGGGTCGAACTGTCCCAGCGCGCCTTCATAGTCGAGCACGCGCTCTTGGGTTGATACGCGCGACTTGTCGAACGATGCATCTACGGGATCCACGTGCACCGTGAACTTCGTGGAACCATCCTTTACCATATAGTAAAGGTTGCTCTTGTCGAGCTTGACCGTCTCGTCGAGGTCGAGAATGTCGTCGAGCATGATGCGCTGCGTGTTGCCGAGTTTGACCTTCAGTCCGTCCGAACCCAGCCCCATAGTCAGGTCCACGTTGTCAAGATCGTAGTCATCGCTCACACAGCCGGTGAACAGCATGGCCGAACCCGCGAAGAGCGTGCCTATGGCCAATAAGTGCTTGAAGGATAAGATTGACATACTTGTAGTGTTTTAAAATTTAACTTCCGTGATTTTGCGGATGCATACCGGCCTCGTCTGGGTCTGGTTCCCGTTAGCCGGACTCATCTGGTATGGCCGCAAAAATAAGCTTTTAATTTAAATAAACATTCCCAAAACCAAAGAAAAGGCACAGAACTTTAAAAAAACTATCCTAACATGTGGCAGGCAGTGACGCAAACAGTCAAAAGCCCCTCCGCCCCCTTCTACCCCCTCCCAGCCAACGACCACCGTTCCCCGCTGTTCAGCAGCGGGGTGATAATGTCGTCCCCTCCTCCCTCCCAGTCAAAAAAAGCCCCCCGTCTCCCGCCTCTTTCGGCAGTTTTCCCTAAATTTGCAGCCGCAACGGATAAGGGAAACGGGTGAGAATCCCGTGCAGTCCCGCTGCTGTAAGTTCCATTGTTGCCGGTCCCTATTGGCCACTGGCGGCTGCCCAGCGCAGCCGGCGGGAAGGCGGACCGCGCAGGAACAAGCCAGAAAACCTGCCGTTTGCCCAGGCGCATGGCACGCCTGCTCCCGAATGCCCCGAGGAGGGCCTCAGGGAAACACAACCCACTTCGAAGCCATACCCCTTTATTACTACCTACGCATGAAGCACCTTCTGCGCCACCTCGTGTGCCGCAGCCTGGCTGCCTGTATGTCGTGGTGGGCCTGTCCCACCTTGGCCCACGCCTCCCTGCCTGACTCCCTGGGCATGGCCGAGGTCACTGTCTCACGGCTGCAGCCCGGCATGGCCACCGGCAACCCTGTGCTGCGCCTCGACACGGCCTTGTTCGCCCGACGGGGCATTACCGACTTGGCCGATGCCCTCCATCGGCTGGCCGGAGTGAACCTGCGCGACTACGGCGGCGCGGGCGGGCTGAAGACGGTGAGCGTGCGGGGACTTGGCGCGGCCCACACGGCCGTTGCCTACGACGGTCTCTGCCTGTCCGACAACCGCCAGGGTCAGATCGACCTGCAACGCTACAGCTTAGAACAGCTGCAAGCCATCGAACTGCAGCCGCTGGGCGAGACGCGTCTGCTCTGTCCCGTGCGCAACCTCTCCGCAGCCGCCGTTGTGAACCTCACGGGCTGGCAGCCCGACACGCTGCGCCCCACACCTCACGGCACGGCCTCGCTCAGGCAGTCCTCGTTTGGCAGCTGGCAGACACTGCTTTCGGCAGGAAGCCGCACAGGCCGCCACAGCTGGGCCAATCTGAATGCCAGCATGCAGTACAGCGAGAACGACTACCCCTTTCGGGTGCAAAACGGAGTGGCATCGGCCACCCTGCGGCGCACCAACAGCCAGATGCGCAGCAGCACAGCCGAGGCCAACTTCCTGCGCTACCTGCCCCAGGGCCTCTGGCGGCTGAAAGGAGGATTCTGGCACAACCGCCGGCAGCTGCCAGGCCAGGTGGTGCTCTATGTCAACGAGAATGCCGAGCGCATGATTGAGACTTCGGCTTTCGCACAAGGCCACTACGCGCAGACGCTCTCACGCTGCGAGCTGTTTGCCGCCGCGCGCTACCAGTGGCAGGAGCTACGTTACCGCGACCGCGACGCGCAGTACCCAGGCGGCGAACTGCACCACAACTACGGCCAGCATGAGCTGTACGCCACGGGAGGTGCGGCCTTCCGGCTGTGGCCCTGGCTGCGCATGGCTGCTGCAGCTGACCTGTCGCAGGCCTGGCTGAACAGCAACCTCCCCACCCAGAACCGCGCCTCGCGCCTGGGCTGCCTGCCCAGTGTGTCGGCCCAGGCCGATGCCGGACGCCTGCGCCTGCTGGTTCGCGCAGCGGCCCACTGCTACCGCGATGAGGCCCGCACCCGCTCCACCGCCATCGCACCACAGTCTTCGCGCGAGCGGTCTTACCATGCCTTCACTCCCTCGGCCTCAGCTTCGTGGCTGTTGTGCCGTGCTCCCTTCACCGTCCATCTGCGGACGGGCTGGCAACGCAGTTTCCGTCTCCCCACATTCAGCGAGGCTTACCAAGAACACCTGGGCCAGTCCGACCTGCTTCCCGAACGGGCTGAGCAGCTCAACGCCGGGCTTACGCTGCAGGCGCAGCCGGCCTCGTGGTGGCCCCTGCTCACCTTCACGGCCGATGCCTATGCCCACCGCGTGAAGAACCGCATAGTCAGCGTGCCCTACACGCTCTACCTGTGGCGCACGCTCAACATGGGACGGGTCGAGGCCCATGGGCTGGATGCCACGCTCTCCTCCCGCTGGCAGCCGGCCCGCAACTGGGTCTTGACGGCGGCGGCCAACTACTCGCTGCAGCGGGTGGCCGACCGCACGGCGCCCGGCTCTGATACATACGGCAACCAGCTGGCCTACACGCCCCGTCACAGCGGAGCGGCCTCGCTCGACTGCGAAATGCCCTGGATGGCCCTGTGTGTACATATGAGCTTTGCGTCGACGCGTTGGAGCACCAACGAACACATGCTGACCACGCAGCTCCCGGCCTATGCCGAATGGGGACTGTCGGTACGCCGTTCGCTCAGCTGGAGTTCGCTGCGACTCGACCTGCGGGCCGACTGGCTCAACGTGCTGAACCGCCACTACGAGATTGTACGCCGCTACCCCATGCCGGGCCGGGCCTATTGTCTGACGGCACGCCTGCACTTCTGACGCGGCGGCACCTGCCTCCCCTACCCTGATTATTGTCTTTCATAAAATACATTCACTATGCTCAAACACTTCAAACTGGCAGCCTGCGTGCTGCTGCTTTCGGCCGGTTTCGCGGCCTGTTCCGATGACGATGAACCTGACCTCATCATCGACCCCACCCCCCCCAACTACGGCCCCTCGGCCTATGTGGTGAACCAGGGAAACATGTACGGCGGTGTGTCGGGCAGCATGGACTGCATCTACCTCATGGTGGGAAACACCGCCCCGGACGCATTCTATGCCGCCAACCGTCAGTCGCTGGGCGACTCTCCGCAGCAAGCCGTGCGCTACGGCAGCCGCATCTACGTGCCCGTGTTCGGCTCCAACCTGCTGTGGGTGCTCAATGCCTCGTCACTGCAGATTGAGGCGCAGCTGCGTGTGAACGAGCCCGAAGCCGTGTGTGGCGCAGCGGGCTACGTGTTCGTGGCCGGCAACGACGGTTATGTCACGCGCATCGACACACTCACCTTCACGCCCTCCGAGCCTGTTGCCGTGGGGCCCAACCCTGCCGGTCTGGCGGCATCGGGCAAGGAGGTTTATGTGAGCATCAGCGACGGCTACAACTATGCCAACGGTTACGCCGACGGCAAGAAGGTGGCTGTGCTCCACGCCGAAAGCCTCAGCCTGCTGCACAACATTGAGGTGGGCCTCAACCCCGGCGCCTTGTTTGCCAACTCGAAGGGCGAAGTCTTCGTGCTCGCACGCGGCAACTACTACGACGTAATGCCCAAGGTACAGAAAATCTCTACCGACGGTACGGTCACGGACTACTGTAACGGCTCGCTCTTCACGCTCTCTGATGACTGCCTCTATGTCATCGACGCGCAGGCGGACTACACCACCAACACCAGCTCCGTGAGCCTCTGTCGTGTGAACACGCTGACTGACACGCGCACCGACATCGCCCTCGCCGCCGAAGCCACACCGGGAATGCCCACGGCCATCGATGTGGAACCCGCCACGGGAAACATCTACATCTGCTCTGACAAAGGCCCTCTCGACTATGACAAGACGGGCTATGTCTACCAACTGCTGCCCACCGGCGAACTGCTCCACCGCTTCGAGGTGGGCATCCATCCCTTCGGTGTGGTGTTCCGATAAGCTCACCGCCGGCTCTCACTGTTGTCCCTGCGACCTGCAAGTGGGGCGTAGCCCGATGCGGCTATACCCCTCTAAAAAAGAAGATATACTTCGATGGCAATAGAAGATATACTGCTACTGCCATCGAAGTATATCTTCTTTTGAAAGTAAGTAGTACTGCTTTAGTGGCTAATGGGAATTCTTCTTTACAGAATCAATATCCCTGGCATTTCGAACTGCGCGGCACTGGCGACTGGATTAACAATGACAATAGTGGTAGCATCGTTATTGATGGATTATTCAGCTCCCCAAGCTACCCTCATCAACCTCTATACCGAAGGCATGGTAGCCATGTCAGCACACACCGACGAAGGCATCACCGACAAGAACCATATTCTCTCCAACAAGCGCGAGGGCTGGAACTCCGACATGTGGAGCAACATGAACGAAGACTAAGCAAATCATAAACTTTAGGGGTGTTCTATAAATTAGGTTTTAAAGACCACCCCATGAGTGAGTTCATTTATTCCGGCTGCCTGCTGTTTTTTAGAGCGACCTTT
>CALZRA010000071.1 GCA_945828345.1 uncultured Bacteroidales bacterium
GGCATCCTGTTCCTCATTCCCTTCCGCAAGTATTTTGTGAAGGACATGCACGGCAAGTATCCTTTCCCCGAAGCCACAGCCTCGACACAGGTGTTGATTTCGGGCGAAAAGAGCGGTTCGCAGGCCATGCCCCTGCTGGTAGCCGGCATGGTGGGCGGACTCTATGACTTTCTGGTGGCCAGTCTGGGCGCATGGACAGAAAACTTCACCAGCCGTGTCACTGAGATGGGAGCCGCCTTTGCCGACAAGACCAAGCTCGTGTTCAGCTGCAACACCAGTGCGGCCCTGCTGGGCATGGGTTACATTGTCGGACTGAAATACGCCTCCATCATCTGCTTCGGTTCAGTCGTTGTGTGGTGGGTCATTGTACCCGGCATAGCCCTGGTGTTCCCCGACATGAACATTGCCTCGGGCAGCAACCAGCCTTTGCTGGCGGCTGATGCCACGCCCGAACAGCTGTTCAACTATGCCAAGAGCATCGGCATCGGTGGTATAGCCATGGCCGGCATCATCGGTGTGGTGAAGAGCTGGGGCGTTATCAGAAGTGCCTTTACCTTGGTAGGCAAAATCTTCAAGGGCAATGCCAATCCCGCTGCCGACCAGCGTACGCAGCGCGACCTTTCGATGAAAATCATCGCCATCGGTTCGCTGCTGGCCATTCTGGTAACCGCTGTGTTCTTTTACACGGGTGTGATGGGCGGCAACCTGCTCTTCACGCTGGTCGGCATTCTCATTGTAGCCATCATCGCTTTCCTGTTCACCACGGTGGCAGCCAATGCCATTGCCATTGTGGGCAGCAACCCGGTCAGCGGCATGACGCTCATGACGCTCATCCTCTCGTCCATCATCATGGTACTGGTGGGCCTGAAAGGTACTGGCGGCATGGTGGCTGCCCTCATCATGGGTGGTGTGGTATGTACGGCCCTGTCCAGCGCAGGTGCCTTCATTACTGACCTGAAGATTGGCTATTGGTTAGGCAGCACGCCCAAGTATCAGGAGACCTACAAGTTCCTGGGCATTCTCGTTTCGGCTGCTACAGTAGGCGGCGTGATTATGATATTGAACAAGGCATACGGCTTCACGCCCGACAACACTGATGTCATGGCAGCACCGCAGGCACGTGCCATGGCGGCTGTCATTGAGCCGCTCATGTCGGGACAAGGAGCACCCTGGTTGCTCTATGGTATCGGTGCGGTCATCGCACTGGTGCTGAATGCCTGCGGAATCTCAGCCTTGGCCTTCGCGCTCGGCATGTTCATCCCCTTACAGCTCAACCTGCCGCTCATTGTGGGTGGTGCTGTCAACTGGTATGTCAACACACGTTCCACCGACACGCAGCTCAACGGCTTGCGCAACGAACGGGGCACGCTGTTGGCCTCGGGCTTCATTGCCGGCGGTGCCTTGATGGGTGTGGTCAGTGCCGCCTTGCAGTTTGGTGGCATCCAGCTCGCCATTCCCAACTGGACGAATACACCTGCTGCCGAATGGCTGTCGCTCGGCATGTACCTGCTGCTCATTGCCTATCTGGTGTATGCTTCGCTGCGGGTCATAAATGACTATAATGGCTAAGGCCCGTAGGTTGGACTATTGAACAGGTTACTGGTTATGGGGTTATGAGGTTATAAAGTCACCAATTGAGCGATTGGAGATTCGTCTGTTCCAATAGTAATGTTATAACCTCATAACCTTATCCCTTATAACCTCAGCAATAACCTCACAACCTAAAATCTGATAACCCCACAATCTGATATTCAATTACGGCAATTTACGTTCATGCTTTTTTGAACGTGAATTGCCATAATTTATCCGCGAATTAAAGAAAACAATCATTTCATGACATCCCCTCCCAGCATTGCGTCTTCAACAAGAGAAGCACGCTTGGCGTATGTGCACGAAGCGTGGAAATGTCTGCACAACTGTAGGTTGTGCGGCAAATGCCATATTTTGAAGGGCAGAAGCGAAGAGTTGCTCTATGCCGACTACATTGAGGGCAAACGGGAGTACAGGGACATTACGCTCGAAATCAGGAACAACAAATGACGAACCACAAACAACAGGCACGTTCTGCCATAGTGATGGGAGCTACCTCAGGCATAGGCTATGAGGTAGCCAAGCTTTTGGCCGGGCGCAACTGGAGAGTTGGCGTAGCCGGCAGACGAAAGGACCTCCTTGAAAAGATGGTGGCAGAAACCGAGGGCATTGTGGCATACGAGGTGATTGACGTAACCCATGCCCAAGCGACGGACGGCCTGCACCGCCTCATGGAACGGTTGGGAGGCATGGACCTGTACTTTCACAGTTCGGGGATAGGCTACCAAAACACGGCACTCGAAGCAGAAAAGGAACTGTCTACCATCGAAACCAACTGCCTCGGCATGGCACGCATGGTAGGCGAAGCCTTCAGGTATTTTGAGATGCATCAAGAAACCGCTGCCCAGTTAGCCGTGATCAGTTCCATTGCCCGTACGAAAGGGCTCGGTGCCGCGCCGGCCTATTCTGCCTCCAAACGTTTCACCAGCCATTATTTAGAATGCCTCTGCCAGCTGGCACGCATCAAAGGGCTGCGCCACCTGCATATCACCGACATCCGCCCCGGATTTGTCAAGACTCCCTTGATTGAAGGAAGCAATTTCCCCATGCAGCTTCAGGCAGGACAGGTGGCAGCAGACATCGTGGATGCACTCGAAAAACGCAAGGCGGTGGTCACCATCAACTGGATGTACCGCCTGCTGGTGTTCTTCTGGCAACTGATACCCCGATACCTCTGGACCAGAATGCGCATTTCTTAGGTTATGAGATTTTAGCTTATGAGGCTATAAACTTTGTGTGGCAGCACCTTCTGCCTATCAAATGGTAATATTATAAATCAACTTTCGCAGGTCGCTGCCGTTAGTTGACAAGCGTTCAAGGCACGGGCTGAAAGATTATAAATCAACTTTCGCAGGTCGCTGCCGTTAGTTGACAAGCGTTCAAGGCACGGGCTGAAAGCCCAACAAGCGCTTAGCCCAGGGCATCGCCCTGGGTAGAGTGAAGCGATGAAGTGCGCCCTGAAAGGGCAAAAGCGTTAAGAGAAAAGCGTCGTGGATATTGGCTGCGCTCGGCATAGCTCAAGCAAGCTTGGCTCTGCCCTCACTTGCACAATCTTTGTCCCCTTCGGGTGTGCCTTGACCCCTTGCTAACTATCTGCAACTACTTGCGAAACTTGAATTATAACCTCATAACCTTATCCCTCATAACCTAAGAAAGTATATCTTTACCTCCATGCCCACAGACCGAAGTTACATAGCCATTGACCTCAAATCGTTCTACGCCAGTGTGGAGTGTGTGGAACGAGGGCTTGACCCGCTCACCACCAACTTGGTTGTGGCAGACGTGAGCCGCACGTCGAAGACCATTTGTCTGGCCATATCACCTTCGCTCAAGGCGTATGGTCTGGGAGGCCGTGCCCGTCTGTTTGAGGTGGAACAGCGCATGAGAGAGGTGAACAACCAACGGAGGAGACAGATGAATTGGCGGCCCTTGGCAGGCAAATCGACCGATGACCGAGAACTGAAGGCACATCCCGACTGGGAGGTGGACTACATCAAGGCGGTGCCCCGCATGGCCTTCTACATAGACTACAGTACGCGCATCTACCAGATATACCTGAACTACATTGCCCCTGAGGATATCCATGTGTACAGCATCGACGAGGTGTTCATGGATGTTACCGCCTATCTCGCCACCTATAAGCTCACTGCCCACCAGTTAGCCATGACCATCATCCGCGATGTGTTGCGACAAACGGGCATCACGGCAACAGCCGGCATCGGCACGAATCTCTATCTGGCCAAGGTTGCTATGGACATAGTGGCCAAGCACCTGCCTGCCGACAGCGACGGTGTGCGCATTGCCGAACTCGACGAAATGGGCTACCGCCGCCAGTTATGGAATCACCGGCCGATTACCGACTTCTGGCGTGTGGGACGAGGGATAGCTAACCGGCTGGCAGACTACGGCATCGACACCATGGGCAAGATTGCCCGCTACTCCCTGAAGCACGAAGAGCTGTTCTACCGCCTGTTTGGGATAAACGCCGAATTGCTTATCGACCACGCCTGGGGATGGGAGCCTTGTACGATAGAGGCTATCAAGGCCTATCGGCCAGAGAGCCACTCGCTGAGCAGCGGACAAGTGCTTACCTGTCCTTACACCACTGCGAAGGCCCTGGTGGTCATCATGGAAATGGCCGACCAGCTGGCTTTGGCCCTTCTGGAGAAACGGCTCGTGACCGACCGGCTGACCATATCTGTCGGGTATGACAAAGCCAATCTGGACGATGCGGCAATCTGTGAATGTTACATCGGACCGCTGCACACCGACCACTATGGCCGTCAGGTGCCCAAGTCTGCCCATGGCAGCATCCGACTGGAGCTGCCTACATCATCGGCCAAGCAAATCACAACAGCCACCGTACAGCTGTTTCACCGCATTGTCAATGCTGACCTGTTGGTGAGGCGGCTAAATCTGACAGCCGAACATGTGGTAGGCGAAGCCATACTGTCACGGCCTGTGCCTGTACAGCTCGACCTTTTTACCGACTGCGAAGAGCAGCTCAGGCAGCGGCAACAGGAACGCGAAGCACTCAGCAAGGAGCGTCGGGTGCAACAAACCATACTGGAACTGAAAAGGCGTTTCGGCAAGAATGCCATCCTGAAGGGCCTGAACTTTCAGGAAGGGGCTACAGGCCGCCAGCGCAATGAACAAATAGGAGGACACAAGGCATGACTGACAGCTACGACGACATTATCAACCTGCCCCACCCCACTTCGGCCAATCATCCGCCAATGCCTCTGTCGGCCCGTGCAGCCCAATTCGCACCTTTTGCAGCACTGACAGGACACGACGAGGCTATCAAGGAAACAGCCCGGCTGATCGAAACTATGGGACAGGACGAGGTCTTTGAATATTTCGAAGGTTATGAGGGATAAGGTTGTTTTCTTGGGTTATGAGGGATAAGGTTATGAGGTTATAAAGTTAGTGTCTAAAGCGTTCAAGGTACTTAAAGAAGGGGCATAAGCGCGTAGCCCAGGGCATCACCCTGGGTAGAACAAGGCGATGAAGTGCGCCCTGCAAGGGCAAAGATTGTGCAAGTGAGAGCAGAGCCAAGCTTGCTTGAGCTATGCCGAACGCAGCCAATTTTATGAAAAAGCGTAAGCAAACAGGGTTATGATTCTACACGCTTTTGCCCTTGCAGGGCGCATTGGCGGCGGTTAACCAACCCAGGGCGATGCCCTGGGCTATGCGCTTGTTGGGCTTTCAGCCCGCTCCTTGAACGCATGTTTACCCGCAATCCCTTCGAGGTATACTTTAACGCATGTTTACAAGCACCCTTTATTCTGCTCCTTGAACGCAGGTTTACCCGCTGCAATTACTTAGGAAAAAACCATGTTTCATCCAATGTTACAGGCGCATTCGGCTGGGAGGGCGGGCAAAGGCCCGCCTAAACGAAAAATTGGAAACCTGCGTTCTATACGCGCCCCGGAGGGATTGCGGGTTAACCTGCGTTCAAGGAGCGGGCTGAAAGCCCAACAAGCACATAGCCCAGGGCAACGCCCTGGGTGGAACGAGGCGATGAAGTGCGCCCTGAAAGGGCAAAAGCGTAAGTAAACAACCTGTTTTTCAACGATTTTGCCCTTTCTTTAAGTGCCTTGAACGCTTGCATTCACACATTTATCCCAAAATCATGCACAGGGATTTCGGCTTGAGCCACCTAAAATCTCATATCCCCAAGAAACATAATTCCAGAAAGCAAAAAGAAGGCTCCGTTAGTTGTAGTGCAAACAGCACGGCAACTAACGGAGCCCTTAAATGTTCCAGTGAATATGCTGGGAGTAGAGGTTACTTGACAAGGGTGGCAATGACTGTTCCCAATGTCGCAGTCATCGTACCGAGCGAGAGGATTTCGCTGAACGACATGTTCTTGCGGCGCGACTTGGCTGGTACAAGGATGGTACAGCCCGGTGTGATGTCCTTGGATGAACGTACGCGGGTCACCGTACCGTTCATGTTCACGGCAAACACACGGCGACGCTTGGCACGCAGACCATAACCACCGGCCTGATCGATGTAGAACGAGAGCTTGGCTCCCTTGCGATAGGCCACCGAGTTAGGATACATGACCTGACCATTGATTGAAACAGTGTTGCTGTACTGCGGTACTACCAGCTTGTCGCCTTCACGCAACACGATGTCCCAACGGTCATTGCCCGGATTCTTCATCGCTTCATCCAGATTGATACCGACCATCTGCACATCGCCCATTTCGAGCTGGCTCATGTCGAGCGAGTCGCCACTGACAGCCATCTTCAACATGGTCTCTTGCTTGATCTTCTCTTCTGGAGTCAAAGTCCGTTCCAAATGGGCACCGGCTGCATAGGCTTCGTCGGTCAGACCGCCAGCTTCGCGGATGAGGTCGGTCAAGCGCATACCCTTGTTGGCCAGCACATACGTGCCTTCGAAGGCAACTTCGCCCGACACGCTGACATGCTGCTGCTCGACGTAACCCGGTGAACGGCGCACGAACACTTCGTCAAACGGTTCAAGTACAAAACCCCGTGTGCCGTCAATGACAAAGCCGTCCTTCAACGCAAAGGTATAGGACTGAGCCACCTGCGCCTTGGACTGTATAGACTGATGGTCACGGATTCGGCGGGAGATATCGACCTTGACTGTCGAGGCAGCATCCTTCAGACCACCCGCTTGCAGGATAAAGTCTTCAATGGTAGTGTTCTCTGCAAATTCGTAGGTGCCGGGGTAGTTCACTTCGCCATGAATAGTGAGTACACGCTCTTCCTGTATGCTCTTCTGCGAGGCAATGTAAAGAACGTCCTCATTGCGCAGGGATATGTCGGCCACTGTATGGTCCATGATGCCCTTGACATCGAACGAGAGTGCTTCGAGCGAACGGTCTTCCTTGCGGCGGTGAAGCAGACCGCGGGCCATAAAGGCATCTTCCGACAGACCGCCTGCCGCTTCGATGAGCTGGCGTACCGTAGTAATGCTGCCGTCCATTTGGAACAAGCCGGGACGCATAAGTGCTCCCTTGGCTTCGACCATGTTGCTGTAACGTTGGAGCACACTGTCAACTGACACGGAGTCACCGTCCATGAGCTGGAAGGCATTGCGGTCGAAATCATCGACAGAATATACCGAAAGCGTTCCGCCGGCCTTGCGCATGAGGCGCACTTGCGACTGATAGGCATCGCCAGTGAAACCGCCGGCGTACTTCAACAGCGTGCCCACGCTTTCAGACTGCTTCATTTCGTAGTACATAGGCCGCTTGACCTTGCCCGTCACCTGGACCAGACATTCGTAGGGCTCTACAATGATGACATCGCCCGACGTGAGCCGCACGTTGCCCTTCATGTTACCATTAAGGATATAGTCGTAAATGTCGCAGGTCGAAATGAGCTTGCCGTTACGATAGATGCGGATGTTACGCAGCGTACCGATTTCGTTGGTACCGCCCGCCATATAAAGGGCGTTGAAGACAGTGGCAAAGGCCGAAAGGGTGTATGAGCCAGGCACCATCACTTCGCCCATCACGTCGATGGTAATGGTACGTGTCTGTCCGACCGTGAGCCTGACATTCGAGCCGCTATAACGGCTGCCCAGCGTGCTTTTAAGGCGCTGGTTGGCCTGCGCTACGGTCAGTCCGTCGACTGTGACCGGTCCATAATTGTCAATCAGGATCGTTCCGTCGGGCGTAACAGTACATTCAAAACGCTCCTGTGAAGCTCCCCACACATCGACAAACACGGCATCGCCCGGTCCCAAACGGTAGTTAGACGGCGTGGCAATGTTCATATTCGGCTCAAAACTAAGCAAGCGGTTGTTGAATATGTTACGACCGAACACCTGCTTCTCGGCAGGTGTCTGGGGGAACAGTTCCTCTTCATCCCAAAAGCCCATGGCTTCGAGCGAGTCGGGCAAAATTCCGTCAATCTCGTTCAGATAATTGTAGTCGCGGCGCTGCTCGTAGATGGCACGCTGCTTTTCTGACATTTTAGTCACATCCTCCTGTTCGCGTCGGCTGGGACGCTGGTTCTGTCCTTTAGGATCTTTCTCATCACCGTTGGGCGAACGCATACGCGAGCTTGACCCCGAACCGCTGATGTTTCTTGCACCAATCACCTCGCCGTTCTGCTGCTTTTCATACTTGTCCTTGATGCGTCTGATTTGGTCAATCGACACGCCGCGCTCGATGAGTTTCGTCACGATTTCAGTGCGGGGCGTACCCTTTTCGTTTTCCTTTATCATGAACTGCATGACCTGCGTGTCGCTCATAGCAGTTTGCGCAGCCAAATCAAACGCCGCGCCCCAAAGGAGAGCCAAGAAGAGAAGAGCCTTGTATATTTTCATATAGAAGAAGGATGATGGTTTCGTGAAGTGAAGTTCAGACTATGGTATTAGTAAGAACGTAATCGATTGTAAAATATTGTAACCACGCTGATTGGATGCTTTTTAAAGTCAAGTCAGCTTGGCTTTTGATGTTTTATAGTTGAGAGAGCGGAAAGCCCAGCCATTGACTACACGCCGCAGTACACCACAGGAAGGGCGGCCAACCATTCTCCAAACTAAACAACTCTTAAACATTTATTTCGTGCAAAGATAGAGAGAAATCCATTTCTAACGGTGCAACCGTAGTATTTTTTTTGTAACAGGCATTCGAATCTGTTCAAAAAGCGGGTGTTTTCGGCTTTCAAGAAGCAGAACAGACTGTACGGCAGGTTTGGCCATCAGGCCATATCGTCTGGTAAAAACAACTCGGCACTTAGGTTTTTCTAAGCGGCACTTAGGAAAAACAACTCGGCATGTCAGAAAACTGACACGGCACTTTGTTTTCGAGGGATATGCTGCGGGGTCTTCTTTTGCTTTGCTCCCACTTGCACTATCTTTCAATAAGATAGGCTGCGCCCCCGGTAGTGCAAAACAAAATCTTTCAGCTTTTCTTTTGCACTACGCTCGCCTTGCACTATCTTTCAATAAGATAGGCTGCGGCTCGGTAGTGCAAAACAAAAACTTTCAGCTTTTCTTTTGCACTACGCTCGCCTTGCACTATCTTTCAATAAGATAGGCTGCGGCTCGGTAGTGCAAAACAAAAACTTTCAGCTTTTCTTTTGCACTACGCTCGCCTTGCACTATCTTTGCACCCAACATATTTAAAAAGGACGATGAAATACGCATTGATATTGCTGACAAGCTTGCTCACCCTTTGCATACCCAACACCGCACAGGCCGCGAGCCGGAAAGGACAAACCGTTTATGCCTTTGCCTATGGCACCTGCTTCAGCGACTCTACTGTTTATGTGTCGCCTGTCAGCACCTTGCCCGGCGCACAGATAGACAAGAAAACCCGTTTCCTGGAAAGACGTTCGGAGTGGGCTGCCACCTTCAAAACTTATTTAGACAACCGCTTCAACAGGGCGCACACATGCGTTGTCTTCTTTGACACCCAAAAGGAAAAACTCGAAAAGAAACTGGTGGCCCTGCGAAAGCAGGCAGCCAAACAGAAGGACCTGCATTTCACCGAGCTGACGGCCAGCGACTTCATGTTGCCGCCATTGCTTGATGACGAGTGAAGCGCAAAGGGAGTTGTCAACCCTTGCGCTGGCGAAACCATACGTACCGCGGCTTCGCCATTCCCAACGTTTTACACTTATTCCAAGATATTCCCGGCCTGCATGGAAACACTCTGTTTTAAGGTAGCTGACAGCTGCTTTGCCATCCACGCTCCCCAAGCGGACGAACTGAAAAGGCTTCTGCCCTCATACGCCCCCTTCTATCTCAAAGAATGCCACGAACCGTTGATACTGGAAGCTACTGTTGATTCGGATGCGGTAGACAGTACGCCGCGTGGCAAGGAGCTGGGACAATTTGACTGCGGCGGCACAAACCACGGCATATATCTGACCGAAAAGGGATATAAGATTCTGATCAGTGACACAGACGGCCAGTTGGCCTGTGCCATGGAAACGGAAGCAGAATTCGCCGTGTGCCGCATTTCGCCGTTTGGTGAGTTGCAACAACGCCGTTTCGGTTTGGGCAATGCGCTGATGATTGCCTTTGCCTTTGCAGCAGCAAGCCACAACACACTGCTCATGCACGCTTCAGTGACCATGTATGACGGCAAGGGCTATCTCTTCCTGGGCAAGAGCGGTACGGGAAAGAGCACGCACTCAGGACTGTGGCGGCGCTATGTGCCTGGTGCTGACCTGCTGAACGATGACAATCCAGCCGTGCGCGTGCTGGATGATGGCAGCATAAAGGTGTATGGGACACCGTGGAGCGGCAAGACGCCTTGCTACCGCAATCTGTCGATGCCAGCCGGTGCTTTCCTGCGTCTGGAACAATTCCCCGAAAACATCATCGCCCGGGAGGGCAAGCTGCAAGCCTATGCCTCGGTGCTTTCGTCATGTTCTACCATGATCTGGGACGAAACGACCTACAGGGCCATTACCGAAACGGTCAACTTGGTAGCCCAGAAGGTGCCGGCCTTCTACTTGAAATGCCGTCCCGACGAAGAGGCTGTCCGATTGAGCTTCGCCCACCTCACTACAGCCCTATAATATATATTATATGTATACCCGCGTTCTTGAAGTTCCCAACCACCTGCTGATTGCCGAGGTGAAACGGGCCTTGCAGCAAGGCCATACGGCTACCTTGCGCGTAAAAGGCTACAGCATGAGGCTCTTTTTAGAGTCAAACCGCGACAAGGTGTTGCTGGCACCGATTGTTCCCGAAGCAGTCAAGGTGCGCGATGTGGTATTGGCTGAAGTGTCGCCCGAGCATTATGTGTTGCACCGGGTCATCAGCCGGCGGGACAACAGACTGGTGCTGATGGGCGACGGCAACATCAAAGGCACAGAAACGTGTCGTGACACAGACGTGGTGGGCATAGCCACTGCCTTCTACCGCAAAGGACGCAGCAAGCCCGACCGCACGGATGGTCTGAAATGGCGCATCTATTCACAGGTGTGGCTGGCACTGAAACCCTTCCGCCGCATCATTCTGGGTGTTTACCGCCGTGTCAGGATACTGCTCGGAAAGGACTCCCTACAACACCCGGCCCAAACTTGACAGTGTCCCCAACTGTCTGCTACCCCACCCTTGGAACACAACAGCAAAACATAATGAGAATAAAAAAAGGATTTGAGCTCCGCGACATCTGCGGAGAGAAAGTGGTCATTGCCTCAGGCATTGAAAACGTGGACTTCAGCCAGATGATTGCGCTGAATGAAAGTGCCGCCTACCTGTGGCAGGCCGTCGAGAACGAAACCTTCGACGCACAAAAGCTGGCCGACCTGCTCTGCAAGGAATATGAAGTGGACAGCGAAACGGCGCTGGCCGATGCCGAAAAGATGGTGAAGAGCTGGCAGGAATGTGGTGTCCTGGAATGACAGACAACGATTCTCTTCCCCCCTTACAGTAACATAAAGCAAAACCATACAATGAAAGAATTGGAACTCAAGTACGGCTGCAACCCCAACCAGAAGCCGTCGCGCATTTATATGGAGCAAGGCGAGCTCCCCATCGAAGTGCTTGGCGGCCGGCCGGGCTACATCAACTTTCTGGATGCACTGAATGGCTGGCAGCTGGTTCGCGAACTGAAGGCTGCCACGGGTCTGCCTGCCGCAGCCTCGTTCAAGCACGTGTCGCCTGCCGGTGCTGCCGTAGGCTTGCCGATGAGCGACACGCTTCGCAAGATTTACTTTGTAGACGACCTCACCCTGCCGCTTTCACCCATTGCCACGGCTTATGCCCGTGCACGCGGTGCCGACCGTATGTCGTCGTACGGCGACTTCATCTCCCTGAGCGACACCTGCGATGAAGCCACGGCCCTGCTTATCAAGCGCGAAGTGAGCGACGGTGTCATTGCACCCGACTATACACCCGAAGCTCTCGAAATCCTACGGGCCAAGCGCAAGGGCACTTATGTGATTCTGAAGATGGACGTCAACTATCGCCCCGCACCGCTTGAACGCAAGCAGGTGTTCGGTGTGACTTTCGAACAGGGACGTAATGAGATTGACCTGAACGATGCCAGCCTGTTCTCACAGATTCCTACCGAGAACAAAACATTCACCGAAGCCGCACTGCGCGACCTCAAGATAGCCCTTATCACCCTGAAGTATACCCAGTCCAATTCGGTATGCTACGCCAAGGATGGTCAGGCCATCGGTATTGGTGCCGGACAGCAGAGCCGCATTCACTGCACCCGTTTGGCTGGCAACAAGGCCGACATCTGGTGGCTGCGCCAACATCCGAAGGTAATGAACCTGCCTT
>CALZRA010000072.1 GCA_945828345.1 uncultured Bacteroidales bacterium
TGCCCTGGGCTATGCGCTCGTTGCCCCTTCGGGGCGCGCCTTGAACGCCTCATTATTCCCAAGTTGCCCTGGGCTATGCGCTCGTTGCCCCTTCGGGGCGCGCCTTGAACGCCTCATTATTCCCAAGTTGCCCTGGGCTATGCGCTCGTTGCCCCTTCGGGGCGCGCCTTGAACGCCTCATTACTCCCAAGTTGCCCTGGGCTATGCGCTCGTTGCATAAGATTGGCTGCGCTCGGCATAGCTCAAGCAAGCTTGGCTCTGCTCTTACTTGCACAATCTTTGCCCCTTCGGGGCGCGCCTTGAACGCCTCATTTCCCAACCAAACATGCTTGCGACACTTGGATTGCGATAGCTCTCTCAATAGTCCGTGCGGTCCTCCTTGTCGCGCCAGTCAGCGAAGGCCTGCTGGGCCTCGCCGTGGAGCAGCTGCTGCGTGGACAGGCTCCGCTCCTTCGGGTCCAGGGCCAGTTCGTGGTAGATGAAGGCATCGTCGAAGCCGGCTCCGGCGGCATCGTGCTGGGTGGCGGCATAATAGAGGTGGTCGAGCCGCGCCCAATAGATCGCGCCGAGACACATGGGGCAAGGCTCGCACGAGGCGTAGATGTCGCAGCCCGTGAGGTCGAAAGTGCCCAGCCGGCGGGCCGCCTCGCGGATGGCCTGCACCTCGGCGTGAGCCGTGGGGTCGTGGTTGGCCGTCACGCGGTTCACACCCTCGGCCAGCACCTCGCCGTGGCGGGCAATGACCGCGCCAAACGGCCCGCCGCCCTGCTGTACGTTCTGCACGCTCAGTTCGATGGCGCGCTGCATAAGTTCGTGGTGAGTCATGGCAAAAAGAATTTGAGGATTTCATCCACGAAGGTAGGACAAGCCGACGGCATGGCCAAGCGTTTTTGTTTTTTTAGCCCTCGCGGCGGCAGCCCTCCTTTCTCGCGAACAGACAGGCGGCGCAGCGTGCATAGTGTGCCATTCGGCGCGACAAATCCATTTCTTGCCCTTTCCTTCACCGTGTTCCAGAGTTTTTCCGTAAGTTTGCCCGTCCAACCAAATGAACGAAACTGCATGAAGACATACCGCACCCTCCTGGCGCTGGCTCTCGCCACGCTGCTGGCCGCCTCGTGTTCCGACGACGACCACCCCGCACTCAAACCCACCCTGCCCTCGACCACGGGCTACAACGTCTACGCCGTGACCAACCGCGGCAACAGCGAGCCGTGTTACGACTGGCGCTTCACCTACAAGGGCGGGCGGCTCACGCAGGCCTTGGGCACTATGCACTCGGCCGACGCCAACGAGAACTACAGCTACTCCAGCCAGCTCACCTACGGCTACCAGCAGGTGAAGGTGAAAAACTCTACGGGCAGCGACACGCAGCTCACGCTCAACTCGCTCGGCTACGTGGCCGAAATGCGCGTCAACCGCAACGTCTACACCTTCAACTACGGGCTGGACGGACGGCTCGTGAAGTGGAAGAAGGTGGTCTACGACGAGAGCGTAGGCATCGGCCAGTCCTACACCACCACGGCCGACATCGAATACGTGGGCGGCAACATCTCCGAAATCAGCTATGTCGAAACGGGCAACGCTCCCGTCGTCCTGCGCTTCACGCCCACCATCGTGCCCAACTCCAACGGCGTGCTGCCCCCCACCGTGAGCAAGCAGCTCGGCCTGCTGGGCTACGAACACCTCTACTATGCCGGCCTGCTCGGACGGCCCACGGCCAACCTCGTGAAGAGCATCGCCTTCGAGTTTGAAGACGCGAGCCGCAACTACACCCTCGACTTCGACTACAGCCTGCGCAGCGGCAACATCGAGCTGTGTAACTACTACACGCCCGAAGGCTCGCCCGCCTCGGTCAACTATGACTGCTATTAGTCCCACCCCCTCCCACCCACATCTGTACCCCTCCCATGAAGCACCTTATCACCCTCCTGTTCGCCCTGCTGCCGCTCGCGCTTTCGGCCCAGAGCACTGTGAAGTACGGCTACGTGCACAGCGATTCGCTGCTGCGCTCCCTGCCCGCCTATGCCCGCGCCCAGAGCGAGCTGGCCGACCTGCGCCGCAAGTATGAAGCCGAAACGGCCTACAACGAGCAGAACTTCAAGCGGCTCTTCTCGGAGTTCCTGCAGGGACAAAAGGACTTTCCGCAGAACATCCTGCTCAAGCGGCAGCGAGACCTCCAGGAACAGATGGAACGCTCCATCGCCTTCCGCCACCAGGCCGACTCACTGCTCCGCTGCGCTGAGGACGAACTGCTGAAGCCCCTGCGCCAGCAGCTGGCCGCCGCCCTGCGTGCCGTCGGGCTGGAGCGCGGCTACGAGTACATTTTCGACCTCGACGCCGGTGTCTTCCCCTTCGTCCACCCCTCCGTGGCCGAGGATGCCACCCCCTACGTGACCGAAAAGCTGCGCTACGGCGATGCTGTGCCCACACTGCTGCCCACACCGGTGCCGCAGGCCGTACCTGCAGAACCCTCCCCCTCTGAGATTTCCCCGCTATGAACAGTCCTATTGGCGTATTCGACTCCGGCTACGGCGGCCTGACCATCCTGCGCCAGATGCGCCAGATGCTGCCGCAGTACGACTACCTGTATCTGGGCGACAACGCGCGCGCCCCCTACGGTTCACACTCCTTCGAAATCATCTACCGCTACACGCTCCAGGCTGTCGCCGAGCTCTTCGACCGGGGCTGCCCGCTGGTCATCCTGGCCTGCAACACGGCCTCGGCCAAGGCCCTGCGCACCATCCAGCAGAACGACCTGCCGCAACTCGACGCCACGCGCCGCGTGCTGGGTGTCATCCGGCCCACGGTCGAGGCGGTGGGGAGCCTGAGCCACACGCGCCACGTGGGCGTGCTGGCCACGGCGGGCACCATCAACTCGGGCTCTTACGAGATGGAGCTGCGCAAGCTCTGGCCCGACATGACCGTCACGGGACAGGCCTGCCCCATGTGGGTGCCCCTGGTCGAGAACTACGAGTTCGACTCGCCCGGTGCCGACTACTTCGTGCAGAAGCGCATCGAGGGCATCCTGAGGCGTGACCCCGAAATCGACACGCTCATCCTGGGCTGCACCCACTACCCGCTGCTCATGGACAAGATTCTGAAGTACACGCCGCCGGGCGTGCGCATCGTGCCTCAGGGCGAATATGTGGCGGCTTCGCTGCGCAGCTATCTGACGCGCCATGCCGACATGCAGGCGCGGCTGAGCCAGCACGGCACCTGTCGCTACCTGACGACCGAAAACGCCGAGAAGTTCGCCGAGAGCGCGTCGCTCTTCATGCGCGAGGCCGTCACGGCCGAACAGTGCCGGCTGTGACGGGCGGCCGGAGGCCGCTGAGGTGACGCTCAGAAACAACAGTCCCTGCGACAGGAAAACCTGTCGCAGGGACTGTTGTTTCTGAGGCTGGACTTGTTGGAGGGGGGAGGGGCGGAGAGTCCGGAGAGTCCGGGTGTTCCGGAGAGTCCGGAGTTTCCGGATTGTCCGGGGTTTCCGGAGTGGCCGGCCGCTACTTCGCCTCGCCGACGGGCTTCACCTTGAGCACCTCCACCTTAAACACGAGGGTGGCGTTGCCGGGTATGTTGCGTCCCTGGCCGCGCTCGCCGTAGCCCAGCTCCGAGGGGATGTAGAGGTCCCACACAGAGCCTTCGGGCATCTGGGTGAGGGCCTCGCGCCAGCCCTTGATGACCTGGTCGGGGCGGAAGGTGGCGGGCTTGCCGCGCTTGTAGGACGAGTCGAAGACTGTGCCGTCGATGAGCGAGCCTTCGTAGTGAACCTCCACCTCCGAGCTGTCGGTGGCTACCGGGCCGTTGCCCTCGGTGAGCACGCGGTACTGGAGGCCGCTGGGCAGGGTCTTCACGCCCTTGAGCTTCTTGTTGGCTTCGAGCCACTCCAGGTTGGCCAGCTTGAAGGTCTCCTGCTGGTGCTTGAACTGCTGTTCTACGACCTTCATCGCGCTGTCCTGTTCGAGGGGAGCCTCGCCGAGCACGCTCAGTGTGAGTCCGCGCTCGAACTCCTTGGCATCGACATAGGTCGAGTCCTCCTTGCCACAGGCCTGCTTGTTCATCATGGGCAGGTTGCGGCGGTTCATGTCGGCGATGCGCAGGCCGGCGGCATAAGCCTCGGCGCGCTTGCGGGCATCGTCGTCGAGCGTGGCGTTCATGCCTTCCATGGCATACTTCACGTAGGCCGAGTCAACGCCCATCTGGGCGATGAGGTACTGCTTGAGGCTCACGCCCTGGACCACGCCCATGGCGAAGCTGAACGTCTGGCCGTCGACGGCGGCCGGAATCTGCCGGGCGGGCACCACTGCGGCGGCAGACTGCTTCTTGGCCTTCTTGCCCTTCTTCTGTGCCTGGGCGGGCACTACTGTCATGGCAGCCAGTGCCAGACAGCAAACCAGTGATAGTTTCATGTGTTGTCGGAGAGATGATGTTACGGCAGTTTATTTGGCAATGCCCACCAGGGTAATCTTGAAGATGAGGGCCGAGTAGGGCGGGATGCGTCCGTTGCCCTGTTCGCCGTAGGCCTGGCTGTAGGGCAGGTAGATCTCCCAGGTTGCGCCCACGGGCATCTGGGGAAGAGCCGTCTGCCAACCCTTGATGACCTGCTTGAGCGAGAGGGTGGCGGTGCCGCCGGGAGCGTGCTCGGAGGAGTCAAAGACGGTGCCGTTCACGAGCTTGCCTTCGTACTTCACGATGACGCTGTCGGTGGCGGTGCAGTGCTGGTCGCCCTGTCCGGCTTCGATGACCTTGTAGAGGATGCCGTCGGAGAGCTTCTTCACGTCCTTCTCCTTGGCCACCTTGGCGAGGAATTCCTCACCTTCGGTGCGCTGCTTGGTGAAGATGTAGTCCATGATGAGGCGGTTGGCTTCCTGCTTGTCGACGAGCTTGCCGTTGACCTTGAGGTCGTTGGTGCCCTTGGCCTGAGCCACGAAGCCGGCCACGAAGTTCTTGATGCTCACCTTCTTGGTGGAGTCGCCCTGGAAGACCTGCTGCTCCATCATGGGCATCTGCATCTTGATCTGCATACCGGCCTGTACACCCATGTTGTAGGCCAGCTTCTGCTTGTCCTCGGCCGACTTCATGCCGTCGATGTAGCCTCTGAGGAACTCGTCGACGTAGCTGGAGTCGCTGCCCTGCTGGGTGAGCATGTTGGCAAAGTCTTTTTCGTCGGCCGACATGACGATACCCATCTCGTAGCTCAGGGTGTCGATGTCAGACTTGAGGTTCGCCTTGGGCGAGTTGTTGTGGCACGAGCTGAAGAGCGCGGCCACGGCGCATGTTGCTGCAAAAAACTTTTTCATATCGGTTAGAATGTTTGATTAGGCTTGTGGATGATAGTCCCCGTCGCGGGCTGCGGCTTGCGGCTTACTTGACCACCTCGATGAGTTCCACGTCGAAGACCAGGGCGGCGTAGGGCGGGATAGACTGTCCGGCACCGCGTTCGCCGTAGGCCAGGTTGTAGGGAATGAAGAAGCGGAACTTGGCGCCTTCGGCCATGAGCTGCACGCCTTCGGTCCAGCCGGCAATCACGCCGTTGAGGGGGAACACGGCGGGCTCGCCACGGCGGTAGGAGGAGTCGAAGACCGTTCCGTCGGTGAGGCGGCCCTCATAGTGGCACTTCACGCGGTCGGTGGCCTTGGGCTTGTTGCCCTGGCCTTCGGCCAGCACCACATACTGCAGTCCGCTGGGCAGGACGGTCACGCCTTCCTTCGCGGCGTTCTCGGCCAGGAAGCGTTCGCCGGCCTCGCGTACGGCCTTGCCGGCCTCCTGCTGTTGCTTCTGCAGGAAGGTGGTCACCACCTGCTGGGCCTCGTTGTCGGCCAGTTTCGTGGCGTTGCCTCCGAGCACGTCGGCCACAGCCTGTGCAAATTCGCCAGCGTCGATGCTGTCCACTCCCATGCCCTTCAGGTTATGGCCGATGACCATGCCCAGGGCGTAGCTAAGTTTTTCCATAAATAAGGATTGTAATATAATATATGCGTTAATTCGGTTGTCTCAATGCCTTGCGGCCAAATCAAGGCGCAAAAGTACAATTATTTTTCATGCGCGAAACATTTGGTACTGTTGTTTTTTCATAACTTCGCCGCACAAAGGGGCTTCGGGAGCCGCCAACCGCCCTTCGCGGCCACCGTCAGCCGTCAGTCCGGCACCCGGAGAACCGAAAAAAACTGACTGGGAAAATGAAAAGACTCGTATTCCTCACCGGCGCGGGCATCAGCGCCGAAAGCGGCTTCAGCACCTTCCGCGATGCCGGCGGACTTTGGGAACAGTACCCCGTGGAGAAAGTCGCCACCCCCGAAGGCTGGCAGGCCGACCCCAATCTCGTGACCGACTTCTACAACGGGCTGCGCCGGCAGCTCGTCGAGGCCCGGCCCAACCTGGGCCACCGCCTCGTGGCTGCACTCGAAAGCCACTACGACGTGACCGTGGTGACGCAAAACGTCGATGACCTCCACGAGCGCGCGGGCAGCACCCGCGTGGTCCACCTTCACGGCGAACTCCTCAAGGTCTGTTCGAGCCGGGACCCCGACGACCCCCGCTACCGCCTCACCCTGACACCCGGCCGCCTTGAGGTGGCCCACGGCGAGCGCGCCGCCGACGGCTCCCTGCTGCGCCCCTGGATCGTGTGGTTCGGCGAGGCCGTGCCCAACCTCGAACAGGGAGCCGAAGCCGCCTCGCAGGCCGACGTGTTTGTCGTTGTCGGCTCCTCGCTCAACGTCTACCCCGCCGCCGGGCTGGTGCGCTACGTGCCGGCGGGCCGGCCCGTCTACGTGATAGACCCCAAGCCCGTGCGCGTGTCGTCCGCCTCGCCCGTGAGCGTCATCCAGCAGGTCGCCACGCAGGGCATGGCCACCCTGGTGCGCCGCCTCGCCGAGGCCGACGGCTTCGACCCCGCCGAAGTGCTGGCCCGGGCCGACTGAGCCGCCCCGCAGGCTGCACACCCCCACGGGCCGCTGTGCCGGCAGGCGCGTATATCGTTAAATAATGTGCAAAAAGGGTGCGTAAGGTTGCGCGGGTCAACAGAAAAGAATACTTTTGCCGCCAAGTTACCGCCCTGCGGCGGCCCGGACGGGCACGGCGCAGCGGGCGCAACCCCTCACGGCCTCCGGGCGGCGCGCACTCCCGCACCGCAGCGGGGCCACAGACACAACGAATCGCATTAACAGACATGAAACTCAAATCACTGCTCATCGCACTGGTGCTGCTCTGCAGCTTTGCCGGTGCTGCCTACGCCCAGCTCCCCTCGGTGAAGCTCAAGGACGTCAACGGCAAGGTCATCGACACCGCCAAGCTCTCCAACGAAGGCAAGCCCTTCATCATCAGCTTCTTCGCCACCTGGTGTAAGCCCTGCAACCGCGAGCTCAAAGCCATCCACGAGGTATACCCCGACTGGCAGGACGAGACCGGCGTGCGCGTCGTGGCCATCTCTATCGACGAGGCCCAGAACGCCCAGAAGGTGAAGCCCATGGTCGATGCCGCCGGCTGGGAATACCAGGTGCTGCTCGACCCTAACCGCGACTTTGCGCGCGCCATGGGCGTGAACCTCATTCCCCACGTGTTTGTCATCGACGGCGAAGGCAAGGTGGCCGAGAGCCGCAGCGGATATACCGAAGGCGGCGAACAGCACCTCATCGAGAAGGTGCGCGAGCTGCTGAAGTAAAAAACGGGGCGGATGCCTACAGCCCGGAGCCGGCGCACAGCGCGCAGGGAGCGGATTGTAGGCATCCGCCTTTTTCATTTTCATACATCACACCACACACCCACATGAAACGACAGGCCGCTATGGCAGCCCTCGCCCTGGCCGCAGCCCTGCAGCTGCACGCACAGGCCGGCGACGACGGCAAAAAGTTCAGCCTGCACGGTAGCGTGCAGAGCGACATACTCACCTTCCCGCAGGAGGACGAGAAAATAGGCACCGGCACCTACAAGGACGACTTCATGACCAACACCTACGCCGAGCTCCACCTGCTCAACAAGTACGTGCAGGCCGGCGCACGCCTCGAATACCTCGAACACCCCCTGCCCGGTTTCGAACCCGACTTCAAGGGCTGGGGCCTGCCCAACTTCTACGTGAAGGGCAGCTACAAGGGCGTGGAGCTCACCCTCGGCGACTACTACGAGCAGTTCGGCTCGGGACTCATACTGCGCTCCTACGAGGAACGCTCGCTCGGCATCGACAACTCGCTGCGCGGCGCGCGCCTCGTCGTGAAGCCCCTCAAGGGCGTGACGCTCAAGATGCTCGGCGGACAACAACGCTACTACTGGCACCACCGCAACCTCGACTCCTGCTCGCCCTGGACCTGGGGCGGCGACCTGGAGCTCAACGTGGACCAGTGGGTCAAGGCCATGGACGAAGGCGGCACGCGCCTCACCCTCGGCTTCTCGGCCGTGAGCAACCATGCCGGCAAGGAGGCCGACATCTACACCACCCTGCCCACGGGTACACCCGACGCCATCACCGGCGAGCCCTCGCTGCAACCCTACGCCCTCAACCTGCCCGCCAACGTCGGCGCCTTCGACGTGCGCGCCAACCTACACACGGGCAACTACAGCTTCCTGGCCGAATATGCCTGGAAGAGCCACGACCCCTCGACCGCCAACAACTACACCTACCAGCACGGCCAGACCCTCCTCCTCTCCGGCTCCTACTCCAAGCGCGGCATGAGCGTCCTGCTCCAGGCCAAGCGCAGCCAGGACATGGCCTTCCGCTCCCGCCGCACCATCAGCAACGCCTCCTCGGCCTGCTACATCAACCACCTCCCCGCCTTCGCCTACCAGCACACCTACGCGCTGGCTGCCCTCTACCCCTACGCCACCCAGATGGCGCCCGGCGAATGGGCCTTCCAGGGAGAGCTGGGCTACAACTTCAAGCGGCGCACACCGCTCGGCGGCAAGTATGGCACCAACCTGAAGCTCAACGTGTCGCACGTGCGCGGCATCGACCAGCGCACCGACGCCACCCACACCAACGAGCCGGGCGGAAACGGAGCCGCCTCGAAGTTCTTCGACATGGGCCCCGAGACCTACTACCAGGACATCAACGTGCAGCTCGAGAAGAAGCTCACCAAGCAGTTCAAGCTCAACCTCATGTACTCCAACCAGCGCTACAACCAGCTCGTGGTCGAAGGTCACGGCGAGCGCGCTATCAAGAGCAACATCTTCGTGGCCGAAGGCAAATACCAGTTCTCGCCCAAGTTCACCCTGCGCGCCGAGGCCCAGTACCTCCACACCAAGCAGGACCAGAAAGACTGGTGGTACGGGCTGGTCGAGCTCTCCGTGCTGCCCCACTTCATGATCACGCTGAGCGACCAGTATAACGGCCACGTGCCCTACTTCAAGGCCAACGGCTCCGAAGACGGCAGCCGCGGCACCCACAAGGAGCACTACCTCCTCGGCTCCGTGACCTACACGGCCGGCGCCCACCGCCTGCAGCTCAGCTACGGCAAGACCCGCGCGGGCTACAACTGCTCGGGAGGCGTGTGCCGCTTCGTGCCCGCCTCGAAGGGACTCCAGGCCAGCTACAACTTCACCTTCTGACACACACTCTCTACGTAACACCCGACTATCACTCCAACAACCATGAGAATACTTCACACCATGGCAGCCCTGGGCCTGGCGCTGGCCGCACTCACGGCCTGCGACAATGTCGACGAGAACGAACGCTTCAGCGGACCCGTCGACATCACACCCAAGAAGAACGTGCTCATCGAGGACTTCACGGGGCAACGCTGCTCTAACTGCCCCATGGCAGCCGAGGAGCTGAAGAGCATACAGACCGCATTCGGCGCGGACCACGTCATCGCCGTGGCCATACACGGCGGCGCACTCGGCGTGTCGGAGGCCGACCGCCCCACCATCGGACTGGCCAACGAACAGGGCGAGCAGCTCTACAACCACTGGGGCGTGACCGACCAGCCCATCGGGCTCGTGGACCGCACGGCGGGGCTCCAGAGCTTCACCAACTGGTTCGGACTGGCCGTGAAGCGGCTCATCATGGAGCCGAAGGCCGACCTGACCCTCCAGCAGCCCGCCTACGACCCCGCCACACGCACCCTGAACCTCCAGATCGGCGCAACGGGCCACGAAAACCTCGACGCCAAGCTCCAGATCTGGCTCACCGAGAGCAACCTCGTGCGGCTGCAGACCATGCCCGCCGAGTGGGGAGGAGGCAACAACAAGGACTACGTACACAACCACGTGTTCCGCACCGCCGTCAACGACCTGCTGGGCGACGAGCTGGTGCTCCAGGCCGGACAGGCCCGCACGCTCGACTACACCTGCACCCTCAACGAAGGCTGGCAGCCCGAGAACATGGCCGTGCTCGCCATCCTCTACAGCGAGGACGAGGGCGTCATACAGGTCGCCGAACAGCCCATTCTGACATCCACAACAAACTAACACCCATAGCATTATGAAAAAATTCTTTACGCTCTGCTGCTGCGCCCTGCTCGGCTCCGTGCTGGCCCAGGCGCAAATCAGTGTCACCTGTGACGGTGTCGAGGTGAAGGAAGGCGACGTGCTCACCTTCTATGCCGCCGAGGACGACTTCGGAGACTACACTGCCGGACCGCTCATGGACCCCAACTTCAAGAACACCACCGACCAGGCGTTTGACATCACCGTCAAAGTCAAGACCAGCGACAACGCCAAGAACGGCGGACTCAACTGGTGTGGCATCACCATGCAGTGTCAGGACATCAAGGGCGGCTCGGAGGAACGCACCGGCACGCTCAAGCCCGGCGGCTTCGGACTCAACATGCAGCTCCACGGCGTGTTCACGAAGGACAACTTCAAGACCTACGAGGCTTCGGTCACTGTCTATAAAGGCATGGAATACGTCACCTCGTTCAAGGAAGTCTTCATCTACGACGGCAAGGACCACACCGGCATCGCGACTGCCGAAAACGCCCGCCGCGTGAGCTTCGACGGACAGGCCGTACACTACAGCTTCGGCTCGGCCGCCCCGCGCGCGCTCCGCGTCTACGGCATCGACGGCCAGCTCGTGCGCAGCGTGGCCCTGGCCTCACAGCGCGGCAGCCTCGACCTGAACGGCCTGCAGCGCGGTGTCTACGTCTACAGCCTCGTTGAGAACGGACAGACGGTGAAGAGCCAGAAGGTCGTGGTGCGCTAATCCCCGCCACCCGCGGCCCGGGGCCCCGCCCCGCCCGAAACATAAAGCAGCCCGCTATAGTGAAGCACTATAGCGGGCTGCGTGTGTGTTCTTGATAGATGTGTGATGTCAGGGTTCAGTCGCCGAAGCCGCCCATTTCCATGCCACCGCGCTGGAAGTTGCCGCCGGGGCGCATCTGGCCCTGCTGCGGGCGCGGCATCGCGGGGCGGTCACTGCGGGTGAAGAGCGTGAGCAGCTGCTGCGGGGTGAGCTTCTCCTTCAGCCGCTCGTAGTAGGCGCGCTTCAGGGCCACGGCCTGCTCCTCGGCGGCGAAGGAGTTGAGCAGCTGTTGGGAGGCTTCGAGGTCGGTCAGCTCCTTCTGCTGCTTGCGCTTGCCGTTGGCGTCGGTGATGCGTGCGCGGCGGCTGACGGCCTGCAGCGTGTCGAGATACTCGGCGTAGATGGGCACGAACCAGGCCTGCGTCGCATCGTCGAGCTTCAGCTCGTCGGCCATGCGGGTGGCACGCTTGGTGAGCGACTCCTTCGAGTTCTGCCTGCGGGTGGCAGTCTGGGCACATACGCCCACGCAGAGCGTCAGGGCGGCCAGGATGGTGAACAGTGTACGTTTCATGATGAAAGAATTTATATGGGTGATGTGTGTTGGTTGGTTGCTTTCCTGTCACTGCCTTTATGACTCTCGGAGCGCGCAAAGGTTTAACGCTCCGCGAAAAAAGTTTGCGCCGCGCCGCCCTTCCGTTCCCCAAAAATATAGCCGAACGGGCCGAATCCTTCGCCGAAAACGTCCAAAACAGGTCCAAAACGCGCAGAATGAAGAAAAAACATAAAAAAAGGAGACTCGGGTTTGCATCCCACCGAAAACGGTATTATCTTTGCCGAGTGTTTTTCATAGTTGTGTAGTCATGCTTGTGAAAGTGGGGCTGCACGGTAAAGTGTACGTTTGGCTTGTGAAAGTCGGGCGATACATCATGGTAAATGTTTTTAATGGTGGTGCGCCAGTATACCTGTATATTGGCGCACTTTTTGTGTCTGTATCTTCCAAGTTTTTCCAGTATATGGTTCAAGGCGCGCCCCGAAGGGGCAACGAATATGGTTTGCCAATTTTACCGTAGGTAGTCAAGCGTTCAAGGCGCGCCCCGAAGGGGCAACGAATATGGTTTGCCAATTTTACCGTAGG
>CALZRA010000073.1 GCA_945828345.1 uncultured Bacteroidales bacterium
AACTGCATCCCAATAGAGCACACATGATAGAAACTAATTTTGAACACCTACTTATTATTATAAATCATACATTATACGTTATCAGGGCAGCCTGCGCAGCAGTGTCTGGCGCACCAGCATTTCGAGCAGCAGCAACAGCAGTGCCGCCAGCGCAAAGGGTTGGTATGCCTCGTAACGCCGGTTGTAGTTGTTCACCTTGAGTTTCGTCTTTTCGAGCTTGTCGATATCGTCATACACCTCGCGCAGGGCCGTCCGGGTAGTGGCGCGGTAGAAGATGCCTCCTGTGGTGGCGGCAATCTGCTTCAGGGTGGCAGGGTCGGGCGTGGCATCCATTTGTTGCGTATAGATCTCGCCGTTGGGCAGCTGGCTCACGGGCACCGCCACCTTGCCTTCGGCCCCGAGCAGGATGGTGTAGACGCGTACGCCGCAGTCCTTGGCCATGTCGGCAGCCATGAGGGGCGAGATGTCGCCCGTGTTGTTGGCACCGTCGGTGAGCAGAATCACCACCTTGCCCTTGCCCGGTGCCTTTTCGAGGTGAGCCACTGCGCTGGCTATGCCCATGCCGATGGCCGTGCCCGGCTGTATGATGCCCTGGGCCTGCAGGTCGCAGCTGACGCCCTTGAAGGTGCGCAGCAGCATACCGTGGTCAGTCGTGAGCGGGCATTGCGTGAAGGCTTCGCCGCCGAAGAGCGTCAGGCCGATGTTGTCGTTGCGGCGGTTGGCCACGAACTCCACGGCCACGTCCTTGGCAGCCGAGATGCGGTTGGGCGTGATGTCGGGGGTCATCATGCTGGTCGAAATGTCGAGGGCCAACATGATGTGTATGCCTTCGGTCTCGCCTTTCTGCCAGGATGTGGAGGTCTGGGGGCGTGCCAGCACCGTGACCACGGCGGCAAAGCAGCACAGGCGCAGAAAGAAGGGCAGGTGAATCAGGCGGGTGCGCCACGAGGCTGGGGCCTTGCGGAACACCTCGGTGCTGGCCAGCGTCAGCGTGCCTTCGTGCCGGCGCTTGAACAAGAAGTACCACAGCACGTAGGGGATAGCCAGCAGCAGCAACAGGAAATAAGAGGGAGAGGCAAAGGTCATGGATGGTCGGGAAGTTGCAGTTTGATGTTGGGGGGTGGCAGCGTCTGTCTGGAGGCACAGGACCTCGGGGCGCAGCTGCCGGGCATGGACCGGGGGGGACGGGCAGCACACTGTGGGCCGCGCTTCATGCCGGGCGCAGCCGGCGGGCGGCCAGCCTTCATCCGAAGCAGCTGTACAGGTCGTACATCACCCAGGCTGCCGTGCCCCATGCCGCCAGTGCACACATCGCGGCCGTCAGTTTCATGGCCGTGCGCAGCGCGCGCTGCTTGCCGTTCGACAGGCCCACATACTCAATGCGCGGTTTGGGCGGCTCGGCCGGCACCAGCTTGGTGGTCTGCACATAGTCGAGAGCCTGTAGCAGGCTGCGGTCTTGCTCCGTCACCGAAGTCTGGTGCTTGGCAAACTTCACGAGGTCGGCCGTGAGCAGAATGTCCTGCAGCTCGCCCAGCGCTTCCGCGTTGTCGGTGGCGGTGAGGTGGCCGATGATTTCGCTCGTCGTCATTTCGCGCGCGTTGAAACCGAAGCGCCGTTCGATATAGGAGCGCAGCGTTTCGGTCAGTTGCATATAGTAGGCTTTTGCATCGGTTTCGGGCCGCTGCTTCATGCGCTCCATGTCGTCGAGTGCTTCCACATGGGGCGGCGTGGGCGGCCTGACGACGATGCGGCGCGTAATCAGCCGCGGGTCGCTCAGCCTGACGGCCAGCACGGCGGCAACCAGGAGCAGGGCCAGTGCCAGCCCGGCCCACAGCGTCTGGCGGGCCGTCCAGACAAAGGGCTGTTCCACCACATCGTGCGGCCCGTTGAAGTTGTCCACGTGGACCGTGTCGACAGGTACCGTGCTCACCCGCAGCCCGAGGCTTCCGCGTGAGGCATATTCCTTGCCGTCAACCTCGACTGTGAAGGGTGGCAGCGTGTAGAGGGCCGAGTCGAACGAGGTGATGGTGTAGCGGCGTGTCAGCGTCATGCGCTGTCCGCCGTCGGCCGGCAGCGTGTCGGTGCGGCCACAGGCCACCACTTCGACACCGGGCGTGAGTTGCTCTTCGGTGTTGAAGGTCGGGAACGCCACCTGCGCCCCTTTGGGTGCCGTACATTTCACTTGTAGCTGCACCTGCTCGCCAATGCGTATGGCCACCGTGTCGAGGTGTGCTTCGACCACTGCTTGGGCCATGCCGCGCAGGCCCGTCAGGAGACAGCAGGCAAAGGCTATCGGCAGGGGCAGCAGGCTGCGCCACGCGAGGTTGCGGGAGCGGAGCAGGAACAGGGGTGATTCGGAGAACGTCATGGGGGAATGGGATAAAGAGAAAGAAACGGGGAGAACGGGCCGGAGGCGCGTGCGCCATTCAGCCCCTGCGTGCAAACAGGTTCATCAGCGGCTTCACGAAGTCACCGTTGGTGGCGATGGCCGCGTAGCCGGCTCCGCTGCGCTTGAACAGTTCTTCCCAGTGCTTCTGGCTGTCAGTCCACCACTGCCTGACCTGTCGGCGCACCGCGCGGCTGGAGGAGTCGACATACTGTTCGTGGCCCGTTTCGGCATCGGCCACTCTGATCAGTCCCACATCGGGCAGTTCGGCCATACAGGGGTCGTAGATGCGCAGGGCGATGAGGTCGTGCTTGCGGCTGGCCACTTGCAGCGGCTTGTCGAAGCTGCGCGTGTCGAGAAAGTCGCTCAGCACGAAGGTGATGCTGCGTTTGGTCATCACGCGCATCAGGTATTCCATGGCCACACCCACGTTCGTGCGCCGTCCCTGCGGCTCGAAGTCCAGCAGTTCGCGTACGATGTAGAGCACGTGGCGGCGGCCTTTACCGGGCGGAATGAACTTTTCCACCCGGTCGGTGAACAACAGTGCGCCGATCTTGTCGTTGTTCTGCATGGCCGAGAAGGCCAGTGTGGCCACTATCTCGGTGGCCAGCTCGCGTTCCGTGCGCCGCATGGTGCCAAACAGGCTGCTGGCGGAGATGTCTACGACGAACATCACGGTGAGCTCGCGTTCCTCCTCAAACACCTTGATGTAGGGGCGGTTCATGCGCGCGCTCACGTTCCAGTCGATGTCGCGCACGTCGTCGCCCGGCTGGTACTCGCGCACCTCGGCAAACGACATGCCGCGCCCTTTGAAGGCCGAATGATATTCGCCTGCAAACACATTGTTGGTGAGTGCCTTGGTCTTGATTTCCAACCGACGCACCCGTTTCAGCAGTTCAGCAGTTTCCACGCTTTGGTATCAATGGGGCGGGCGGTCTTGTCAGGACCAGCCCGGATTACGTCTATATAAACTTCAGGTCGTTCAGGGGCTTGCGGGCCGTTAAGGCACCTCCACCCTGTTCAGTATCTCGCGCACCACGTCGTCAGCCTTCACCTCGTCGGCTTCGGCCTCATAGGTCAGGCCGATGCGGTGGCGCAGCACGTCGGGTGCCACGGCGCGCACGTCTTCGGGCACCACATAGCCCCGGCGTTCGACAAAGGCACGGGCACGGGCCGCCAGAGCCAGGTTGATGCTGGCACGGGGCGAACCGCCGAAGGCCATGTACTGCTTCATGTCGCCGAGCTTGTAGCGGTCGGGGTAGCGGGTGGCAAACACGAGGTCGGCCACGTACTGCGCAATGCGTTCGTCGACATACACCTGCTTCACCAGCTCGCGGGCCTTCACGATGCGTGCCGTGTCGGTCACGGGCAGTGCCGTGTGGGTGCCGCCTTCTATCTGGGCACGTACGATGCGCTTTTCCTCCTCTATGGTCGGGTAGTCTACCAGCACCTTCATCATGAAGCGGTCCACCTGCGCTTCGGGCAGCTCGTAAGTGCCCTCCTGCTCAATCGGGTTCTGAGTGGCCAGCACCAAGAAGGGTTCCGGCAGGTCGAATGTGTGTTCGCCAATCGTCACCTGGCGTTCCTGCATGGCCTCAAGCAGCGCGCTCTGCACCTTGGCCGGGGCACGGTTGATTTCGTCGGCCAATACGAAATTGGCAAACACCGGTCCCTTCTTCACCTTGAAGGATTCCTCCTTCTGGCTGTATATCAAGGTGCCCACCACGTCGGCGGGCAGCAGGTCGGGGGTGAACTGGATGCGTCCGAACTGAGCTTCGATCAGTCCGGCCAGCGTCTTGATGGCCAGCGTCTTGGCCAGTCCCGGCACACCTTCGAGCAGGATGTGTCCGTCGGCCAGTAAGCCGATAAGCAACGAGTTGACCAGGTGTTTCTGTCCTACGATGTGGCGGTTCATGCCTTCTGACAGATCCGTGATAAAGCCGGTTTCCGCCTCAATGCGTGCGTTCAGGCTTCGTATGTCCGTTTGTTCTGACATATATGTGTGTATATAATGATATGACTCGGGTTTGCCGCTCCGTGCGTGTGTGGGGAGGGGAGCGTAGGAGGCAGGGCGTGTTCCCTCCCGGCGGCTTGTGCGCCGCGCATGCACCGTGCGTCTTTCCGCCAGCTGACCCTGTGCGCCGACAAGTGCCGTCTGGCATCCCAGCGATGCACCCGGGTGGCAGGAAAGCAAGGGTACGGTGCGAAAAATTGCTGCAAAAATACGTCTTTTAGTCCAACGGTGTACGTGTGCGGTGCTTAAAATAAGCTAAGGCCGCCCGCTCTGTGTCTCGGTGCTTTCAGCGTTTCCCCGTGTGGGGACAGAGACGGAGTCCTGTTACAGTCCGTCCGTGTCTGGCTACAGTTCCGCCAACCTCCGTTCCCTTCCGATTTTCCCGCTCCTTCCCTGCGTGTATACACCTATAATATATATAGCGACAGATTGACCCGGCGCAGGGAAGGAGTCCGGCTTTCAACGCGGCCTCATTCCGCGCAGTCGTCGGCAGCGGGAGGCGTGTAAAACAACTCGGCACTTAGGAAAAACAACTCGGCACTTAGATTTTCCTAATCGGCACTTAGGAAAAACAACTCGGCATGTCAGAACACTGCCACGGCATTTAGAAAAGCAAATCGGCACTTGGGGGCTGCCTTCTCCGCCCTTTATGCAAAAAAAGAGGCAGCGGGCTTGCATAGTCCCGATTTCTTTCTACCTTTGCGCAGCAATCTGGCTGAACCGTCACGCTTGTGCCTGCCCCTCGGAGCAGTGCAGTCCGGCCGGAGCGCGCTTCCCCCTCCCCTATATGTAGCACATTGGGGAATGTCGAGGCGGCAGTAGCTCAGTTGGCAGAGCATTGGCTTCCCAAGCCAAGGGTCGCGGGTTCGAACCCCGTTTGCCGCTCACACAGCCCCAGCAGACACCACACATTGAGTCATGGCAGCAGTTGTTTTGGCCATTATGCTTATCGGCCTCGTTCTTATAGCCACTGAGGCGTTCAACCGTATCAACAAAGCTGCTGTGGCCATGTTTGTGGGCGCAAGCTGCTGGATGCTCTACATTGCCTACGGCACGGATTTCGTGCTTCAGGAACATCAGGCCGACTATCTGGCCTTTCTTTCGTCGCAGGGCGCGGACACCGCCCAACCCGTCAAGACTTTTATTGCCCAACACGTCTTCCTGCGCTACGTGGCGCAGGCAGCCGACATTGTGCTCTTCCTGCTGGCCACCACGACTATCGTTGAGGTGCTGTCGGGTAACGGCTGCTTCGACTTTGCCGCCGAATGGCTGCGCACGCGGAAACCGCGCAAGTTGCTCTGGAAGCTCGCCCTGCTCGCTCTGGTGCTTTCGGCCAACCTGGACAACTTGGTGACCGTGGTGTTGCTCATCGGCGTGGTACACCCGTTGCTCAGCACGCCGCGTCTGAGGCGCATCTATGCCACGGTCATCGTGCTGGCCGCCAACTGCGGCGGTGCGCTCACGGTGATTGGCGACCTGACCAGCCTCACGTTGTGGAACGGCCGGTTGGTCACGCCTACGGGCTACTCTATGGTGCTGGCACTGCCGTTGTTAGTGGCGCTGGCGGTGATGTTGCGGCTCATGTACCGCTGTCTGCCCGCCCGTATTGAATTTGCCTGCACCACAGCCCCCTATCGGGGTGACGACACGGTGCTTACGCGCTGGCAGCGGCTGCTCATGCTTTTTGTAGGCATCGGCGGCCTGTGGTTCATTCCCACCTTCCACCGACTCACGCAGATGCCTCCCTTCGTGGGTGCGCTGTGTGTGCTCGGCCTGCTGTGGACGGTGCACGAGGTGTGCAACCGTCAGCTGCTGGGCAGCGACCGCATGGTTAACCGCCGCGCGCCGCTCGCCCTGCAATACGCCAACCTGCAGAACCTGCTGTTCTTCGTGGGCCTCACCCTGATGTTCGGCGCACTGGTCGAAACGGGTTGGGCCGGCAGCTTCGGGCGGTGGGTGTGTGAGTATGGCGGCAATGCCTACATCGCAGCCGGTGTGGCCACAGCCCTGTCGGGTGTGTTGGGCAGTGTGCCCACGGTGGTGGGCGGCATCAGCCTGCTGGCCGCGCCCCATGGGACCGAGGCCGTTGCGCCGGCACTGGCCGCGGGCGGCATGTTCTGGCCGCTGCTGGGCTATGCGGCCGCACTGGGCGGTTCGCTGTTTTCGACCGGCACGATAGCCGGACTGCTGCTCATGCGCATGGAGGAGGTGAGCTTCGGGTGGTATCTGCGGCACATTACGCCCAAGGTGTTGGCCGGACTGGCCGCCGGAGGTGTCGTGTGGCTCGTTTATGCGCTGAGTGTAGACGGGCTGTCCTGGAGTGCGGCCGCCCTGTAATCCATCCCTCAAGCACGTGGCTCATGGCGGGAGACGGGAAGAAAAAAAGAAGGAAACTGTAAAATCCAACAACGATATGGCAAAAATCAGATGTATCGGCGTGCTCACCTCGGGAGGCGACGCGCCTGGCATGAATGCCGCTATCCGGGCCGTGACCCGTAGTGGCATCTGCAATGGATTCAAGATAAAGGCTATCTACCGCGGCTATGAAGGACTGATAAACGACGAGGTCAAGACCTTCACCACCGAGGATGTGAGCAACATCGTGCAGACGGGCGGCACCATCCTGCGCACGGCACGCAGCAAGGAGTTCCAGACGGCGGCCGGACGAAAACGCGCCTACGAAACGCTGCGCAAGGAGTCAATCGACGCGCTGATTGTGATTGGCGGCAACGGGTCGCTCACAGGAGCCATGAAGCTGGCCGAGGAGTATGACTTTCCGTGTATCGGACTGCCGGGCACTATCGACAACGACCTGTACGGCACGGACAACACCATCGGTTACGATACCACGCTGAACACCATTACCGACTGTGTCGACAAGATTCGCGACACGGCCACCTCGCACGAACGCATCTTCTTTGTCGAAGTGATGGGACGTGATGCCGGCTTTCTGGCTCAGAACAGTGCGATTGCGGCTGGTGCGGAGGCTGCCATTATACCCGAAGACTCGACCGGCAGCGACCAGCTCATCGAGTTTATGGAGCGCGGCATACGCAAGAGCAAGAAGAGCTGCATTGTCATCGTGAGCGAAAGCCCGAAGTGCGGTGCCATGTACTATGCCGAACGCGTGAACCGCGAATATCCCAACTTTGACGTGCGTGTGTCGATTCTGGGCCACCTGCAGCGCGGAGGCCGTCCGTCGGCTCGCGACCGCATATTGGCTTCGCAGGTGGGAGTGGGCGCTATCGAGGCTCTGGTTCAGGGACAGCGCAACGTGATGGTTGGCGTGCGCAACAACGAAGTGGTGTATGTGCCCTTCATTGATGCTATCGGCAAGCGCAAGCCTATGGACAAGCGGCTGATTAAGGTGCTCGACGAACTGAGCATATAAAACCGGTGGAAGCATGGAAGAGGTTTGGATGAGTGCTGCGGGGCTGTTTGCGGCCACGCTGCTGGGCTCGCTGCTCGGATTCTGCTTCAAGGAGCTGCCCCACAAGTGGAACGATGCGGTGCTGGGCTATTGTGCGGGCATCATGTTGGCTGCCTCCACGCTGGGTCTCATGGTGCCGGCTTTCGAACAGGCAGACCACGTGTGGACGGTGGTGGCTGGCGTGATGGCCGGAGCTTTCTTCCTGAACGTGCTCGACCTGATTGTGCCGCACTTGCACACGGTGACGGGGTTAGATGCCGAGACTCACCGCAATAACAAGAAGCTGAATCGCATTCTGCTCTTTGTACTGGCTATTGCGCTGCACAAGCTGCCTGAAGGCATGGCGGCTGGCGTGAGCCTGAATGCAGCCGATGGCAGCGGACAGACGGACTGGACCGTTACGGCAGGCATAGCCCTGCAAAATGTGCCCGAGGGCATGGTGGTCATTGCTCCGCTGCTGTTGGCTGGCGTATCGCGCTGGCGTACATTCGTTGTTTCGACATCCATCGGCCTGCTCGAAGCCGTCGGCGTGTGGCTCGGCTTTGCCTTGGGCAGTCTGTCGGCGGTCTTCTTGCCGGTTATGCTCGGCTTCTCCGGAGGGGCCATGCTCTATGTGACCTCTGACGAGATGATTCCCGAAACCCATGCACACGGCTATCAGAAACTGGCCACCTACGCCTTGCTGCTCGGCTTCATGTCGCTGCTGTTCGTGGAGCGGCTTGGGTGAGGAAGCTTCCGGAGGACGGGATGTTGCAAGCCGTTCGGGAAAATAAAAAAAGTGGCTGCGCCCTTTGCGAAAAGACATCGCGGGCGCAGCCATTTTTTTGGTGCTGTTTTATGTTGCACAGCCCCCTTGGGGCGGGGTGTTATGCCTGTTCGAGCTTCAGCGTCATGGTGCACTGGTCGCACACTTCAGACGGGCCAAAGTACTGAATGGGGCCGGGGTATACGAAGCGGGTGTTGACAGCCCAGTCTTCGCGGTGGGCGGCAAACTCCTTGAAGGGTGCTCCGTCGAGACGGACCAGGGCCTTCTTGATCACGGGCTTCATCTTGCCGTGACGGCGCTCCATGTTCATCATCATGGTGATAGGCACACCGCCGGCAATCCACTGTTCGGCCGGTGCGGTAGTGTTCTTCACGATGGCCATGTAGCCAGTCTTTCCGTTGGCAACGAGCTGGGCGGCACTGGCACCGAGTGCGTAGCAATAGTCAGCATCGTAGTTGGAGGGCGCAGCACAGCGGCCTTCGTAACCGAAGAAGTGGTGCTGGGCAGCGAACTTGCCGTTGAACTTGCCTTCGGCCTTCCATGCTTCGAGCTTCACGGCGACCATTTCGGAGAGGAGCTTTTCGGTTTCGATGAGTGACACCTGTACGTTGCCGTGGGGGTCGCGTTCCATGGTGAGCTGCTTGGCCACGCCTTCGGGCAGGCTGGCATAGATGGCAGCATTGTCTGCAGAGAGCTTCGAGAGAATCCAGGCGCGCTGTTCGGCAGCTGCTACGGCAGCGGCTTCGGGAGTAGCCAGCAGGTCGTTGAGTTCAGCAATGAGCTTCTTCATGGCGGGGATGAACTCAATGAGTCCTTCTGGGATAAGCACGGTGCCGAAGTTGTTGCCGTTAGCTGCGCGGCGGGCCACGATGTCAGCGATGTAGGTAACGATATCGTCGAGCGTTTGGTTCTTCTCTTCAACTTCCTCGCTCACGATGCACACGTTGGGCTGGCACTGCAGGGCGCATTCCAGGGCGATGTGGCTGGCCGAACGTCCCATGAGCTTGATGAAGTGCCAGTATTTGCGTGCCGAGTTGGCGTCGCGCTGGATGTTGCCAATGACTTCGGCGTAGGTCTTGCAAGCCGTGTCGAAACCGAAGGAGGTTTCAATCTGGTCGTTCTTCAAGTCGCCGTCGATGGTCTTGGGGCAGCCGATGACCTGCACGCCGTAGTTGTGGGCGGCATAGTATTCGGCCAGTACGCATGCGTTGGTGTTGGAGTCATCGCCACCGATGATGACTACGGCCTTGATGCCGAGTTCGCGGATGATTTCGAGTCCGCTTTCGAACTGGGCTTCCTCTTCAAGCTTCGTACGTCCCGATCCGATGAGGTCGAAGCCGCCTGTGTTGCGGTACTCGTCGATGAGGGCGTCGGTGAGTTCAATGTATTTGTGGTCTACCAGACCGCCGGGGCCCATGAGGAAGCCGTAGAGCTTGTTGGCGGCATTCTGCTTCTTGAGTTCATCGTAAAGGCCACAGATTACGTTGTGTCCGCCGGGAGCCTGTCCGCCCGAGAGGATGATGCCGATGTTCATAGGGGCATATTCCTTTTTCTCGTCGCTGGGCACAAACTCAACGAGGGGCATTCCGTAGGTGTTGGGGAAGAGTTTCTTGATGTCCTCCTGGTCGCCGACACTTTCGGTGGCATTTCCTTCTTTGATGCTCACATTGCCGCGCAGACCGGCAGGGAGCTTGGGCTGGTAAGCCGCACGGGCAATCTGTAATGCGCTCTTTTCCATAAAGCTGTACAAAAAGAATAGGGGTTTTTGTTTCGGGTATTTGTTATTTGATGATGTCGAGTTCGCGGAAAACCTTGCCCAGTGAGGCCACGGCGCGGTCCACCTGTTCTTTGGTGTGGGTGGCCATGAGGGCTACGCGCACCAGGGTGTCGTGTGGGGCACAGGCGGGCGGTATGACGGGATTGATGAATACGCCTTCCTCAAAGGCACGCGCCGTGGCGATGAAGGTCTTTTCGGTGTCGCGCACATAGAGGGGGATGATGGGCGATTCGGTTTCGCCGATTTCAAAGCCTTCTTCGCGGAAGCGCTTCAGCGCGTAGCGCGTCACCTCCCACAGAGCTTCGATGCGTTCGGGTTCCTGCTGGATGATGCGGAGGGCCTCCATGGCACAGGCTGTAGCAGCGGGGGTGTTTGAGGCTGAGAAGATGTAGGTTCGGGAGTTGTGACGCAGCCAGTTGATGATGCTTTCGTCGGCTGCGATAAATCCGCCGATAGAGGCCAGCGACTTGCTGAATGTGCCCATGATGAGGTCTACCTCATCGGTAAGTCCGAAGTAGTCGCACACGCCCCGTCCTTGTTTGCCGAACACACCCACACCGTGAGCTTCGTCGACCATGATGGTAGCGTTGTACTTGTGTTTGAGACGCACAATTTCGGGCAGGTTGGCCAGGTCGCCTTCCATAGAGAACACACCATCGACTACGATAAGCTTTACCGCTTCGGGGGCGCACTTCTGGAGCTGGCGTTCGAGGTCGGCCATGTCGTTGTGTTTGTACTTCAGGCAGGTCGAGAACGAAAGACGGCGTCCGTCGACAATCGATGCGTGGTCGCGGTCGTCACAGATGATGTAGTCTTCGCGGCCTGTGAGGCAGGAAATAACGCCGGAATTTACGGTAAAGCCGGTGGAGTAGCAGAGGGCATCCTCCTTGCCGATAAACCGGGCAAGCTCTTTTTCGAGCTGGATGTGTAGGTCGAGTGTGCCGTTCAGGAAGCGAGAGCCGGCGCAGCCTGAGCCATACTTCTGCATGGCCTTGATGCCTGCTTGGATGATGCGCTCGTCGCCGGTGAGGCCCGTGTAGGCATTTGAACCGAACATCAGCACATGGTGTCCGCCCATTTCAACTTCTGTTCCTTGTTTGCCTTCGATGGCCCGGAAATAGGGATACACGCCTTTCGCCTGGTATTCCTGCGGAAGGGTGTACTTCGCTAATCTGTCTTGTAAAATTCCCATTATCTATCTGGTTGTAACTGAAGGCCTCGAAAAGAATGGTGTTTTTTGAGGTCTTTCGTTAAATGTTTGCGGCAAAGGTAAGTATAAATCCTTTTAATAGTTTAATAATCCTTGGGAAAAATGCACGCTGAGGCTAAAATTGTGCGGAAACAGGCGGTTTTGATTCATATACTTGAAAAATTAAGAGGCGATATGGGCGGGGGTGTCCTCCCAGTACCAGCTTTGCGGCGGGTGTTGTGGCTTCATCATGTATTCCGGCCTAAATTACAGACGCTCCTTTAAGGGGTGTTCTATAAATTAGGTTTTAAAGAATGCCCCATGAGTGAACTCAT
>CALZRA010000074.1 GCA_945828345.1 uncultured Bacteroidales bacterium
TCCTCACCGGCCCGAAGGTGGTGAAGACCGTGACCGGCGAAGACGTGACGCAGGAAGACCTGGGCGGTGCAGCCGTTCACTCCACCAAGAGCGGCGTGTGCCACTTCACGGCCAAGACCGAAGAAGAGTTTGCCCAGCTCATCCGCCGTCTGCTCTCCTACATTCCGCAAAACAATATGGAACGCGCGCCGCGCGTGCCCTGCAATGACCCCATTGACCGCAAGGAAGATTCCCTCAACGAAATCATTCCCGACAATCCCAACATGGCTTACGACATGTACAAGGTGATCAGTGCAGTGGTCGACAACGGCGAGTTCCTCGAAGTGCAGCGCAACTTTGCCCGCAACATCATCATCGGCTTTGCCCGCTTCAACGGCCAGAGCGTAGGCGTGGTGGCCAACCAGCCCAGTGTGTATGCCGGCGTGCTCGACTGCAATGCCTCGCGCAAGGCAGCCCGCTTCGTGCGTTTCTGCGACTGCTTCAACATTCCCATCGTGTCGCTCGTCGACGTGCCCGGCTTCCTGCCCGGTACAGGTCAGGAATACAACGCCGTTATCGACCATGGCGCCAAGCTGCTCTACGCTTATGGCGAGGCCACGGTGCCCAAGGTTACGGTGACGCTGCGCAAGAGCTACGGCGGTTCACACATCGTGATGGGCTGCAAGCAGCTCAAGGCCGACCTCAACTACGCTTGGCCTTCGGCCGAAATCGCCGTGATGGGCGCATCGGGTGCCGTAGCCATCCTGAACGGCAAGGAGGCCAAGGAGCAGGCCGACCCCAAGGCATTCCTGGCTGAAAAGGAGAAGGAGTACAACGACCTCTTCACCAACCCCTACAAGGCTGCCGAGTTCGGTTACGTGGACGATGTGATTGAGCCGCGCAACACGCGCTTCCGCATTTGCCGCGCCCTGGCGCAGTTGGCCAACAAGCGCGAAACCCGCCCGGCCAAGAAGCACGGCAACATTCCCCTTTAATCATCTATCCCCCTCTCTTCCCGACAATGAAGACATTTCACTATACGATTGGCGACAAGCAGCTGACCATACGCCTCGACGACAAGCAGGGCACCATTGCCGACCTGCTCGTGGACGGCGAGCATCCGCTGCCCACCGAAGCCGAAATGCCGGCCTACGCCGCAGCCATCGCGCTGGCCCTGCTGTCTTACGACGTAGAGGTGGTACACGACGATGAGCCGGGTATCATCACGGTTGAGCATCACCGCACGGGGTGGAACAACCCTTCCGCGCTCATGACGCAGCTTTAGCCTGTCACAATCTTCACTCCCAACAGTTCAAAAGACATTCATTCGATGAAACAGTATAAGTATACGATCAACGGTGCCCAGTTCGATGTGACCATCGACAGCATTGTCGGCACCAAGGCCAAGGTTGAGGTCAACGGCATTCCCTTTGAAGTGGAGATGCACGGCTCCTCGCTGGTCGAAGAAGACCTCCCCACTGTCAGCACAGCCGATATGCCTGCTGCTGCCCCTGCTCCCGCAGCTCCTGCCGCAGCAGCTCCTACTGCCCCTGCCGCCAAGAGCGGTCCCGGTGCCGGCACGCCGGTCAAGGCTCCCCTGCCCGGTGTAGTCACCAAGGTGTTGGTAGAGGCTGGCCAGGCTGTCAAGAAGGGCGACACCGTGCTGGTGCTCGAAGCCATGAAGATGGAGAACAACATCACGGCCGAGGCCGACGGCACCGTCACTGGCATCTGCGTGGCAGCCGGCGACAGCGTGATGGAAGGCACCACGCTACTCACCATCGGCTGAGCCGAGGCGCAGCGCGCTGCATACGAATCGCACGAATCCGACGTCCATCCGTCGGGTTCGTGCGATTTTCGTTGGGGAGCAGTTGCCGGGTTAGGCAGGGTAGGCCCCATGATGTTCTATATATAGCTGTTGTCATCTATACAGGACTATTGCCTTCTATAGCGCGCTATAGAAAACTACAGCAATCCACAGAAAACTATAGCGCGCTGTCGTTTACTATCGCGAACACAGCCTATCTTTGCACCCGCAAATGAGAAAAAAAAATTAGACAAGTACTTATGAAACCATCCACACTTTGCGTGCAGGCCGGCTGGCAGCCCAAGAAGGGCGAGCCGCGCGTGCTTCCCATCTACCAGAGCACCACTTTTAAGTATGACAACAGCGAGCAGATGGCCCGCCTCTTTGACTTGGAGGACAACGGCTACTTCTACACCCGCTTGCAGAATCCGACCAACGATGCCGTGGCCTCGAAGATTGCCCAGCTCGAAGGAGGCGTGGCAGCCATGCTCACGGCCAGCGGACAGGCAGCCTCGTTCTATGCCGTGTTCAACATCTGCGAAGCAGGTGACCACTTCATCTCGTCGAGCACCATTTACGGCGGCACCTATAACCTTTTTGGGGTGACGATGAAGAAGATGGGCATCGAATGTACCTTTGTCGATCCCGATGCGCCCGACGAGGAGATCGAAAAGGCATTCCGGCCGAACACCAAGTGTTTCTTCGGTGAGACCATATCAAACCCCGGCGGCCACGTGTTCGACATCGAACGCTTTGCGCGCATGGCCCATGCCCATGGTGTGCCCCTTATTGTCGACAATACCTTTGCCACACCCATCAACTGCAGGCCCTTTGAGTGGGGAGCCGACATTGTGACGCACTCCACCACCAAGTACATGGACGGACACGCCACGGCCGTGGGCGGTTGTATCGTGGACAGCGGCAACTTCGACTGGCTGGCCCATGCCGACAAGTTTCCCGGCCTGTGTTCTCCCGATGAGAGCTACCACGGACTGGCCTACGCCAAGCGTTTCGGCAAGATGGCCTATATCACCAAGGCCACGGCCCAGCTTATGCGCGATTTGGGCAGCATACAGAGCCCCGAGAATGCCTTCCTGCTCAATCTGGGTCTGGAAACCCTCCACCTGCGTATGCGCCAGCACTGTGCCAATGCGCAGCGCGTGGCTGAGTTCCTCCAAGCCGACCCGCGCGTGGCATGGGTGAGCTATGCCGGTCTGCCAGGCGACAAGTATCACGAGCTGGCCCAGAAATACCTGCCGCAGGGCGGTTGCGGTGTCATCGCCTTCGGGCTGAAGGGCAGTCGCGAAGAGGCCATCCGGTTTATGGATAGCCTGAAGATGATTTGCATCGTCACCCATGTGGCCGATGCCCGCACCTGTGTGTTGCATCCTGCCAGCCACACCCACCGCCAGCTCTCCGACGAACAGCTGATAGAGGCCGGTGTGGCTCCCGACCTCATCCGCCTGAGTGTGGGCATTGAGGATGTCGAGGATATTCTCGACGACATCCGTCAGGCACTGGGTTGAGTGCACATGCGAGTGTCCCAGGCACGCCCCGGAGGGGCAACAGCGCATAGCCCAGACGAATCTTGGGGACGATGAAGCGTTCAAGGCACGCCCCGGAGGGGCAACAGCGCATAGCCCAGGGCAACGCCCTGGGGTAGAAAGAAGCGATGAAGGTCGCCCTGAAAGGGCAAAAGCGTTAGATGACAAGCATTGTGTACAAACGCTTTTGCCCCTTCAGGGCGCATTTGCGGCGGTCAACATACCCAGGGCGTTGCCCTGGGCTATGCGCTGTTGCCCCTGCGGGGCGTGCCTTGAACGCTTCATTGTCCCGAGGCCTTTGAGATCCATGCGCTGTTGCCCCTCCGGGGCGTGCCTTGAACGCTTTATTGTCCCGAGGTCTTTGAGATCCATGCGCTGTTGCCCCTCCGGGGCGTGCCTTGAACGCTCCCTTGTCCCGAGGCCTTTGAGAGCCATGCGCTGTTGCCCCTGCGGGACGTGCCTTGAACGCTCCATGTCCCGAACCTTGAATTACTCCTTATTATATATATAGGAGTGCCCGTTGCGTGTGACGGACTTCGCGCCCTTTGGTTGGCTTGGTATTTATGCCCGCAGGGCCGGCTTTTACAACTCGGCACTTGGGAAAAACAACTCGGCATTTAGAAAAACCTAAGTGCCGAGTTGTTTTTCCCAAGTGCCGAGTTGTATGAGCCATGTCCTGTATGCCAGTTGCTTCGTCGGCATTGTACCGCGCAGACTGTAGCAGGAGACCGACAGAATCCTCATTCTTACCAAGAAACCGCTGATTCGTATATTTTCTGTTGGGAATCATCTATAAAAAGACTTGGAAAACGTGCATAAAAAAGAATTTTAGTCTACTTTTGTAGCGGTTTTGTTGCCTGTTTTGCGGCCAAAGGCTTTTTGATGGGGAGCCAGGGGCTGTTTGCCGTGCCCCGATGCATGCCATAGGCGGCAAGCCAGACGTTTACGGCCAGCTTGCGTAGCCGTGTCTTACTGATTTATAATACAACCTAAACATATCATGAAAAACAGTCTGTTTTGGAGGATAACCCTCCTCCTGTCGCTGTTTTCTGCCGCACTTGTCTCCAAGGCCCAGCTTTCGGCTTTGGAGCAGGGCAAGGTGTACCGCTTCACCAACGTAGGCCAGTCGTCCTACGCCTTGGCAGCCACCACCTTGGCCGGCGCAAACGGCGAAACCGTCACCTCAGGGTCGGATGCCTCTGACTATCCTCAATTGTGGTACGTCAGTGAAGTGAAAGTCAATGGCGGTGTCAACACCTACCGCCTGCGCAACATGGGCAACGGTCTCTACCTGCAAGGCAAAGGCACAAGTACGCGCTGGCAGTTGGTGGACGGAAGTATTACCGACAATACCTATCTCTACTTGCAGACCGTGGGCACCACGCACAACACGCTCGGTGTAGACAATACGACCACGGGTTCCAAGCTGATGCACCTCGATGGCAGTCGCAATGTGGTGGGCTGGTCTTCGGACAACGCTTCCACGCAGTGGGACATTACCGAGGTTTCCATCGATGCTGTTACGATTGCGAATAACTGGACAGCGTTGGAGACGGTGATGTACACTGACAAGCAAATCAGTGGCTTCCAAACAGCCCTCGACGCTATCTTTACCGACAAGGCCTGCACTACCTTGCAGTCCGGCTATGCTTCCATGACCGAGACGGACCTGACCGCCGATACCAATTACCAGGCATTGCCCACCACTTTGCAAGACATGGTGCTGAAGATATGGAAAGAACAGACGGGCAACGCCACGCTTAAGGAAGCGTGGACCGAGAGCAACTATGACTCCGGGAAGCCCGCATGGGACGGCGACTACGCCAAACGCTTCCGCATACAGAACTATGAAGTCTACACCGAGCGCAACTGCACCAACAGCGGCTTGGGCATCAACGTCCATACCAACCTGAACAACCCCACCGGCATCTTCGGCAACTACCGACAGGTGCTCTTCGTCATGGTCGACCGGGAAGTGCCCGCCAACGCCTCGCTCTATCTCGGCAGCTACGTGGGACACGGACAGGGCGGCAACTACAACGACGGCGTGGAGCTGCACCAAGGCCTGAACGTCATTCCCTATTGGGGCGACAAGACCTGGACCTGCATCTACTACACTGCCAAGACCCTCCAGTCGTGGAACGGCACGACCAACAAGGCCAGTTTCGACCTCACGCAGTTCCCCGACATGAAGATCCACATCGAGGGCGGCAACATCAACGGCTTCTATAATGCCGTGGGCGACGACCTCTGGGCGCACAATGCCGCTACGACAGGCTGCGACGATGGCCGCAACCTCACGACCCTCGAAACCCACCTGACCAAGGCCGACGGTACGCTGACCGCCGAGAACGACAACCTGCTCCAGTCCAACTGCATCTACCCCAAGGGCGACAACGAAGCCGACTGGGACTACTATGCCGCACGCAACGTGATGGAAGACCTCACCATCATGGGCCGCTACATGGTTTTCCAGTTCTGCTATGAAAGCCCCGAACAGGCTCATCCCGACTACTGCACCAGCTACTGGTTCAACAAGCAGAGCGACGGCACGCGCCGCGTGAACATTGCCCAATGGCTCGAACGCTGGGACCGCATCATGATGAGCGAACGCCTCGTCATGGGCCTGCTCAGCGAGGAGGAGATGGCCGAAGCCAACGCCCGCTACCATGCTCAGGACGAAACGAAGCACGACATCTTCACCTACACCGGCAACGACGGCACCGGGAACTTCGGCTGCGACTACTCCAAGCACTATCGCATGCACGGCCTGGCCATCACGCTCAGCACGGGCTACATGTCCGGTGGTTGGACCAGCTCGAACTACAACTACAGCACCCTGCCCGACATCATCGGCGGCATGACCAACGAAAACACAACGGGCGGTGTCATGTGGGGGCCGGGCCACGAAATCGGCCACCAGCACCAGACGCTGCTCAACATGCGCGGCCTGACTGAGGTGTCCAACAACATGTTCTCGAACGTGGCCGTGTGGTACGACGGACGCGGCACCTCGCGCACCGCCGGGGGCCAGGGCGACCTCACCAGCGTGCTCCAAGCCTACAACACCGACGGCCACGACTTCTTCACCAACAACATCTGGGCACAGACCCAGATGTACTACAAGCTCTGGCTCTACTACCACCTTGTGGGCCACAACGCCAAGTTCGTGCCCCGTCTCTTCGAGATGCTGCGCCGCGACCCCATGGTCATCCAGTACGACCAGCAGGGCTCGACCAGTCTGCTCCACTTCTATAAGAAGGTGTGCGATGCTGCCGGCGAGGACCTCACCGAGTTCTTCCGCGCCTACGGCTTCTTCGAGGTGATGAACAAGCGTTTCGTGGGTGACTACTCCAATGCCGAATACACGCAGACGCAGAAGGATATCGATGATGCCATTGCCAGCGTCAAGGCCAAGGGCTATCGCGAAAACCGCGAAATCCTCTTCATCAACGACTACACCACCGGCGACACTTATGTGAAGCACGATGGCACCACGGCGCGCAGGCTCTGGGACGGTACAACCTACTCAGACCTGGGCAGCTATCTGGCCTATCAGGATGAAAACCGCTCGTCCGTGAGCGGCACCTACGACCTCACCGTCACCGACGGCACGGCCCAGCTCTCAGGAGCTACGGGCGGCGTGGGCTTCTTTATCTACGATGCCGACGGCAACCTTCTGGCCTTCTCCTCCGACTATTCCTTCCCCGTGAGCGATGCCGCAGTCTCGGCCATAGCCAAGGGTACAGCGGTGGTTACGGTCGTGACGGCCGACGGCACGCAGGCCGAAGTGCCCTATGAAGGCAGTTCGGCTGCTGAGAGCCTGATCAGGGGCGCATTGGATAAGGCGGCCCAAGTGCTGGCCGTGGTGGACGAAGGCGGCACGAACGGCTACACCAAGGTAGGTTTCTACAAGAATACGGCTGTGGAGAAGCTACAAACGCTCTACGGGCAGGCACTGAGCATTTACAACAATGCCGAGACAGGTTCTTACGTTTCGGCCTATCAGGCTCTCAACGAAGAGTTCCAAAACGTGATGGCCAACGAGTACGCCCGCGTGACTTTCGTGCCGGGCAGCACCTGTGTACTGGTGAACAAGGCAGCCAACACACGCTACCTGAGCGAAGTGGAGGTGACCACCACAACGGACGGCAACACCACTACCACCAGGAAGGTAGCCACCACTGTTGTGAGCGGCGGCGTTGTGGTAGCCAATGTGCCCGAAGCCGGACAATGGGTATTCGAGACCGGTAGTGCTGCGGACACCTATTATCTCAAGAACAAGCGCTATGGAGATTATGCCGCCGCATTGTCGCAAAGCCAGACACTCTTGGTAGGTTCTACAGCCTACGGCTACACGCTCCTCGACAATGAGGACGGCTCTTGGGGCATTAAGTACGCCGACAACAACCAGCTCATCCACAAAAACGGCAGCAACAACATCGTGGGCTGGTGGGACACGGCCAACCAAAACTCCCACTGGTACATCACCATGGTAAGCAAGGACGAGGTGCAGGTGGCACAGACCAACCTGAGGGAGCTGGCCGAGAAAACGCAGGCACTGATTGACCAGATGGCCGATGTCCGCATCAAGGGCGCACAGGACATGAGCAAGTACCGCATCTCCTCCAACTCTGTGGAGCAAGGCCACGGCACCGACCTGCTCACCGACGGCGACCTCACCACCTACTACCACTCCGAATGGACCGGCACTTCGCTCGACGAAGACCACTACTTGCAGATAGACTGCGGCGAAGGCAGCTCCTTGGAGCAGTTCACCTTCAACTACGTCACCCTCCCCACCGGTGCCGGCAATGCCGATGCGCCCACAGCCATCACCGTGGCTGGTAGCAACACCGTGGATGGCGAAGGCAATGTGAGCGACTTTACCACCCTAGCTTCCCTGACAAAGGATGCCAACGGACTGCCAGGCAATGAGCGCGGTGCAAGCTACACTTCGCCCACGCTGGCCACTGAGGGTACAGGCTACCGCTTCATTCGCCTGACCGTGACCAATGCCACCCATTCCGGCACCATCAACGGACACCACTGGTTCGGCTTGGCCGAGTTGGGACTGACCCGTACTGAAAGCACGGTAAACTCCAAAGACACCAAGTACACCAAGCTGAACGATGCCGCCCTGATTGACGCTGCCGATGCCATGGTCGATGCCAACACCTTGCTGGCCAATGCGGAGGCTACGCAGACGCAGTTGGACAACCAGTACAGCACGCTCGAAACGGCCTACAACGCGTTGCTCGCCGCCTATGAAGACGGTGAGAATACCGAGCTGAATGCAGCCAAAGAAGCGCTGCAGACAGAGATTGACAACACGCAGGCTTTGCTGGATGAGTGTGGCACCGTTGCAAAAACAGAAACTGCCCTGACACTTCAGTGTACGGATGCTGCAGCCGCTTACTACATCTCCTCCAATGCCGACCAGAATGTTGTAGGCGGAGCGAACGATGGTGGTGGCGTCAGTGCGCTGTTGGACGACGACTCCTCTACCTACTTCCACAGCCAATGGAGCGGAACAGCCGTGAGCGAAGACCATTACCTGCAAGTGGATATGGGTGAGGGTAATTTGATAGAAGATTTTAAGTTCGCTTATTCGGTGCGTACTCCGGCTGAAGCAAACGGACAATCTCCGCACCCCACCGTCATCAGTGTCTATGCAAGCAACGATGGCAGTGATTTCAGCCAGTTACTGGCAACCTTTAAGTCAACCGACGGAAGCAATCCGTTGCCCGCCTATACAAGCCGTGGAACAATCTGGACTTCATCAACCATTCCAGCGCGAGCCCCTTACCGTTATTTGCGCTTTGTGGTGACAGTCAGCAGCGGACCTGGCAATACGCAGTATGGCGGACATTATTTCTTCGCCATGGGTGATTTCTGGCTGACGAAAATAGCGCGGAACGCTACTGTTGCTGACGATGCCAGCCAATTCGTTACCTCGCAAGTTCTGCTTGAAATCGATGAGGCCATCAAGGCAGCCCAGACAACCTACAACATGGCTACTTCGGTGGAACAACTGCAGCAGGCTCAGGCGGACTTGCAGGCCCAGTATGATTTGCTCTACCAGCTCAAGAACCCGGCAGACCGAACGGACATCAATGCTGCCATTGCGGCGCTGCAAACGCTCTATGCCGGTTGCTTCGATGACGAAGCATGCACCACGTTGAAGGCTGCTTATCAGAACTCTCTCAACCTTACCAACGAAGTCCTGAACGCCGTGACGGCGGCTCTTGAAACGGCACAGACTGTGAATGCAAACGGATTCGCTACGGCTGAAGAATTGAACGCACAGGTTACGCTGCTCAACGCCCAGAAGGCTGCCCTGCAAGAAGCCATCGGCTATGCTGCCCTGCCCGTGAAGCTGACCACTGATGCGGCTCACCCCACGTACTACAAGATTGTCATCAACCGCGATGGTTATCCTGTGTTCCAAAGCCGCACGGCAGTGGACGGTCAAGAGAACAAAATCAAGCTCGCTGCCTTTGAAGCCGGTAACGACCGTCAGGGCTGGTACTTTGTCAAAGGTACGGAAGCCCCGAAAGTGCGCATTGTCAACAAGGCCACGCCCAACTTGGTGGTAGCCTGCATTCCCTCTGACTTTGCCGAAGGACCAGGCAAGATTAAATCTCTGTCTGTCACGGACGATTGCGGCACGAACGAATGGGTTATCTCCAATACCAACTCATCGAGCGGCTGGTACAACATCACCGCCGACAAGGTAACGACTGAGAACGAGACGACGACCACCACCACGTTCTACATGAGCAACCATGGCGGTGTGGCCTGGAACATGGGCTTCTACAACGATGCCACCGACCCCGGCTCCAACTTCCGCTTCGAGGAGGTAGACATTTGGGACAGGAGCGAAGCCTACTACACGCTTTACAATTATTACCACGGCACGGCTAAGTTCGATTTGACCACCACGGAGAACGTCTTCCCCGCCGACCTTCAGGATGCGTCTGCCATCGGTTACTACCGAACCACCTTGGCCGATGCGTACACCACTGCCTTCAACAATGGCACTGCGCAGCTCGACGGTTATGGCACAGAAGGCGTGACGGACGAAACGCTGACCGCCGCTTACGAAGCACTGGTAGCCGCCAACGAGGCACTCGTCGTGACACAACCCTCCACCGACAAGTTCTACGTGCTGCGCAGTGCCTGCACCGACGCAACCTACTGCACCGATGCATTGGCCTATGCCGACCTGACCACCCATACGGCCAAGTGGAGCAAGGATAAGGTGAACACCGATGCCACGGCAGTATGGTGCTTCGAACAGGACGGCAGCAACTACTACCTGCGCAACCTCCACACAGGAACGTACCTCACGAAGGATGCTGCAGGACCGTATAAGCCGCGCACCCTGTCGACAACCACCAAACAACCCGTCACCTTCGTTCCGCTGGGCGGTGGTGTGCTGAACATCCTGGTAAACGGTAGCCCCATCCACGCGCAGGGCAGTGAAAACTCCCTGGTTGTCTATTCCGGCGATGCCAACAGTGCCTCCGCATGGCGTATAGAGGAAGCTGATGCAACTGCTGTGGCCCACACCCTGTCGATGTCAGCCTACGGCTATGCCGGATTTTATTCGGCCTATCCCGTAACCCTCCCCGAGGGCTTGCAAGCTTATTACATCCAGCAGACGGGACTCACCGAACCGCAGGGCGAAACGGCTGGCAGTGCCAAACTCACTGAAATCACAGATGTCATCCCGGCCCATACGGGTGTGGTGCTCTGTGGTGCGGAAGGCAGCTACAGCCTGAGCTATTCTGCCAGTGAAGGCTCTGCCGTAGCGGACAACCTGCTCAAAGGTTCGCCTTACCTTCGCTACCTCGCTGGCGAAGCGGGCTGGAGTTATTACCTCTTCGGCGTGATGGACGGCGAAGTGGGTCTGTACAAGGCTTACTTGGAATACTTCGCCGACGGCAGCCAGAGTTATACGCGGAATACGGGCGAAACCGATGAGGACGGCAATCCCATCACCGAAACCATTTCTGTCGACGACACTGACAATGGCGGCTACTTCCGTGTGTCGGCCAACAAAATCTACATGGCCTACTCACCGACAGCGACCAATGCTGCTACAGCCTTCCATTTCGACTTCGGTCAGGTGGAGACCACATCGGGGCAGGCCTTTGCCACGCCCTCCCAGTGCACCGTCATCTACGACCTGCAAGGTCGCCGCTTGGGAAGCATCAGCCAGCCCGGTATCTACATCGTGAATGGCGTGAAACGCTACGTCAAGGTCGTTCCCCGTAACAGATAAAAAGGAAAAGCAAACAATATGAAACCCTCATGACAATTTAGAAGTCGCCAAAGTAAATGAAAATGTTCTG
>CALZRA010000075.1 GCA_945828345.1 uncultured Bacteroidales bacterium
GTTCGGCAAAAAGCCCAAGCAAGCTTGGCTTTTTGCGCTCACTTGCACTATCTTTCCATAAGATAGGCTTCGTTCGGCAAAAAGCCCAAGCAAGCTTGGCTTTTTGCGCTCACTTGCACTATCTTTGCCCACGCAAAGTAGAGAACGGCCCGAACGGGCTGATAAAAGTGTCATGTAAGTAACAGACTAAACCAGATGAATATACCCGAAATTACTGCTGCCGAAGCGGCCTCGCTCATCCAACACGGTGACCTATTGGCTGTGGGAGGCTTTGGACCTGCCGGCTCGCCTAAAGTGATTACGCCGGCTCTGGCACAACGGGCACGCAAGGAACATGAAGCGGGAAGGCCCTTCAAGGTGAGTGTGGTGACCGGCGCTTCGATTGGCGCCAGCTGCGACGGCGAACTGGCAAAGGCTGAGGCCGTCGACCGACGCTTGCCGTTCAGCGTCAATGCCGATATGCGACGCGCCTATAACCAAGGCGAGGTGCGCTACAACGACCTGAACCTTTCGGACAATGCTTCTCACCTGAGGCAAGGGCTCACCGGACGCGTGAGCTGGGGCATTGTCGAAGCCTGCGACGTGCAGGAGGTGCAGGGAAAGGTGCGCCTGTATCTGACTGCGGGCATCGGCATTGCCCCCACCATCTGCCGCATGGCCGAAAAGGGGGTATTCGTGGAGCTGAATGCCTGGCATTCGAGCAAGATTATCGGCATGCATGACATCTACGAAATCGAGGACCCTTGGTTTCGCGCTCCGATTCGTATCACCCACCCTATCGAAATCATCGGCCTGCCTTATATAGAGGTTTCGCCCGACCGTATCATAGGCATAGTTCACACGAATCTGCCCGATGAAGCCCGCACCATGAACCAGGGTTCGGCCGAAACCGACCAGATAGGGCAGCACATGGCTGACTTTTTAGTGTGGAATATGAAGCAGGGCTACATGGCCTCGCACAAGCTTATTCTCCAGAGTGGCGTGGGCAGTGGAGCCAATGCCGTGATGGGTGCGTTGGGACGGTGCAAGGAGGTGCCCAACTTCCAGATTTATACCGAGGTGTTGCAGGAGGAGGCCATGCGGCTCATTGCCGAAGGCAGGGTGGTGGCAGCCTCAACGGGTGCATTGACCCTGAGCCCCGAACGCTTGCAGGACTTGTATGCCAATATCAACGACTATCGCGGACGGCTGCTGATTCGTCCGTCGGAAATATCGAACTGCCCCGAAATCATTGCCCGCCTGGGCATATGTTCGCTCAATACGGCGGTCGAAGTCGACATTTACGGCCACGTGAACTCGACCAAGGTGGGCGGAACCTACATGATGAACGGCGTGGGGGGCTCGTGTGACTTCACGTGCAACTCCATGCTGGCGACTTTCACCTGTTGCTCGACGGCCAAGGAGGGGCGCATCAGTTCGATTGTGCCCTTCTGTTCGCACGTGGACCACACGGAGCATTATGTCGATGCCATTGTCACAGAATACGGCGTGGCTGACCTGCGCAACAAGTCGGCTCTGGAGCGTGCCGAGGCCCTGATAGCCATAGCTCATCCCGATTACCGCCCGATTCTGCGTGAATACATGCGGTTGGCTTCGAAGCGCGGAGGACATACCCACCACCTGCTCACCGCAGCCTTTGCGCTCCACGACACTTACCGCCGCAAGGGCGACATGAGGCTCGTGGATTGGGGGGAATACATTTATTGAAGTTGATGAGTTGAAGAATCTAAAAGTTGAAGTGTTGAAGTGAAAGATTTCTGTTCTCAAAGAGTATTCCTATAAACTTTTAAACTCTTCAACTTTAAAATATCAAGATACACAATGGATTTTCTGCACATTGTTATACAGATGCTGATGATATTCGGCATGGTGATGGTGGGTTTTGTAGCTGCCAAGCTGGGCCTGTGGGCCGGCGAACTCGACCGTAAGCTGTCGGTGTTCATCCTGAACATATCCATGCCGGCCCTGATTCTGGCTTCGGTGATGGGTCAGGGCTTGGCTTTCGAGCGCAGCGAGCTGTTGTCGTTGGGCATCGTGTCGGTAGTGAACTACGCTGTGCTGATAGGCATGGCCTGCCTGTTGCCCAACCTGATGCGCACCCATGCTTCGCGTCGGGGGCTGGCCCGTTTCATGCTGGCCTTCGGCAATGTGAGCTTCATTGGCTACCCCGTGTGTGATGCCGTGTTCGGGTCGAAAGCCGTGTTCTGCGCTTCGGTACTGAACATACCCTTCAACCTGCTCGTGTTCACTGTGGGAGTGTCGTTCATCAACGGCGGCAAAGCCCGTTCGGCGTTCTCGCCCAAGCTCATCCTGTCGCCCTGTGTGGTAGCTTCGCTGTTGGCCGTACTTATAGCCCTGATTGGGTGGCAGGTGCCGCAGCCCGTGGGACAGTTCTTCCACATGCTGGGCGACATCACCACGCCCTGTGCACTGCTCATCATCGGGTCGAGCCTGAGCCACATACCGGTGGGCGACATGTTGGGCAACCGTCTTGTCTACAGCGTCACCGTATTGCGCCTGCTGGTACTGCCCGTGCTGGTGGGAGTGGTGTTGAAGCTGATGGGCATAGACGGTATGGCGGCCGATGTGGCCATGGTGTTGAGTGCCATGCCCGTAGCCACCAACGGCATCATGCTGTGCCTGCAATACGGAAAAGACGAGCGCGTGATGACACAGGGACTTTTTCTCACCACCTTGTTTTCAGTGGCCAGCATTCCATTAGTGGCTTACCTCACCCAAATCATCTGACTTTCGCCTCTCCCATGAATTTGCTCCTTATTATTATATGTGTGGTTCTGGCCTTTGCGGCAGGTTATGCCCTGGCCACCCTGCGAACGCAGCGCGAGGCCGTTCAGGCCAAGGCCCAGCTCGAAGCCGAACGCAAGCACAGCGACGAGGGTATGCGCAGGCAGGCAGCTGCCTTGCGCTCAGAATTCAAAGCCATGTCGGTAGAGATGATGCGCACACAGGGCGACCAGCTGCGCGAGCAGCACCTTCACAGTTTAGAGGCATTGCTCACTCCCTTGGGGCGTAACATAGAGCAGTTCCGCACCCAGTTCGTCACGGGACACGCCTCACTCGACCGATACATCAGCGAACTGGTCAAGCAGACTTCGGCCTTGGGACGTGAGGCCGACGACCTGGCCAAGGCACTGAAGGGAAACAACAAACTGCAAGGCAACTGGGGAGAAGCCGTGCTGGCCAACCTGCTGGCCACTGCGGGGCTGACCGAAGGACGTGACTACACGCTCCAACAGCAGCAGAACAGCGAGCAGGGCAGCCGCCTTATTCCCGACGTAGTGGTACACCTGCCCGAACACCGCAACGTGATTATCGACTCGAAGGTGTCGCTGAAAGCCTACGCCGAGTATGTAGCGGCCGACGAGGCAGCCGTGCAAGAACAGAAACTGAAGGAACACGTGCGCAGCGTGAGGCAGCACATCAAGGAACTGTCGGCCAAGAACTACGCCAAGACCGTGCCCGACAGCATCGGCTATGTGTTGATGTTCATTCCGGGCGAGGCAGCCTATGTGGCGGCAGTAAACACCGACCCGCAGCTGCCGGCCGATGCCTATGCGGCCCACATCATCCTCATCAACCCCACCAACCTGCTCATGGCCCTCCAGCTGGCCTACAACCTGTGGCAGAGCGAGCTGCAGAGCCGTTCGGTGCAGGAGATATACAGCTCGGCCGAAAAGCTGTACAAGAAGTTCAGCCTCTTCGCCCAGAACTTTGTGAAGATAGGCCATTCGCTCAGCCAGCTACAACGCACCTACGACGAGGCACACCGCCAGTTGGCCGCAGGACGCGGCAACATCGTGAGCCAATTAGAAGGTTGGAAAAAGAAGGGGCTGAATCCCTCCGCAGGTCTGCCCGATGAGCTTACCCGCGAAGCCGACGACAACGACAGATTTTCTTAGGGTATGAGGAATAAGGTTATGAGATTTTAGGTTATAAGGTTATAACATTACTATTGGAGCGGACGAAACTCTAATTGCTCAATTGGTAACTTTATAGCCTCATAACCTTATTCCTCATAACCTAAGAAAGCAAAATAGCCATTTTTTTGCGTGTTTGTTTGTCAGATTGCTCAAAAGACCTACCTTTGCTTGCGCAATCTAAACATAAAAACACTCATCAAACAATCATGGAAAAAGTAGACCTGCTTGACCTGAAAATACTCAAAATCATTTCGGTCAATGCACGCATCCCCTTTAAAGACGTGGCAGCCGTGTGCGGCGTATCGCGTGCCGCTATCCACCAGCGTGTACAACGCCTCATCGAAGCCGGTGTGATTACAGGCTCAGGCTATAATGTTTGTCCCAAAAGCATAGGCTACAGCACCTGTACCTATGTGGGAATCAAGCTCGAACGCGGCTCGATGTACAAAGGTGTGGCCGCACAGCTCGAAAAGATACCCGAAATAGTCGAATGCCACTTCACCACCGGTCCCTACACCATGCTCATCAAGCTCTACTCGCGCGACAACGAACACCTCATGGACTTGCTCAACAACCGCATACAGGAGATACAGGGAGTCATCTCGACCGAAACGCTCATCTCGCTCGAACAGAGCATCAGCCGCACGGTGCCCGTGGTGATTGAAAGTGCCGAATAGGCCACTCAAAGCCCGGAATACAGCCCCCTCACAGGCGGCACTGATTATCATCAACTGAAACCAAACACGCGACCATGAACTATACAGGTCTCCTGATCGGATTGGCCACCTTTCTCATTATCGGGCTGTTCCATCCCATTGTTATCAAAACAGAGTATTACTTCGGCACCAAGCCGTGGTACCTCTTCCTCATAGCAGGCATCGGCGCCATAGTCGGTGCCTGCTTCATAGGCCATGTGCTGGCCAGTGCGCTGCTCGGCGTAACTGGCTTTTCGTGTCTGTGGTCTATTCTCGAACTGTTCGAACAGCGCGAACGGGTGCGCAAGGGATGGTTTCCCAAAGGGCCGGGCCACGGCCGGTAGCCCGCCCCGTATCAGTCAGCTGTTTCACCCTCAAATTGCGCTCTGGCGCACCACTTTCCTATGTCGCCCTTTGACATTGAATCACAACTCAACCACATCAGGCAATGCAGCAGTGCGGCGGCTGGCAGCCGTCCGCTCATTGCCCTTACCGGCAACTACGACGAAGGCCGCCTGCAGTTGCTTCCAGGTTATTTCAGGTCGGTCGAGGAGGCTGGCGGCGTGGCCGTCGTAGTGCCTCCGCGCCGACATCCCGACGCTTCGCTCATTGACCTGATAGACAGAGTGGACGGCGTGTTGCTCACCGGCGGTGCCGACCTGAATCCGCTGTTCGCAGACGAAGACCCCGTTCCCGCCTTGGGCGGCATATCGCCCGAGCGCGATGCCTTCGAGCTGGCTTTGGCTCGTCTGGCCCATGACCGGCAGATGCCCCTGTTCGGCATTTGCCGCGGCATACAGGTGCTGGCAGCCGCCTTGGGCGGCAAGGTGAGCCAAGACCTGGCCACCTGTCATTCCGGGCAAAGCCTCATCAAGCATTCGCAGCAGGCTCCGCGCGGTGTGGCCACACACTGGGTCAGTGCCGAAGCCGAATCCGTCGTGGGCCGGCTGTTGGGCACGCGCTTTGCCGTAAATTCCTTCCACCACCAGGCTGTTTCTCAGCCCGGACCCTGCTTCCGCGTCACGGCCCGCTCGGCCGACGGCATTGTCGAAGCCATCGAGAGCACCGACTTCACGCCGGCCATGGGCGTGCAGTGGCATCCGGAATGTTTCTTGCTGGAAGGCGACCGGCTGATGATGCCCCTGTTCGAGCATTTCGTGGAGCAGGCAGCCCAGTTCAGGCGCATCCGGATGCTTCACCGCCACACCCTGACGCTCGACTCGCACTGCGACACCCCCATGTTCTTCGACAAGGGAGTAGATCTGAACCGCCGTGACCCGCAACTGCTCGTTGACTTTCAGAAAATGCGTGAGGGCATGCTCGATGCCTCTATCATGGTGGCCTACCTGCCTCAAGGCCCGCTCACCGACGAAGGCCACCGAGAGGCCAACACGCAGGCCGTGCGCCTGCTGGACGAAATAGTGCAGCGCGTAGATGCCGCTCCAGGCGTGGCCTTGGCACAGACCCCCGCCCAGCTGGCTGCCCACAAGCGGCAGGGACTGATTTCGGTCATGCGCGGCATAGAGAACGGCTATGCGCTGGGCACTGACCTGAAGCAGGTGGAGCGTTTTGCGCGGATGGGGCTGGTCTACATCACCCTGTGTCACAACGGCGACAACCTGATCTGCGATTCGGCCCGCCGCTCGCAGCAGCTGCACGGCGGCCTCTCGGACTACGGGCGTCAGGTGGTGGCAGAGATGAACCGCTGCGGCCTGATGGTTGACCTGAGCCATGCCGCCGAATCGTCCTTCTATGATGCCTTGGCCCAGAGCCGCACGCCTATCGTGTGTTCCCATGCCTCGTGCCGGGCCTTGTGTGACCATCCGCGCAATCTTACCGACGACCAGCTTCGGGCATTGGCCCAGGCGGGCGGAGTGGCCCAAATTACCCTCTATGCCGGATTCCTGCGGCTCGAAGGCGACGGCACGGCCACCCTCGATGATGCGGTGCGCCACCTGTTACACGCCATCGAAGTGGCAGGTGTGGACCATGTGGGCATAGGCACCGACTTCGACGGCGACGGCGGAGTGCCCGGCCTGGCCTGCGCCTCGCAGTTGCCCAATCTGACCAGCCGCTTGCTGGCTGAGGGTCTGACCGAAGCCGACTTGGCCCGCATTTGGGGCGGCAACTTCCTGCGCGTCATGCAGCAGTGCCAGCAGGCCCGAACCGCCTTCTAATAGTTTAAAGTTGAAGAGTTTATAGTTTATAAGGTCACTATGAAGCGCAGTAATCATGCGCTCAGTGACTATCCTTATAAGCTTTAAACTATAAACTATAAACTCCCAACTCTCATCAATTCCCCACAACCGATGAAACCTTCTAACTGGCCCCTCCTGCTCGGCTTGCTCGCCCTGCTGCTGACGGGCTGTAAAAACCAAAATTCAACCACGGCCGAGACCGCAGCCGACACCATCAGCGTGACCCAGGTGCAGTTTGATGCCGACTCGGCCTATGCCACGGTAGTGGCCCAATGCAATTTCGGGCCACGCGTGCCCAATTCGCAGGCCCACGCCCAGTGTGCCGACTACATTGTCGAACGCTTCAAGGCGCTGGGACTGGCAGTCAGCGAGCAGCGCGCCGACCTGACAGCTTGGGACGGGAAAGTGCTCCATGCCCGCAACCTGATTGCTTCCTACCGTCCCGAACTGGCCGAGCGCATCCTGGTGTGTACACACTGGGAGAGCCGCCCTTGGGCCGATGCCGACCCCGACAGCAGCAAGCACCGCCAGCCTGTTCTGGCTGCCAACGACGGAGCCAGCGGTGTGGCCGTCATGATCGAACTGGCCCGCCTGCTGCCGCAGCTCAATCCGGAGTTTGGCATTGACTTCATCTGCTTCGATGCCGAAGACTACGGTATGCCCTACTGGGCTGATGAACAGGGTGAGCCGATGGGAGGCGACTGGTGTTTAGGCTCACAGTATTGGGCAGCCCACCCGCACGTGCCGGGCTACAAGGCCCGCTTCGGCATCCTGCTCGACATGGTGGGAGGCCGCGATGCACGCTTCTGCTACGAGGGCTTCTCCATGCGCTATGCCCGCGAATGGATGGTGCGCACCTGGGATGCTGCCCAGCGCGCCGGTGCCGCTCATTTGTTTGTACAGCAGGAGGGAGGCTATGCCCAGGACGACCATGTGCCCCTCAACGAGGTGGCCGGCATTCCCACTTTCGACATCATTCCCTATGTCGAGGGCGAACACAGTTTCGGCGCGACCTGGCATACGGTGAGCGACACGCCCGAGAACCTGTCACGCGAAACGCTGAAAGGCGTGGGCCAAACCCTGTTGCAGCTGTTCGCAGAGAATCCGATATCAGAATGAAATTTTCAGCTACTTGACACCATGCAGACTATCAACGAAATACAAGAAGAAATCATCGAAGAGTTTTGCGGTCTCGACGACTGGATGGACCGCTACCAGTTGCTCATAGACCTGGGCGAGGAACTCGAACCGCTGCCCGAGAGCGACAAGACCAACCAAAACCTCATCGACGGTTGCCAGAGCCGCGTGTGGATCGTGTGTGAAGAACACGACGGGCTGCTCGACTTCCGTGCCGAGAGCGATGCCCTGATTGTGAAAGGCATTGTGTCGTTGGTCATCCGTGCCGTCACGCACCACAGCCCGCAGGAAATACTCGACTCGCCGCTCTACTTCATTGAGCGCATCGGCCTGACCGAACACCTCTCGCCCACCCGCTCCAACGGCTTGCTCGCCATGATCAAGCAGGTGCGCATGTATGCGCTGGTCTACCAGTCGATGCACTGACCGCAGCCCCCGTTTTTTACAACCCGGCACGTAGAAAAACCAACTCGGCACGTAGGAATTTCAATCCCAAGGACTGAAAAATCCACGTGCCGAGTTGTGTTTGTTGCAGATGTGGTGGGGCGGGTCATGCGCCCGCACGAGGGTTACTTCACTATCACCTTCTGGCCGTTCACCACGATGTCGGCGGTGAAGGGAAGGTTGAAGCGGAAGGGCCAGTAGTTCGTGAGCCGGAGCTATGATTGATTGTTTTAGAAGACAAAGTTTGGTGTCAGTTGCAAAAACACCTACATTTGCAGCATAAACTCTTAATACATGGAAGAATATGGATACTACAGTATTGAATAGTGCACAGCAAAACATATTACGAATGCTGTCATTTATACATGATGAGAAAACGGTTTCTGACATTGAAACTGTTCTGGCCAATTATTTTGCACAAAAGGTGGATAAGGAATTAGACGGCCTTATTAGCGAGGGCACTATTTCTATGGACACTATAGAGCAATGGGGAAAGGAACATTTAAGAACTCCATACTGATTGTTTGATGCAAAGAATAGTCCTTGACACGAACTGTCTGCTGATATCTCTTCCAAGAATAAGTCCATACAGAATAATCTGGGACATGTTTCTTAGAGGAAAATATGTTCTGTGTGTATCTACAGAGATTATAGAAGAATACTCGGAAATCATTTCCGTTAAGACAACGTCAGGAATAGCAAACAATGTAATAACAACCATACTAAATGCTCATAATACGGAGTTAGTCACTCCATATTATAGATTCAACCTTATACAGGCAGATAAGGACGACAACAAATTTGTGGATTGCTGTATAACTGCAAATGCTCAATACATTGTTACAAATGACAGACATTTTGATGTGTTAGAGCAAATAGAGTTTCCGCATGTCAATGTAATAAGCGCAAAGGATTTTTCTGCTCGTTTGGCTCATTAGTGAAGAATAAATAGGGGGTTATAAGTTAGGCTGAACCAGATGCAGATTTTTTTGAGATGAAAACAGGGTTCATGTAATCCCATGAAGCCCCCAAAAAAGCAGCAACAATTGGTCTCGTGGTGTACAGAGTTCATCCAAACCAGCACATGACGATGAGCTGGGCTATGATGACCCGGAGAAACATGCAGAGGGGGTAGACTGTGGCATAGGCCACCGAGGCTTTGTCGCCCGGCAGGGAATCGTTCACGTAGTTCAAGGCAATGGGATTGGCCATGGCACCACACAACATGCCCGCCGTAGTGGCATAGCTGTTCTTGCCTGACACCACGCTGACCACACTCATCACCATGACAGGCAGGAGCGTGATGAGCATACCGATAGCTATCCACCACAAGGCGGCCGGCTGCATGACGGTGCTCACGAAGTCACGTCCGGCATCGAGTCCCAAACAGGCTAAATACATGCTCAGTCCGAGCGAACGGATCATGAGGTTCGCGCTGGTAGTGGTGTAGGCCACCATGTGGAAGCGCGGGCCGTAGGCACCGATGAGCAGTCCCATGACGATAGGGCCGCCGGCCAAACCGAGCTTGACGGGATAGCTGATGCCCGGGAAGTAAAGGGGGATGCTGCCCAGCAGGAGGCCGAGCACGATGCCGATGAAGATGGTGACCATGTTGGGTTCGTCGAGCTGCTTGACCACATTGCCCAATTCAGCCACCACGTGCTTGATGCTCTCGGCCTCGCCTACCACGGTGACGCGGTCGCCTACACGCAAGGTGAGGTCGGGAGTGGCCACGAGCTGTATGCCGGCACGCTTTACGCGGCTGACGTTCACGCCATAACGGTTGCGCAACTGCAAGGCTCCCAAGTGCCGGCCGTTGATTTCGGGACGGGTGATGAGTATGCGCTGCGACACGAGGTTGGAGTCGAGCGCGTTCCAGTCCACGTCCTCACGGTTCCAGTTCTCCGCGTCACGCTGTCCGAAGTAGAGCGTGAGGTGGTTGAGCTGCTTCACGGTGGTAATGACCAGAATGCGGTCGCCCTCCTCCAGCAGCGTTTGTGCATTGGGCAGAATCACCTTGCCGCCCCGCCAAAGCCTCGACACGACAAAGCGTCCGTCGTCCATGTGGCTGATTTCGCCCAGTGTGTGGCCGAATACAGCCGGATTGCATACGGTGAACGAAGCAATGAAAGGCTCGTTGTCCTTGCCGCCTTTCTGTTCCTTTTCATGTCGCGACAGCCAGCCGCGCACCATAATGAGAGCCAGAATCACGCCCACCATGCCCAGCGGATAAGTGACGGCGCAGCTGAGTGCAGCACCCGAAGCGGGCTGTTGCAGTTGTTTGAGTGTCTGTTGGGCAGCACCGAGTGCCGGTGTATTGGTCGTAGCACCACAGAGCACGCCCATCATGTCCTGCAAAGGCAGCCACCCGGCCCAGGCCACGCCCAGTGCCATGAGTGTTCCCAGCAGCACCACGCCGACTGCCAGCAGGTTGAGCTGCGTGCCCCCTTGTCTGAAAGCACTGACAAAGCCCGGACCTACTTGCAGGCCCAGGGTATAGACAAAAAGGATGAGTCCGAAGCTCTCGGCATATCCCAGCATCTGGCTGTCAACCTGCAGTCCGACAGCACCGGCCAAAATGCCGAAGAAGAACACGTAGGTCACGCCGAGGCTGATGCCTCGGATACGTAATTTGCCAAGTGCCAGCCCGGCGGCACAGATGAGGCAAATGATGATGACAGCCTGAATGGCCGAAGGTTGTAATATGGTTTCTGCAAACCAATTCATGGTTAACAATTTTGTTCGCGTCGGCAAAGATAGTGCAAGGCGAGCGCAGTTCAAAAGAAAAGTCCGCAGGATTTTCTTTTGAATTGCCGAGCCGCCGCCTATCTTATCTAAAGATAGTGCAAGGTTGTCTCAGGTTGGCTTGACAACAGGCGGGCCTTTGCCCGCCCTCCCAGTGCACCGTCGCCTCAATTTGGCTTGACAACCGCCGGCCTGAAGCGCTCAAACTGGGAGGGCGGGCTTCTAGCCCGCTTGTTATCATTGTTTGAAAACAGGTCTTTGTCCGCTACGCTCCTCATTTTATACGCATTTTTAAAGCCGTAAAAATCGTTCAACCCTTTTTCTGAGGATAAATACGCGTATATAGGGCGGGGGAATTGTCAGGTTATTGTCGCTTCGTTCCCTGTGTCAATTCCTCAATCTTCCAGTCTGTAATCGTGTGCTGCTCCATGTCGAAGTTGATGCCGACTT
>CALZRA010000076.1 GCA_945828345.1 uncultured Bacteroidales bacterium
CGCTCACTTGCACAATCTTTGCAAGTCTCGTCAGTCGCATAGCCCGCTATGCTCCTTCCTCCACTTACAAAATGTCATCTCTAAAATCCAGCATCCAGCTCGGCCTAATTTATAGAACACCCCTATAACGAGGCCTACGGCCATGACATCGGCGGTTCTTCATCGTCCTGTATGTCGGGCGCAGCCCTCATTATACATTATAAATTATTTCATGTTACATAGAAAGCCATTGGAGCATGTTCTCGATCTCAGCAAATTTCTTGCCCTCATTCAGGGCCAGATAGACCTTGTAGAGCAGCGGCGCCCAACGCTTCTGCAAGTTTGGGGTCAGGCTGCGGTAGCGCTCCAGGCTGTTTTCGGCTTTTCGGTAGTAAGCCTTTTGCCGGTTGAGTGCCTGGGTGTAGCTCTTGCTGAGCGCGTTGTCTGGCAATCGGACGCTCACGGCCTTTCCCACATAGGATGCTCCTATATAATAATGGGCTTCTACATTGGCTGTATCGGCCTGCAAGAGCTTCTCGCCTGCCAGTATGCAGTCGTCGAAGCGTTCCAGGTTCAGGCTGGCCATGCACTGTGCCAGGCGGGCTGAGAGATAGGTGCTGTCGCGCTGCAACACTTCGTCGGCAATGCGCAGCACGCTGGCATAGTCATGTCGGGCAGTATAGTAGTCAGCCAGCCGGGTGAAGAACTGCGTTTGTTGCGGAAAGCGGTGCAGTCCTTCGCTCAGCCAATGGCGGTAGCGGGCGGTGTCCTGTTCGGCTTCGGCCGTATAGGCCAGGCATTCCAGCAGCACGGGCAGCGAAGCCGTGTCGAGCAGGGCTTCGGTCTCGTAGCGGTGCACTTCGTCGTATTTCTTCTGGTTGAAGGCAGCGGTGAGATACAGGCTGGCATTTTGCACCCCATTTCTGACCGGGAGCGACAGGCGTTGTCCCAGCTCCGTGCGGGGAAGGTCGATGCAGAGGCGCAGGTAGTCACAGGCTTCGGCGAAGCTGCCCCGCCTGAAGAAGAAGCGGGCAGCCGGATAGAGATTGCTGAAATAATCTTTGAGATAAGTGGCCGCTTGGCGCGACTGTTTGGTTTTCATCCCTTGTTCACCATGTTCGGCACGCTCGATGGAATCGACACACACCGCCTCTTGGACAATGAGGCGGGTGGTGGAGAAGAATGCCACCGTGTCGTAGGCCTGCTTGAGGTAGAGTTTGGTGTTTTCAGCATTGTTCAGCCCCTTTTGGGCTTCCATGCTGAGCAAGCACAAGTCGGAGTTGGACTTGTAGGTCGAATCCTGCCGCAGTTTGTTGACTTGGTTCACCGCTTCTTTGTAGTTTTTTGCCTTGAGCGCAGTCCGTACTGGCTTGAAAGCCCGCTGTGCCGAGACTTGTAGGGGCAGGATGACAAGAAGCGATAAGATAACTTTTAGCACAGGTGTTTAGTTTTTGGTGGTTGGAGTAGTTGAAGAGTTGAAAGTTGATGAGTTGATAGGAATGAGTTGGAAGTTGAAAGTTGAAAAGTTTATAAGGTTACTTTGAAGCGCAGTAATCATTCGCCCAATAAGTATTCCTATAAACTTTTCAACCATAAACTGTCAACTTAAAACACTATGAAGCGCAGTAATCATTCGCTCAGTGAGCATCCTTATAAGCTGTCAATGCTTCAACTCTGAACTTGAAGACAGACAAGCCGAAAGCCTTATCGGTTGTTGGCTGCTTCGAGCAGGGCATCCATTTCCGCGGCCTTTTCGGTCATGTCGAGTGTGGAGTAAACCATCTGCAAGGGTGAAGCCCAGCGTTTGGCATCATCGGGCGTGAGTTCACGCAGGTGTTCCAGGTAAGGCCTGGCTTTTTCGTAGTAGCTCTTCACCGTGGCCAGCTCCTTCTCGTAGATAGCCCTCTCCTTGTTGTAGGCAGCCTCACCCTTACCTTCCACGCGACGGTCGGTGCCGATGTACTTGAACTTGCCTTCCATGCGCTGGTCGTAGATGTCGTTGATGTAGCAGGTGCCCATGTTGAAGAGTGCGTCTTCGAAGTCAGGGTCGATGGCCAGAGCCTTCTCGAAGCTGCCGCGTGCGGCTTCATACTCCTTCTTGATGTTCAGCTCGATGGCTCCCTTCATGAACCAGGCCATCTTGTCGTCCGGGTGTTCGACCACCAACTGCGCGGCGAGGTCGGTAGCCTCCTGAATCTTGTTGTTCTGCATGTAGTAGTACATCAGATTTTGCAGATAGGAGGAGCGGCCCGTGCGCTGGGAAGCCTCGACCAGTGTGCGCTGCCAGGCGGCGGAGTCCTTCTTTTCGCCGTAGGCGTTGATCTTGATGAGGTAGAGGTCGTGTATGCCCATGGTGTCCTTCAGGGCCTCGTCGCAGCAGGCAATGGCCTGGTCCCAGTTCTTCAGGTAGTAGTTCTGCAGGGCCAGGTTAAAGCGTGCCGTGCTGTAGATGGCAGCGCCAGCCTTGTAGATAGAGTCCTGTTCGGCAGGGGTGAACACCACCATCTGGCGGGGCATGTCGACAAACTTCTGGAAGTAGTCAACACTCTCCTGCTTCTTGCCCATGGCATCCATGAACGCGCCGCAGTTGTAGTAGAGGGTGGTCACGCTCAGCAGGCGCAGCTTGGCGTATTTGCTGATGTTGGGGTCGGGCTTCACCTTGCCTTTGGCATTCGGCTTCGTGTTGTAGTCAGCAGCCTTGTTGTAGCTGCCAATGATGTTGTCGATGCGCTGGCAGAACATGATGGTGTCGAAGGGGAGTCCCTGCTGCGCGTTGGTCAGCACGGAGTTGAACAGCTTGTCCTGCAACTGGCCGTTCTGCAGGTAGAGCAGTGCCAGCTTTTCGGTTTTCTGTTCGGCCTCGGCCTTCGCAATCTCTTCTTTCAGGATAGTTTCGGCCTCGGCATAACGCGCTTGGGCCTGGGCGAACGATTCGCTGTTGCGAACCCCCATGAGCTTATCGCCCTGTTGGATTTTGTCGTAGGCCTTCCAGGAGCCTTGCTTCTGTGCTCCTTGTGCCATGCCGCTGCCCACTGCGAGGGCAAATACGGCCAGACTAAGCAAAAACTTTTTCATTGTCCGTTTTTTATTTGGTTTTACATGGTAGGGGAATGTTGCAGGCAGAGGGTTGCCTCTTCGTTCATCGGAGCGTGTCCGTCCGGGGCGGCTTTTGTGGTTGATGAAGCCGTCGGCCCGGTCGTTTCGGCACACCGCTGCACCTGGCGTTCCCTACAAGTGTCAGTATGTGCAATGTTATTCCTCAGACTGCGTTTCGGCTGTCGGCTGCGCTTCAACCTCTTCGGCCACCTCTTCGGTCGGCACCTGGCAGACGCTTGAAATCACGTCGCCACGCTTCTCCAAGTTGATGAGACGTACACCCTGGGTGGCGCGGCCCTGTACGCGCACGTCCTTCAGACGCAGTCGAATGGCTGTGCCGCTCTTGTTGATAATCATGAGGTCCTGCTCGTCGGTCACGGCATTGATGGCTACCACCTTGCCGGTCCTTTCGGTGATGTCGAGCGTCTTCACACCCTTTCCGCCGCGGTTTGTCACGCGATAGTCGTTCACAGCCGAGCGTTTGCCGTAACCCTTTTCGCTTACCACCATGACGGTTTCGTTTTCAGGGTCGTTCACGCAAATCATGCCTACCACTTCATCGCTGGCATCCTCGTCCAAGCGTATGCCACGCACACCGGTTGCCGTACGTCCCATGGGGCGCACCACTTCTTCGTTGAAGCGGATTGCACGGCCGTTGCGGTTCGCAATGATGATTTCGTCCGTTCCGTTGGTCAGGGCCACACTCACCACGCGGTCGTCTTCGCGGATGTTGATGGCATTTACGCCGTTGGCTCTCGGACGGGAGTAGTCGGCCAGCAAGGTCTTCTTGATGACACCCTGCTTGGTACAGAAAATGACATAGTGGCTCTGGCAGAAGTCGGCATCGGCCAGCTTGCGTATGTGCAGGCAGGCATTGATGGCATCGTCGGCCTCAATGTTGAGCATGTTCTGAATGGCACGCCCCTTGGCGTTCTTTGCCCCTTCGGGCAGTTCGTACACCTTCAGCCAGTAGCAGCGGCCCTTTGCCGTGAAGAAGAGCATCGTGTTGTGCATCGTGGCCGGATAGATGTATTCGATAAAGTCCGTTTCGCGTGTGCTGCCGCCCTTGGCGCCCACTCCGCCACGGCTTTGTGCGCGGAACTCGGCCAACGGCGTACGCTTGATGTAGCCCAGATGGGAGATAGTGATGACCACCTCATCGTCGGCATAGAAGTCTTCGGGATTAAATTCCGTGGCCGAAAGGCAGATTTCCGTGCGGCGTTCGTCACCGTACTTCTCCTTCACCTCCAACAGCTCGTCCTTGATTACCTTGCGGCAGAGTTCGTCATCGCTCAGGATCTGCTCGAAGTAGGCTATGCGGCGTTCGATTTCCTCATACTCCTCATGGAGCTTCTCCTGCTGGATGTTGGTGAGCTGTGCCAGACGCATGTCGACGATAGCCTTTGCTTGCAGGTCGTCGAGCCCGAAGCGTTCCATCAAGGCCTCGATAGCAGCCTGCGGATTCTTGGAGGCACGAATGAGGTGCACCACCTCGTCGATGTTGTCCGAGGCGATAATCAGGCCCTCCAGTATGTGTGCGCGCTCGCGGGCTTTCCGCAGGTCAAACTGCGTGCGGCGTATCACCACATCGTGGCGGTGCTCCACGAAACAGGCAATGCAGTCCTTGAGCGTGAGGAGCTTCGGACGGCCGTGTACCAGCGCAATGCAGTTGACGGCGAAGGAGGTTTGCAGGGCCGTCATCTTGAAGAGCTTGTTGAGCACGACGTTGGCGTTGTAGTCGCGCTTCACGTCGATGACAATGCGCATACCGTCCTTGTCGCTCTCGTCGTTGACATTCGAGATGCCCTCAATGCGCTTTTCGGCGGCCAGCATACCGATGTTCTTCACGAGTTCCTCCTTGTTCAGGCCGTAGGGAAGCTCGTTGACCACGATCGTGTCGTGCTGCGGCCCTGTCTCGATGTCCGTCTTGGCCCGCATGACCACGCGTCCGCGGCCCGTTTCGTAAGCCGAGCGCACGCCCTGCATACCCATGATGTAGCCGCCCGTAGGGAAGTCGGGGGCCTTGACATGCTGCATGAGTTCGTCGACAGTGATGTCGGGATTGTCAATATAGGCCACACAGCCGTCAATCACCTCGCCCAGATTGTGTGTCGGCACATTGGTAGCCATGCCGACCGCAATGCCGCTGGCACCGTTCACCAGGAAGTTCGGGATGCGGGTAGGCATCACCGTGGGTTCGTCGAGCGTATTGTCGAAGTTGCGGTCCATATCGACCGTTTCCTTCTCCAGGTCCTGCATCATGGCCTCGCCCACCTGTGTGAGCCGTGCTTCGGTATAACGCATGGCGGCAGCAGAGTCGCCGTCCATCGAACCGAAGTTACCCTGTCCGTCAACCAGCGTGTAGCGCATGTTCCACGGCTGTGCCATACGGACCAGCGCCCCATATACAGAGCTGTCGCCGTGGGGATGGTACTTACCGAGCACGTCGCCCACGATACGTGCCGACTTACGGGTTGGTTTGTCGTGGGTAATGCCCAGTCCCATCATGCCGTAGAGGATGCGGCGGTGAACGGGCTTGAATCCGTCGCGGACATCAGGCAGCGCACGCGCCACGATGACCGACATGGAGTAGTCAATGTAGGAGGTCTTCATTTCCTCCTCTATATTGACCTTGATAATTCTGTCTTCGTCTTCGATCATTATAGGTTGTTATGTGTTTGTGCGGTTTTGCAGTTTGCAGGGAACGGCCAGTTCTTCCTGCTTTGCCCCGGCAAATTTACGGCATTCGGATTTATGCAACAAATTTGTCGGCCGAAAATAGGAGCTTTCGGATGGGCGGAATGCCCGAAAAGGCCCTTTTCAGCCTTTTTCAGCCACTTTACCCTACTCTCTCGGCAAAAAAACAAGCGGGCCGATGCGGGGACATCGACTCGCTTAAAACAAAAGAACGATATAAAGAAGGGGCGTTTGTAAAGGGATGCCAGGCACCCCTCTATGTATTGACTTTTGCGTACGGCATGAGGGGGTGTTCCGAGAAGATATACTGCTCAGCGCAAGTAAGATATCTTCTACAGCCCGAGAAGATATCTTCTCAGCGCAAGTCATATATACTTCTCCGACCGTTCAACCCGGGCTGAACGAAGAACGTGCAGCAATGCGGTGATGGGAAGACGCTGTTGCCTGCCTGAAAGGAGATTGTCTCACTCCACAATGGTAAAGCGTGCAAACTTGACCAAAAGGTTCTTGACACCGGCCTGCTTGAAGTCTACGCGCACCTTGGCGCTGTCATCGCGGCCTTCAATGCCCACCACGGTGCCTTCGCCAAAGCGTTCGTGGGCAATGCGCGTGCCTATGGTCAGCTGCGACAGCTTTTGTGAAACACCCTGCGAAGCGGCTGTAGACGCAGCGGCCGGTGTGGTCGATACTCGTCTGAAGCCTGCCGGCGGTGTGGGAGGGGTTACACGTCGCGGGGTGTCATCGTGCCATGTCCCACGGCCCTCATAGCTGTCGCTGCGTGATGAAAAGGGCCTTTCTTCGCGAGACGGGTTGAATGTGTCGGCATAGCCACTGCGGTCCGTCGTGCGGTCACGACGCAGCCAGCCGCTGCCGAGGTGGGGGCCGGCTGACGCATGGGAGCCTGCGCTACGGCTGGAATCAAGGTCTTTGCGGTCCAGGTGTTGCGGTTCTATTTCGTCAATGAAGACGCTGGATTCATTCATCTGGAAATTGCCGTAGCGGTAGCGGGTCAGGGCATAGCTCAGGAAGCAGTGTTTGCGGGCACGGGTGAGTGCCACATAGAAGAGCCTCCGCTCCTCTTCCATCTCGCGCGGATAGAGCCGGGCGTTGGCATTGGGAAAGAGGTCTTCTTCCAGGCCTGTGATGAAAACGGCGTCAAACTCCAGTCCCTTGGCAGCATGGATGGTCATGAGCGTCACGCAGGGACGGCCATCGTCCTTCACGTCCGTATCGGTGAGCAGGGAGACGGAACGCAGGAACTCGTCCAGCGATATGCGGTCACCCTGGTTGCGTTCGGCCAGCAGGTCGCGCTCGAAAGCATCGATGGAACCGAGCAATTCGTCCACGTTCTCCTGTCGGGCCTCGCCTTCGGCCGTATGGTCGGCCAGCAGGTCACGGGCTATGCCGCTGCGCCTCACGATGTCTTTGGCCAACTGTGCAGCCGACTGGGTCTCCGCGTCCTGTCTGAAGGTTTCGATGAGCTGGCAAAATGCGGCCAGCTTGGACCGGGCTGCGCTGCCGAGCTGAAGGTTGTAGTGTTCGGGCTGGCTGGCAGTCTGCCACAGGCTCACCCCTGCTGCGGCAGCTGCGAGCTGCAGCTTCTGGAGCGTGGTGTTGCCGATGCCGCGCGCGGGATAGTTCACAATACGCCGGAAGGCTTCCTCATCGTCCGGATTGACGGTGAGGCGCAGGTAGGCCATCACGTCTTTCACCTCCTTGCGTTGATAGAACGACAGTCCGCCGTAGATGCGATAGGGAATGCCCGAGGTCTTGAACACTTCTTCGAAGGGCCGGCTTTGAGCGTTGGTTCGATAGAGCAAGGCTATCTCGTTGAAATCCACTCCTTTACGTACGAGCTTCATAATATGCATGGCCACCTTCGTGGCCTCTTCCTTATCGGTATTGGCTTTGAACACTTCGATGGGGTCGCCTTGCGTACCGGCTGCATAGACATGCTTGGGTATCTGTCGCCGGTTATGGCCGATCACGCTGTTGGAAGCCTCCACGATGTGTGACGTGGATCGGTAGTTGCACTCCAACTTGAAGGTGCGACAGGATGGGTAATGGTCCTGGAAATGCAGGATGTTGGCTATGTCGGCCCCCCGGAAGCTGTATATGCTCTGTGCGTCGTCGCCTACCACACAGATCGGAGAGTCAGGGTCGGTGAGGAGGGTCAGAATGCGGTGTTGCGCCATGTTGGTGTCCTGATACTCGTCGACGAGGATGTAGCGGAAGCGTTGCTTGTAACGGTTGCGAACCTCTTCATGGTCGCGCAGCAGGAGGAAGGTCTTGAGCAGCAGGTCGTCGAAGTCGAGCGCACCGGCTGCTGCAAGCCGCTGCTGGTAAAGGCTGTAGATGCGGTGCATCTGCTGGATGCCTTCGCTGTGGTCTCGGCTCTGGATGCTGCTGTCAGCAGCATATTGGTCGGGTAGGATCAGGTGGTTCTTGGCCTCTGAGATGCGGGCTGCCAGACGGTTCGGCTTGTACACCTTGTCGTCCAGGTCCAGCTCCTTGACGATATTCTTAATGAGGGAGCGTGAGTCGGAAGTGTCGTAGATGGTGAAGTTGGACGGTATGCCCAGATATTGGCATTCCTGTCGCAGCAGGCGGGCAAAAAGGCTGTGGAAGGTGCCGCTCCACATGCCGCGGCTGTCCATATGGGCACACAACCGGCCGATGCGTTCGTTCATTTCGCGGGCTGCCTTGTTGGTGAAGGTGAGGGCCATGATGTTCCAGGGCTGGCACCCCTGATGAAGCAGCCAGGCTATTTTATAGGTCAGCACGCGGGTCTTGCCCGACCCGGCACCGGCAATGACCAGTTCGGGGCCGCCCATATAGGTGACGGCACCATATTGTGATTCATTGAGGGCTTCGCGCAGGGTGTGTTCAAAGGAGTTGCTGGGAATGGTATCGGCGGTAGAGTCGTTCATGTGGGCGTGGGTTGGTGGTAGGGTGGTGTGTGAAGGCAGGAAGGCCGCCGGTCAGGGCTTGGCCTTGTGGTCATGCTGCAATTTTCGCTCGTAGAATTGCACTTTGCGGCATGCCTCGTCGAAGTCGGCCTGCCCGACGCTGTCGGGCTGCAAGCGCATGAGGCTGTCTACGTGGGCCAGCTCGGCCTGTGCAGCCATCCAGTCGATGCTGTCCATTAGCAGAATGGCTTTTTCGCGTGCATTCAACGCCAAATAGCAGTCCTTGCGCATCTGGGTTACGGTCTTCCGGGCGGCGGCGTACTGATGTGCGGCCAGCTGCCGGCGGGCAGTTTGTAGCCGACCAGCTGCCTCTTGTTCCATTCGGGCACGGGCTTCGCTACAGTTGTCCAAGTTGTCGGACTGGTCGTTTGGTTTGTTGTGGCAAGCGATGAGCGTAATCATGCCCAGAACTGTCAGCAGGGACAGTGCGCGTGGATAGCGGTAATGAAGAGCGGAAAGAAGGTTCATGGAGTGCTGGGGTTTTCTGTAGGGTGTCGGGCTGTCACGAAACCCTGGGTTACGGGGAGTCAGAACACCTTGCCCGACACGATGCGGTAGAAGGTGATCCAGAGTATTTTCAGGTTGAGCACGAGCGAACGGTGTTCGAGGTAGTAGAGGTCAAGCTCCAGTCGTTGCAGCATCTTCTCCATGGTGTCGGTGTAGCCGTTGTAGAGCGTGGCGTAGGAGGTCACGCCGGGACGGACCTGATAGAGCAACACGTAGCGGGGGTCTTTCTCCATGATTTGCTTGATGAAATGGGGACGTTCGGGACGTGGACCGACAAAGGCCATGTCGCCGACAAAGACGTTCCATAACTGCGGCAGCTCGTCGAGGTGATGGTCACGCAGGAAGCTTCCGATGCGCAACAGACGTGCGTTGTCACGCTCTGGACTGGAGAGCTGCGGACCGTTTGGCTCGGCATCACACTTCATGGTGCGGAACTTGTAGATGTTGAAGCTCCTGCCTCCCTTGCCAATGCGCTCCTGGCTGTACAGTACGGGACCGCCGTCTTCACGGCGAATCAGGCACCAGCACAATAGGAAAAGGGGCGAGAACACAATCAGGCTGACACCCGAAATCAGGATGTCGAGCAGGCGTGTCAGAGCCTCGCTGCCCTTGTTCATGGAGTGTGACTTGTTTGGTTTCATTGGCTTGCAGGGAATTGAGAATGTCTGTGTTTTAGTTGAAAGTTTATATTTTAAGGCTTATAAGGATATTCATTGAGCGGCTGATGACTGCACCTCAGAGTGACCTTACAAGCTATAAACCCTTCAACTATAAACTATTATGAGTATGCGTCCGCCTTCGGATTTGCATGTTGAGATATACGTTGAAGAGCACAAACAACGCGATATCAGTGAGCACAATGACACTGATGGAAGCATCGGCCAGTACTAACAACCAGTTCAAGCCGCCAAAGGCTGCCTGCAAGAACAGGATGATGCACAACGTACAGCGCATAGAGAAGCCAGCCTGCATACACTTGTGGTGGATGTGGGTCTTGTCGGGATGGAATATTGACACGCGGTGCCACAGGCGCATGAGCGACACTCGCACAAGGTCAAAGCAGGGCACGAGCAAGAGGGTGTAGGGCACGAGCAGGGCGGTGTTGTGCATGTCGTTGGGGCGTGTGGCTGTGCAGGTCATCATATAGCGGATTGACATAAAGGTGAGTGCATAGCCCAGCGTCAGACTGCCCGTGTCGCCCATGAAGGTCTTGGTGCCCTTCTCGGCGTTGCCAAACATGTTGTAGAGGAAAAAGCCGGCCACTGTGCCAAACAAACCGGCGCAGTAGAGGGTGTAGAAGTACATTTCGTGGCGGAAGAACAATGTGCCGAACACGAAGATGGCCATCAGGCTCAATCCCGATGACAGTCCGTCGATGCCGTCAATCAGGTTGATGGCGTTGACAATGAGCAGCGAGACAAACACGGTGAGCGGATAGGCGAACCAATAAGGTAACTCGTAGAGGCCGAACAGTCCGTAGAGGTTGTGTACGTAGAGGCCGCAGAAAGGCAGGAAAAGGGAGACAAAGAGCTGAATGCCAAATTTCAGGCTGGCTTTCAGTCCGTACAAGTCGTCGAGCAGGCCGATAAGGTAGATGAGGAAGGTGCCTGTCAGCACAAAGCCGACAGAGAGGCTGACGAAGGGCACTGACATGGACTGGAGGCTAATCTTGACGACTAACGAGGCGGCCACAGCCACCATCATCAAGGGGGCAAAGAGCACACCGCCCAAACGCGGTATGTTGTTTTGATGAACCTTCCGTTCATTCGGCAAATCGTAGTAGCCTTTACGCCTACAAAGCTTCAGCAGCTGGGGCATCATCACTACGGTGAGCAGGAAGCTTACCGCCAGTGTCAGGCACGTATAGCTAATCCAAGATAATTGTTCCATAACTTGCAATCCGATAGCCGCACGGGTGTATTGGTTTTTAGGTTTCAGGATTCAAGATTCAAGATTCAAGATTCAAGATTCAAACCTGAAACCTGAAACTTGAAACCTGAAACTACCCTATGGTTTCTCCATTGAATGCGGCTGTTACATGTAATAAAACGGCAACCATGCGTTTTTATTGCATGAAATGCGGAATAACCCAAAGATTGTGCCAGCGAGTGCAGAGCCAAGCTTGCCCCAAGCTATGCCGAGCGCAGCCAATCTTGTATAAAGTTAGCATTACAAGCGTTCAAGGCACGCCCCGAAGGGGCAACAGCACGTAGCCCAGGGCATCGCCCTGGGTGGAATGAGGCGATGAAGTACGCCCCGTAGGGGCAAAAGCGTTAGAATACAAGCGTTTTGTATAAATGCTTTTTCATTCGAAAATAATTCAGTTGTGAAGTGCTGATTCCCAACACTTCGTGT
>CALZRA010000077.1 GCA_945828345.1 uncultured Bacteroidales bacterium
TCTTCTCCGGCCAAGTAAGATATCTTCTCCGGCCAAGTAAGATATCTTCTCCGGCAAAGTAAGTATATCTTCTCCGCAAAGTAAGTATATCTTCTCCGCAAAGTAAGTATATTCGCATGTAAAAGGGGTATGAGTTGAGTTGAGAAAGCTCCAACTAAACTATCTATCCACAGGACCCCGCGTTCTTTGGAACTGCCGATTGAAACAAGGGAGAAAATGAATGTATGCTTAACAAAATTGTACGAATTGAACAATTTTACCCAATGATACAAAAAAAGACAATGGAAAGCGCCTGTTTGATGCCTGAAATTTGTATTTTTGCACGCAGCAAATTTCATAAAAGGTTTTTTCCGTTGAATTAACACCTGTCATTTTCCCCATAATAATGGTTTAATAGGGATAGGAAAGGCCCCAAAGAAGAAATCTGCCATCACTATTATGTACCACAGCGTACTTTTCCACAAACCATTCGTAACTGCTTGTGTTTCAATGATTTTGAAACGCTCGCAGGATTCGAGCCAGTGCCTGTAGGGCCGACTTCAGACTAAACGACACCCCCAAACAAGGTTTTTCCGAGGGAGTTCCCCAAAATACCCCCCCCCACAAAACAAGCTAAAAAAAGCCCAGAAACACTACTATGCCCTGCGTGCCCCGAAACGTCGCAACGCCAAGGAACCGGCCTACCTGATGCTGAAGGACAAGGTGGCCCAAGTATACACACCGATGGTCAAGCGCACGGTAGTGGTTCGGGGCAAGCGTCAGGTCATTGACATCCCCTTCGTGGCTGACCTGCTGTTTGTATACGACAGCAGGGCGGTCATCGACCCTATCGTGGAACGGACGCGCACCTTGCAGTACCGCTTTGCACGCGGTGGCGCACAAGGCACGCCCATCGTAGTGCGCGATGAAGACATGGAGAGCTTCATGGCCGTGACACAGGGCAGCGAACCCTTCAAGTACTACAGTATGGAGGAGGTATCGGATGCCCTATGCGGCAAGGACATCATCATCGTGGGCGGGGAATTGGACGGCTGCCGGGGCAAGCTGATGACCGTACGTGGCACGCGCAAGAAGAGACTGGTGGTGTCGCTCGGCGGCCTGCTGGCTGCCGGCGTGCTGGTCGAACCCGACTTCATACGCTTGGCCGACGAAGCGGAAAGCGGGGAGGAGGAAAAAGCCGCAAGGCGATGAGGATATACTCTCTTATGACGAAGACAAAACGAAATGAAAACCATAAGCAACTACATAAGCCAAGGAGCGGCCTGCATCATCCTCGCATTAGTCTGCTCCTGCTCTACACCCAAAGACATTGCCTACTTCCAGAATGCCCCGATGCTCGATGGCATGGCCCTGCAGATGGAACAGAAGTTCCGATTGAGACCGGAGGACAAGATTAACATCATTGTCAACAGCAGCAACCCTATGCTGGAACAACAGTTCACACTAACGGCCCGCACGAATGGCAACAACACGCTGGGCGCAGATGTCAAGCCCGAAAGTACGGCAGGAGGCAACGCCGGTGGCGGAGCTGCACTCATTGCCTACACCGTCGACGAACAGGGCACGATTGACTTTCCTGTGCTGGGCAAGATACGTGTGGCCGGCATGACCCGCAGTGAAGCGGCCTCTTACATCAAAGGCCGCTTGGTGGAACGCGAACTGGTGAGCGAACCGATTGTCACAGTCGAGTATGTCAACCTCAGCGTCAATGTGCTGGGCGAAGTGGGCCGTCCGGGCAATGTGCCCATTACCAAGGACCACTTTACGGTGGTAGACGCCCTGTCGCGTGCCGGCGACATGACCATCAACGGCAACCGCCGCACGGTGATGGTCGGCCGCAATGAGGACGGGGTGAGCAGGGTCTACTACATCGACATGACCGACATGCAGCAGACCATGTTGTCGCCCGCCTACTACCTTCAGCAGAATGATTGGGTGTATGTGGCCCCCAACGGCAAGAAGAAACGCGAGTCGACCGATACCGGCAATGCCTTCCACAGTCCGTACATGTGGCTCTCAATCGCGTCACTGGTCACTTCTCTCATAGCAATCTTCAGGTAAAATCGGAATAATGAGCAACAACAACCTGTTAAACAAGCAGATTGAAGAATTCCTGTCGGTTCAGGATTTCTGGATGATATGCCGCAGCCACTCCCGATGGTTCATTGCATCGGTGACGGTTTTTATGCTGGCTGCCTGCTATTACCTTTCTACCACAGCTGACATCTATACGCGCGAGGCTGCGGTGATGGTCAAGATGGAAACAACGCGCGGAACAGTGGCACACTCCAGTAACGGCAATGACTTCAATAACATGTCGCTGGTACAGGAGCAGACCAACGTGTCCAACGTGCTCCGCCAATACAGGTCACTGGCCCTCCTGACCGATGTGGCCTGCCGCTTGGACACCCTCACCGACAAGGATGAGGCCAAGCGTGCGGCTCAGGCTCTGCAAAGTGGCTTGACCGCGACACTCGATGACGAGCAATCGACCATCATCAACCTGAAGTACCAGGACCCCTCTCCCGAACGGGCAGAGAAGGTGCTGAACACTGTCATAGAGGTGTATAACGAGCGGTGGCTGCAAGAAAAAAGGCTGATGGCCGACAACACGGCGCAGTTCATCGACGAGCGACTGCAACTCATCGAGAAGGAACTCGGCCATGTCGATGACAGCATTTCTACCTTCAAGACACGCCACCAAATCACCAGCCTCGAACAGGTGAGCGACCTCTACCTACAGCAACAGACTGCGTCGGAATCGGAAATCCTCAGGCTGACCAACCAGATGTATATGGCGCAATACATCCTCGACCTGCTGAAGGATGAGAAGTCGCGCTACAGGCTGTTGCCTACCCATACCGGGCTGTCGGGCAATGAGGCCGGAGAGCAGATTGTCCAATACAACAACCTGCTGCTGGCCTTGAAGAACAACCTGGAAGGGACTTCCACCCAGAATCCTATCATCATGCGCCAAGAGACGCAGCTCAACGATATACGCCAGAACATCATCGCCACTGTCAGCAACTATGTCAAGGCACTGCAAATACAGATAGGCTCAACGGAGGGGTACAATGCGGGAATGAAGGAGAAGGTCAAATCCAGTCCCGACCAGGCCAAACGCCTGCTCTCGGTCGAACGCGACCAGAAGGTGAAAGAAAGCCTCTACCTCTATCTCCTGCAAAAGAAAGAGGAGAACGAAATCGGCATGACCTACACGCCCATTCCGACCGAAATCATCGACATGCCGCATGGCAGTGCCCTGCCGACCTTCCCCAACAAGAAGAGCATCTTGCTGGCCTCCCTGCTCATCGGACTGCTCCTGCCTGCTGTCGTGCTCTTCATCAAAGAAAGCCTCAACACTACGGTGCGCGGCAAGATTGACATCGAGGCCCGCACGCAGCTTCCCATCATTGGCGAGATACCCTTATACAATGATGGCAAACGGAAGATCAAGCTTCCCAAGCTCTCATTGGGCAAGAAAAAGCAGCAACGCGAGACTCCCCAGCTGGTTGTCCAGCATGACAACCAAAATGCCATCAACGAGGCTTTCCGTATTCTGCGATCCAACCTGGAGTTCATGACCGACACGCCGCAACGCAAGAACGTGTTTCTCGTCACTTCCATGTATGCCGGTTCGGGCAAGAGTTTTGTCAGCATGAATCTGGCACTCACCCTGGCCATCAAGCACCGTCGCGTACTGTTTGTTGACGGTGACATGCGGCGAGCCACAGCCACGCGCACCTTCGGCAATATGCAGGTGGGACTGGCCGATTATCTGGGCGAAAAAGTTGATTCAGCTGATTCGGTGATTTATCAACACAGGGAATATCCCTCGCTCGACATCATCCCTGTAGGCACCACGCCTCCCAACCCCACCGAATTGCTCTCAGGACCGCGTATGCGCCAGTTGCTTGACGAAATGCGTCCACACTACGACTTCATCCTCATCGACTGCCCGATGACCGAGACGCTGGCCGATGCCTTCATCATCGGACACCATGTAGACCGTACGCTCTATATCGTGAGAGCCGGACTCTTCCAGTGCCGGCAGGTGGCGTTGCTGGATGCCAACGTGCAGAGCGGCAAGTACAAGAACCTGTCCATCATACTCAATGCCGTGACACCCATGGCCCATTACGGCTATAAATACGGGTATTACTACGGATACACGTATTAATTCGGTTATGAGGTTAGGGTCGCTTCGCTCCCAGGGTTATGAGGTCACTTGCTTCGGTTATGAGGTTTTAGGTTATAAAGTTATCGCTGAGGTTACTTTCTTAGGTTATGGGGGTTAGGTTATAAGGTTATAAAGTTACTATTCAGGTTTCGCATGTCGTTGCATGATGAAAAAGCGTATGTTCGCAACGCTTGTCTCCTAACATTCATAACGCCAGTCTCTTAACGCTTTTTTATAAGATTGGCTGCGCTCGGCATAGCTCAAGCAAGCTTGGCTCTGCGCTCACTTGCACAATCTTTGCCCTTTCAGGGCGCACCTTATCGCCTCATTTCACCCAGGGCGATGCCCTGGGCTAAGTGCTCTTTGCCCCTTCGGGGCGTGCCTTGAACGCTTCAAACACAAACTTTTAAGCGCTCTTTGCCCCTTCGGGGCGTGCCTTGAACGCTTCAAACACAAACTTTATAACCTGAAACCTGAAACCTCCTGAAACCTGAAACCTCCTGAAACCTAAAGAGAATATATGAAACATCTATATATACATCTGCTCTCCTGCATCGGCGCACTATGGGTTTCGCTCTGCCAACCCCTGTGTGCCACCCGTGTCGTACCCAGTGCAGAAACCAAAGGGAGAGACAGCCTATATCTGCAACTATACGCCGGAATCAACAAGTCGGCCAACGAGAATCTCCCCTTGTCTGAAATGTCATCCTACCCCTGGTCAGGAGGACTGTTTGTAGGCATAGGCGAAGAGTTCACCGACCTGTGGGGCTGGCGTGCCGCCCTGCGCTACAACCACAACAAGAGCCGCAACGTACAGAAGTGTGAACGGCCCGACACCTGGGGCTGGAGCAATCTCGGACTGTTTGGCGATGTCACCTTTGACATCACCGATGCATTACAGACGAAGGGACATAGAGGCAGGGCGTTTAATATGAAAGCGTTTGCGGGTATAGGCGGAGCGTATACATTCGGGTTTCCTATGCAGACTCCCTTGTCCTACACCGTGGCATACTCCACCAAGAGCAGGCTCGTGGCTGCGGCAAGGGCCGGACTTGACCTCACATATCGGATAAACGACTGGCTGAAGGTGGGAGCGGAATTAAGCCATACCGTATTCAATGACCACTTTAATGGCGTGAGCACAGGTTCGCCACTCGACATGCGCTCCAATATAAAAATAGGTGTAACCATAGCTTTAGTTGACAGGGAGGAGTCTCCTATAACCACCGTTGCACCTATAGTCTATGACAACCGCCTGCGCACCGTGCCGCCGTTGCCATTCAAGCTGCCAGACGCTGAGGACACCAAGATCCGCACCATACAAGGGCGTGCCTTTCTGGACTTCCCCGTCAACGAGACTGTCATCTATCCACGTTATCGCCGCAATCCCGAAGAACTGCAACGCTTGAAAAAGACCATCGAGAACGCCCTGTTTGACAAGTCGTTCAAGGTGCAACGTGTCGTGCTGCATGGCTATGCCTCGCCCGAGAGTCCTTACTCCAACAATACCCGGTTGGCTAAAGGCCGCACGCAGTCGCTCAAGTCCTACGTATGCCGGAAGTTTGGCATCAACGAATCTGTGATAGAGACACACTACACACCCGAGGACTGGAACAACCTTCGCACCTTTATAGAGACACGGGGCGAGAGCCGCCGGGTGAAGGGAAATATCTGGTATGAACGTGAAGGCATCGTAGAGACTCCGGTCATGCCCCAATACGTGATTGACAGCCGCCAGGAACTGCTCGACGTGATTGACCTTGACATGGACCCGGATGAAAAAGAGGCTGTACTTAAGAAGGTGAACGGCGGAAGACCCTATAACTGGCTTCTGCAACATGTATATCCGGGACTGCGCCACACCGACTATATCATAGAATATGTGGTGAGGCACTACCCCGTGAAAGAGGCACGCCGACTTATCTACACCCATCCCGAGGCATTGAGCATCGAAGAAATGTACCATGTGGCACAGAGTTATGAGGAAGGTAGCGACGGTTGGTTAGATGCCCTGCTGATAGCAGCCCGCCAATATCCCGACGATGCGACTGCCAATCTCAATGCGGCATGTGGCTGCGTGAAGGCCAGACGCATGACGGATGCCCGAAGATACCTGCAAAAAGCCGGCACATCGGAAGAAGCCCGCTATCTGAAGGATGTAATGGATGCCATGGAAGGCAAGAAGGCATGGAGGTTGGAAAACGGAAAAGTGATAGTAACAGAATAAAGAGAATGACATGGGAAAAAGGATTTTCAGACAAATGACAGGTTGGACGATGGCTGCCTCACTGATGTTGGCGGCCTGTTCCACCGATGACGGCTACACGGAATACCAACGCTTGGAGGCCTCCTTCAAGAATGACCTTGGAGGCGACGTGAGTTCACTGCAATGGTGGAAAACCACGGTGACACTAAAGGTGAATGTGGATGCAGGAAGCAAGACAACACTTTGGGCCATGTCAAAAGAATTTGGCGGTATGCTGTACGACATGGCGACAGTAGAAGGAAGCGGCACGGTCAGGCTGACCGTACCACAAGGAAAAGGCAACAAGGTGTGCCTCGTCGCTGTGTGCAAGAACCTGTATGACTCGCAAACCATCACACTGACAGGCAAGGCCGAAGAACCGGTGAACGTAAGCCTGCATACCCCAGCCACCCGCGCTACAAGTACCTATACGCCCACCACACTCTACGGGAACAGCGCACAGGGGAATGCTGAATACTACCAGTTCACTCCTGAACAGATGACTGACTGGCACAACATGATGAACATCATGAGCCAAGAAAGTGTGAACGCAAAGACGGGACACGGTCTGAACGTGGACTACGAACTGGAATCGAACGGTCCGTTTTACATCACCTGGGTGGCGGGAAACTCCCTGTCCACCACACCACACGTGCTTGGCTACTATTATCACTCGCCAGGGACATACGAGGACATACAATATGTAGATTTAGCTGAGACTGAGGTATACGACTATATCGACGGGTTAGCGAAAGTGCAGTATCAGGTGGACGAGGCCACGGCAGCAACGTTTGGAGTGACTGCCAACCACTGGTATGACGCCAACTTCGACATGAAGGACACTTGGAGTTCAAATCCCACATGGGGACTGCGTGCAGGTGACGATGCCTATTGCAGCATGGCAGCCTACAAACGATATGGCAAAGGAATCACCGCCCTGCGAGGCATTACCTTTAAGATTGACGTGCCCCAGGGAATGCGCGTAGGGTTCTATGACCGGTGGGAAGTATCCCCACGCCCTGACCAATATGACCGACTGATGAGATATGGCGTGCGGCCCTACACCACCCGCGACAACTTCATGGGCATCAGCTTTTCGGCGGAAAGGATGAACGTGGTTAACGAGAACGGAAATTTCCGCAGTTTCATCGACGAGCACGAGCATGTGATGTGGATGGGTGTGGAAAACGACATTACGGGTGGAGACCTCGACTGTAACGACGTTATCTTTGGTGTCACTGTGAAAATGGACATCTATAAGCCCGGAGTGGTGGAGCCAGATTTGTACCCCACGGCCGAATATGACGACCTGATGCCCTGGACCATTGCCTACGAGGATGTGGCACGCAATGCAGACTTCGACTTCAACGACGCCGTCATCCAGATTGTTCCTGACCCGAAGAACGAGCAGTGCCGCGTCACCGTCATGGCGGCTGGCTGTACGTCACGCATGTACCTCCACTATGACGGTCCTGACGGCGACCAGAACCTGGGAGAGATACACGAACTGCTGGGAGGCAAGCATACCGACCTCATCAACACGCCTATGTCCATTGCCTCCACTCCGTTTGTGGAGGTGGACTGCGTGAAATGGCCCAAGGGTTACGATGTTGCCACCGATGCCGGCAGGTTCTACGTGGAGATACAACGAGGCACGTGCGAGGGATGCACCGACCTGATTACGCTGGCCGACAGCCCCGGCAAGATGCCCGAGGCATTGCTTGTGGCGGGCGAATGGAAATGGCCCAAGGAGGGTACACACATCTTCTCTGCCTACAACATATTTCCCTCATGGGCCAAGGATGCCACGAAGGTCAACTACTGGAGTTGGTACGACTGGCCTGTTTCGGGCAATTGTGTAGATTATTGACATTATTCATTAACTTGCATATATTTATCTGTTATGAAAACGTTACAGCAAAAACTAAATTCCACTTTGTGGATATTCCTTGTCTTTGTCATGGCCTTCTCGGCCTGCAGCGAAGACCTGGGATTGTCGGGCAGTGGGAACGCAGACAACGGCGAATGGCCGTTGAAGAACGTGGACCCCAAACAGACATGGATGACTTCCCAAACTGTGCAGATAGACATTTCCGTTGACGGCGAAGCCGACATCACCGCCCAGACTATCATGAACGAAAACGTAACCGTGCTGGGACAAAAACACCTGAAGGGTAGCGGCGTGATGTTCTTGGATGTGCCCCAAGGCATTGGGGGCAGCTTCGGACTGGTGTATGACGACGGCGTGTCGCCCAAACAATACCGGCAGATAAACCTGACGGGCAATAATGGCAAGGTCATCGATGTGAGTTTCCAGTCGGAATCGGCAACCCAAGGAGCCGCTCCCTCTGTCCTGAACATGGGCACACGCGCTGCCACCGCCTCCTCGCTCTACGGAAATAGCATTCTCACAGACTGCGGCTATATGAACTTCGGCAGCTGGGCATGGAAAGACATCGCTATCGCCCTGACAGAAGGGCTCAAATCCTACGATAATCATAAAGCGATGATTGACTACGAAATCATGTCGCGAGGAGAAGTGACCTCAGGAGGCGAATACCACGCATCTGAAACGGTCTATCTATCCATGCTATACGGCTACACTGGCACCACCGATACCCGAGTAGTGGGCTACTATACCCACAGTGGCAACTATAGCGACATAGAGTTTCACGACATTGCCGACGTTCTGAAATACGACTATTTCAACGGCAAGGCGAAAGTGCAATATCAGTTGGACAATAACACAAGCCAATGGTATGATGCCAACTTTGACCACACAGACGGTGACAAGCTACCAGCATATCAAAACCCAGCACAAAAAATTAATACTCCAAGCAACGCGAATAATTCCGCGCGAAGAGGCGACGATGCCTACAACACGCTCTTGGTGTCGGAAGTTTATGGTGACCGGGTGACAGCCATCAGAGGACTCACCTTCAAGCTGGAAATACCCGAAAACAAAGTCTTCGGATTCTATCTGCGCACAAAACTAGCGCTCGACGAAACACAAAAAACAAAACTCAAAAACCTTGGCATACCCGATGACAAACTTCCTAAACACGCTGCCAACTACACCAATGCCAACATGAACACAGGCAGCGGCAAGCTAGGCATCCGCAGCGCCATGGCCATCTATGACAACTTCACCTTTATTGGGCTTGACGACAACACGAGCGGAGGCGACTACGACTGTAATGATGTTACCTTTGCGCTCTCCAATGTCAGAGGCGAGAAACTGATACCGAAGTTTACGGAAGCATCACTGAATAGCTCGCTCAACGAAGAAACGTTGAAGGAGCATCCCGAATACAGCAATCCACCCAGTCTGGAAGAAATCAAACACCAGTCGTGGACATTAGCTTTCGAGAATGCCGGCATGGACAACGACTTTGACTTCAACGATGTGGTGCTGAAGGTGACTCCCAATACCACTACCCACCAAGCTGAGGTGAAGCTGCTGGCTACGGGTGCCCAGCGCAAGACGGAGGTTTACTTCGACGGCACATTGCTGGGAGAGGTACACACGCTGTTCGGTGTTGACACAAACACCTTTGTGAATACGACATCAAGCACAGCCACAAGAAAGGCTGTCACCCTGGAAAGCATATCCTGGCCTGAAGATGCCACAATGGAGACACAACGCATGAAGTTCTCGCTGAAGGTGTACAATGAGGACGGCACGCTTGACCGCGAATTCTCGATGGCAGACCTCCTTAACGACCGGAAATCTCCGCAGGCTCTCTGCGTGGCAGGCGACTGGCAATGGCCCAAGGAAAGGGTAAACGTATACACCGCCTACCCTCTCATCGGTAAATGGGGTGTGAACTTCAACAACTCCGAGTACAGCAACTGGTATGCCCATCCCAAAGAAAATACCGTGGTTACCCCATTGTCTGAGTAGCGTTCCTATCTATTAATGACACAAGAAACACAAGCGAATAACAGGCGAATAGCCAAAAACACCATTGCACTCTACATCAGAATGTTTTGTTCAATGGTGATTTCCCTTTTCACCAGTCGAATCATTCTTGATTCGCTGGGGGTGAGCAATTATGGGATTTATAATGTAGTTGGTGGGTTTGTAGCCATGTTCAGTATCATGTCGGGTGCGCTCACCAACTCCATTTCCCGTTTCTTGACCTTTGAACTGGGGAAAGGCGATACAGAGAGATTAAAACGAGTTTTCTCCACATCGCTGAATGTGATGTTTGCGTTGTCTGTTGTGGTGCTGTTGGTTGGAGAAACTGTAGGACTATGGTTTGTCAACAGTAAGGTCAACATACCGGCTGACAGGCTGGAAGCCGCCCTTTTTGTATATCAGCTTTCCATAGCAACCTACATAATGGGGCTGATAAGTGTTCCCTACAACGCCAGTATCATATCACACGAGAAGATGACCACATTCGCCTATATCGGCATTTTCGAGATAGTGATGAAGCTCGTGATTGTATATACACTGTATATTTCTCCATTTGACAAACTAAAGACTTATGCCTTACTATTGTTCCTGCTCTCGCTGTCCATCCGGCTGATTTACGGCATGTATTGCAACAGGAACTTCAAGGAAGCCCACTACCGGTTCATATTAGACAAGCCATTGCTGCGGCAGATGACGGGATTCGCCGGTTGGAACTTTCTGGCGCAGGGAGCCTACCAGCTCAATGGCAGTGGGGTGAATCTGCTCATCAACATATTCTTCGGCGTAACATTGAATGCTGCGAGAGGCATTGCCGGTCAGGTAAACAACGCAGTATGCCAGTTCACATCGAATTTTATGGTTGCCCTCATGCCTCAGATAACCAAGACTTACGCAGCCGGAGCATTGTCAGAGATGCACAAACTGATAGTCAGAGGGGCAAAGTTCTCCTATTTCCTTTGCTTGTTCTTTTTGATTCCCATCTGTCTCGAAACAGAGTACATCCTGAACTGGTGGCTCATCGAAGTACCGGATTACACGGTAGCATTTGTGAGGTGGACATTGTTCATTACAGCTATCAATATGTTTTCGGGCACATTGATCACCGCGCTGCATGCCACCGGCAACATCAAGCGATATATGATTATAGTGGGCTTGGTGGAGGTGAGCAATTTCCCTCTCACATACATAGCCTTCCTGTGTGGTGCCCAACCGATATACGCCTATTATATATATTTCG
>CALZRA010000078.1 GCA_945828345.1 uncultured Bacteroidales bacterium
GGCTATGTGACTGAGAACTAAAGAGCAAAATGCGCCCAAGAGAGTACACATGATAGAAGCTAACGCCCTACTAATCATATAAACTAATTTTAAACACCTACTTATACAATTGGGCTACGCCGATGTCATGGCCTTAGGCTCATTATACATTGTACATTATAAACTCCCCCAAAGCTGCGGACTATGCTACAATTTGAGAATCCCCAATACTTTCAGCTCCTATGGCTGCTGCTGCCGCTGGCGGCTATATATATATATGCGTGTCTGAAGGCCCGGCGTCACATGGCCCGGCTGGGAGACCCCGAACGGTTGAAGGCCCTGATGCCCGGCCGCTCTCCTGTCAGGCAACATGTGAAATTCGCGCTGCTCACACTGGCCTTTGCCCTGCTCGTGGCCACACTGGCACGCCCGCAATACGGCCTGAAGCAGCAGACCGAACAGAGCCAGGGCATTGAGGCGGTGGTGATGGTCGACGTGTCGAACTCGATGATGGCCACCGACGTGCTGCCCAACCGGTTGGAACGCGCCAAAATGTTGGTGTCGAACCTGGTGGACCGCATGAAGAACGACAAGATTGCCCTGGGCGTGTTTGCGGGCGAAGCCTACCCGCAGCTGCCTATCACGTCAGACTATGCCTCGGCCAAGATGTTCATCGAAGCCCTTTCGACCGGCATGGTCACCCTGCAAGGCACCAACCTGACGGCGGCCATCGAACTCGCCCAGAAGAGCTTCAGCGGCGACAAGAAGGTGGGCAAGGCCATTCTGCTCATCACCGACGGCGAGGACCACGTGGAAGGAGCCGCCGAAGCCGCACAGGCTGCCGCCAAGGAGGGCATCAACGTGTTTGTGCTCGGCGTGGGCACAGCCGAAGGCTCCCAGATTCCCACCCCCTACGGCGCGCTGACCGACGCCACGGGACAGCCCGTACACACGGCCCTCAACGAACAGATGTGCCGCGATGTGGCCAAGGCGGGCAAGGGCATCTACCTGCACCTCGACCAGACCAACAGCGCACAGGACGAAATGTTGGCACAGCTGTCGCGCCTCAAGCGCACCTCGACCAGCACTTCCTACACGGCCCGCGACGAACAGTTTCAGGCGGTGGCCCTGCTGGCCCTGCTGCTGCTCGTGGCCGAAGTGTGCCTGAGCGAAACGCGCAACTCTCTCTTCAAACGCTTCAAGTTATTCAGCAAATGACACGTCACACCGCCACGCTCTGCCTCATCCTGCTGCTCCCACTCTGCTGCGCCCTGACCCTCAACGCACAGAACAACGAATACCGGCTGATGCACCAGGGCAACGCCCAATTCCGCGCACGCAACTACGACCGCGCCGAGAACTTCTACCTACAGGCTCTGAAGCTGAATCCGAACAGCAGCAGGGCTACCTTCAATCTGGCCGACGTCTATCTGGCCAAAGGCAATCCGCACGCTGCCGACAGCCTGTACGACCGTGTCACGAAGCTGGAACGGAACGGACAGGTGCGCGCCATGGCCTGGCACAACCGGGGCTACATCTGCCAGACGGCGGCCTTGCAGAACCAGAAGGAACAGCAGAAACTGCTCCGTCAGGCCATCGGCCACTACAAGCAGGCACTGCGGCTGAACCCGCACGACGAGGACACGCGCTACAACCTGGCCCTCTGTCAGGCCCAACTGAAGAATGGACAGGGAGACGGACAGCCGGAAGAGAAGCCCGACCAACAGCAGGGCAACGAGAACAAGCCCCAGCAAGACCAGCAACAGCAGCAGCAACAGACCCAACCTAACGAACAGGACCGCAGGCAGACGCAGCAGTACCTGAACCTGGCCCGGCAGGCTGAACGGCGCGCACGCGAGAAGCTGAACGCACAGCAGCCGCGCCAAAAGAGCTTAGACAAGAACTGGTAAGACTGCGGCGACCCGCCCCTACCGGGCTGCGTGCGCCGCACTGATGTCAAAAAGAGCATACATTCCGCATGAAACACCGCATCGTCCTATTACTCACACTGTCCTTCACTGCACTGCTGGCTGCTGCACAGTCATTCACAGCCAAGGTGGTACCTGCGGGCGGCTACTACCGCCTGACCTTTACCGTGTCGGCTGACAACGTCGAAGGCTTCACCCCACCCAACCTCAGTGCCTTCGAGAAGCTGAGCGGCCCCATACCCTCCACCTTCAGCAGTTACCAGATCATCAACGGACGCTCCTCGCACGAGGCGTCGACCACGTTCACCTACATCCTCTCGCCCAAGAAGAGCGGCAACCTGACCATCGGCCCAGCCTCAGTGAAGGTGAACGGCAGGGTGTTGCGCTCTGCGCCCATCACGCTGCATGCCACAGCAGCCAACACATCCGGTTCCGGCTCGCAGTCGGGACAGGGACAACGGGGGAGGAACGGGGACGACGAACCGACAGAGGTGCAACAGGCGGGAAGTGCGGTGTCGCAGCGCGACCTGTTTATCGACATGACTCCCAGCCGCACACGTGTCATGGAGCAGGAAGCCGTCCTGCTCACCTACCGCATACACTCGCGCGTGGGGGTGGGGCTTTCCAACACCCAGCTCACCACCAAACCCGACTTCAAGGGACTGATATCGCATGAGCTGCCGCTGCCGGGCAGCCAGATTCAGACGACCGTCGAGCAACGCAACGGCACGACCTACCGCACCGGCACCATCCTGCAATATGTCATTTTCCCGCAGCAGGCGGGCAAGCTCACCATTCCCAGCATCACCTTTGACTGTACGGTAGTTCAACAGGACCACACGCTCAACCCGATCGACGCCTACTTTAACGGCGGCGGCCGCATCGGGGTCATGGTACAGCGCACGGTGCCCGAAGCACACCTCCAGATTGATTCGCTCCCCCAACCCAAACCGGCAACCTTTGCCGGAGCAGTGGGCCGCTTCAGCCTCTCGGGCAAGGTGCTCAACCCCACCCTGCGCACCAACGATGTGGCCACTTACCGCCTCACGGTGAAGGGTGTGGGCAACCTGAGGCTCATCACGCCGCCCTTGGTGACCTTCCCGCAGGACTTCGACACCTACGATGCCAAGACCACCGACCAGACGAAGGTAACCGCCGACGGACTGGACGGACAGCTCACCTTCGACTATACCTTTGTGCCGCGCAATGTGGGGAAATATACCATTCCGACCATCGAATTTACCTACTACGACACCGAAACGCACCGCTACCAGACACTGCGCACGCAGCCTGTAGAGCTACAAGTGGAAAAGGGCGAACGCTCCAACGATGACGTAGACCGCCAGCTGGCCCTGTTGCGCAGCGACATCCGTGACATCCACACCGGCCAGCAGACGGGCGGCCCGACGCAGCCCTTCGCCTGGGGCTCGTGGGCCTACCGCCTGCTCGAAGTCATCCTGCTGGCAGCCTTCGGCCTGGCAGTGTGGCTGCTGCGCCAGATGCAGAACCGGCGCGCCGATGTGACGACCCGCAAGCGCAGCCGCGCAGCCAAGACTGCCCTGGCCCGACTCGACAAGGCCGAAAAGAGCCTGCAAGCCGATACCCACCAGGGATATGCCGAAATCGGGGCGGCCCTGAGCGGCTTCCTGTGTGACGCTCTGAACCTGCAAACGGCCGAAGCTGACAAGGACCACGCACTGCCCCTGCTGCTGCAACGCGGCGCGGACGAAGCGACGGCCGAAGCCTTCTTCCAGGTGGCGGGAGACTGCCAGTATGCCCAGTATGCCCCAGCCTCCGACACCCAAGCCGACGACTGTCTGCAAAGGGCGCGCCAAGCCGTGAGGCAACTGGCCGCACAGCTGTCCCGCAAGGCACACTGAGCCCCCGGTGTACAAGGCCGCACCAAGCGGCGGCCTCCACGAATCCAACATTCTTCCCAACCCAACCGATTCCGCTTTATGAAGCTCTTTATTTTCGCCCTGTTGCTACACCTGTCGGCCTGTTTCACGTTTGCCGCCGCTGCCGGAAAGCCGGCCGACGACAAGATGGCTGCCGACAAGGCATATCAGGCCAAGAATTATGTGCAGGCCGCCTCGCTCTATGAGGCTTGCGTGAAACAGGCTGCCGCATCGGACAACGCCTCAGCCAACGAGCGGGCCGCACTCTACTATAACTTGGGCAACGCCTACTACCGGCTCAAGGACTATGCCCATGCCGTGCTCAACTATCGCCGCGCCTTGCACCTCAACCCGGCCGATGCCGATGCGGCCTTCAACCTGCAACTCACAGAGGCCAAACTGACCGACCGCTTCGACGCGCCCTCCGAGATGTTCTTCATCAGCTGGGCCAAGGACTTCATCTACTCACAGAGTGCCGCCACGTGGGGCAACTGGTCGCTGCTCTTCCTGCTCCTGGCCTTGGTGGGCGGCCTGGCGGGCATCATGCCCTGGCCCTCGTGGCTGAAGCGCACCGTCCGGACTGCCGCCTGGGTGCTGCTGGCCAGCTCCCTGCTGTGTGAAGTGTTTGCCAAGATGCAGACGGCCCGCCTCCAAAACACCCGTCAGGCCGTCATCATGCAGGCCACGCCGGCGCAGTCGAGCCCCACAGGCACGGCCAAAACGCTGCGCCAGCTGCACGAAGGCACTACGGTCGAAGTGCGCGAAACCTGCCCCGGCGGCTGGCTGCAGGTGGCCCTGCCCGACGGCAGCGAAGGCTATGTGCGCGAAGCCCACTGCGAACCGCTGGGACTGTAAGCCCTCTCTGGGGCCGGCCTCCTTCCTCCTCCAACCTTCACCCTTCATCTGACGGACGCACACAGCAGCGTCCTCTCCTCCCCCGCCATGACAAACCTTGACCAAGCCCTCACACTGTGGCTCAACGGCAGCCACTCCCTCTTTGCCGACGGCATGGCATGGACAGCCACGCATACGCTCACATGGGTGCCCGCCATGCTGCTGGTACTGTATGTCGTTATCCGTAACAACAACCTCACCGGCATCGCCGTGACCCTGCTCTCGTTGGCCCTGTGCATCGTGCTGGCTGACCAAGTGGCCTCGACCCTCTTCAAGCCGTTAGTGGCGCGCTACCGCCCCTCCAACGACCCCTTCATCATGTATGCGGTCGATGTCGTACATGGCTATCGGGGCGGACGCTACGGCTTCTTCTCCAGCCATGCCGCCAACACCATGGCGGCAGCCACCTATCTCACCCTGTGCATCCGCCACCGGGCTTTGGGCTGGTGGCTCTACTCGTGGGCACTGCTCAACTGCTGGACACGGGTGTACCTTGGCGTTCACTACGTAGGCGACTTGCTGGTAGGCACCCTTTGGGGACTTTGCGTAGGCTGGAGCGTGTACAAGCTCAGCCGCCGCTTCTTCCCGCAGTTAGTCGCCTACGATGCCCGCCATGCCCACCGCACAGGCTTCACTCCCACCGGCTACAGCATCCAGTCGGCCCATCTGCTCATTTCGGGCTTGGCCGCCACCTACATTTTCGTACTCTTCTGCGCACTTTTTCAATAATCCGGCCAAGTTAGAACGCTCTGACGCACATGTTTCATAATTTTATGTTACATTTGCTGCGCAAACAGCCCATGCTGCCCTACGGGCACCTGCATGGCCGGGCGCATTCCCGTCCGACGCACTTTAAGCCCCGAACAGCGGCACAGGCTGTATGGCCAACGCATTATTCTATCAAAAAGCTCCATACCATGGAAACAGAAATTGAAAAGCCTTATGTCATCGGTCTTGACATGGGCGGCACCAACTCCGTGTTCGGCATTGTCGACCAACGCGGCACCATCAAGTCGCAAACCGTCATCTCCACCCGCGCCTATCCCGACTTCAAGGACTACGTGAAGGCATCGGTCGAAGCCCTGCAGCCCGCACTCGACACAGTGGGAGGCATTGAGAACGTGCGTGCCATCGGCATTGGCGCACCCAACGCCAACTACTACACGGGCACTATCGAAAATGCTGCCAACCTGGTTTGGCGCGGCTCCGTGCCCTGCGCACAGATGTTTGAAGATGCACTCGGCATCCCCTGCCGCGTCACCAACGATGCCAATGCAGCCGCCATGGGCGAAATGACCTACGGTGTGGCACGCGGTATGAAGAACTTCATCATGATTACCCTGGGCACCGGTGTCGGTTCGGGCATCGTGTGCGACGGAAAGGTCGTGTACGGCAGCGACGGCTTTGCCGGCGAACTGGGCCATGTGATTATCGACCATTCAGGCAACGGACGCAGCTGCGGATGCGGCCGCAAGGGCTGCCTCGAAACCTACACATCGGCAACGGGTGTGGCACGCACGGCACGCGAACTGCTCGAAACGCGCACCGAACCCAGCTTGCTGCGCGAACTGGACCCCGAGAAGATCACCTCGTTCGACGTGTTCCAGGCTGCCGAAAAAGGCGATGCCATTGCCCTCGAAATCTTTGAATTCACCGGACGTGTGCTCGGCACTGCCTGCGCCGACTTCGCCACCTTCAACTCACCCGAAGCCTTTGTCTTCTTCGGCGGTCTGACCAAGGCGGGCGACTACCTGATGAACCCCCTGCGAAAGGCATACGACGAGAACTGCCTGAGCATGTACCGCGGCAAGGCCAAGCTCCTCATTTCGGCCCTCAACGGCAGCGAAGCCGCCGTGCTCGGTGCCAGCGCACTGGGCTGGGAGTAAATCCTGCTCACCCACACAGCTGACAAGCAGGGCTGCGGCAAGGCGCGCGCAGCCCCTCACTCCACTTCGGCAATCCGACAGGCGGACTGGCTCTCCAGTACCTGTCGGATTGCCCGTTTTTGTATGCCAACGGCAGCTGCCCGGGCCATGGCCGGCAAGCCTCATGACCCGCCCGCACCACAAAAGGAGGGACAAAAGCGCAATGTAGCCGCAAAATCTTGCCCATACCATAAGTTTTCCATAATTTTGCAGAGCTATCCTTGACAAGATTGACTTTCAATGAACAGTATATTTGCAGAATTTGCCAGTCCGCTCCTACTCATCGTGAAAGGCTTGCTGGTGGGCATCATCGCTTCGGCCCCCATGGGGCCCGTAGGCATTCTGTGCATTCAGCGCACCATGCAGAAGGGGCGCGCCTACGGCGTAGTGACCGGAGCCGGAGCTGCCCTGAGCGACATCATCTATGCGCTCATGACGGGACTGGGCATGTCGTTCGTAATGGACTTCATCGACAAAGAACAGAACATCTTCTGGCTCAAGCTCGTGGGCAGTGTCATGCTGTTCATTTTTGGCGTGTATATGTTCCGCACTGACCCACGCAAGTGCCTGCGCCCCACCACCAGCCACAACAAGGGTACACTGCTGCACAACTTCACCACGGCTTTCTTGGTCACCCTGTCTAACCCGCTCATCATCTTCCTCTTCATCGCCCTCTACAACATGCTCACCTTTGTCATCCCCGGAAACTTCGTGGGACAATGCGTAGGCTACCTCTCGATTGTGGCAGGAGCCATGCTCTGGTGGCTGGGGCTGACTTACGTAATCAACAAGATGCGCAGCAACTTCGGCGTGAGGGGCATTCTGCGGCTGAACCGCACCATCGGCTCGGTGGTGCTCGCCGCCTCTGTCATCTATGCCATCATGACACTCTTCAACCTTAGCCTTTATTAGTAGAACCCATGACGATAGCCGACCAACTCAGAAAGACGAACCGCGCCGAATACCTGCTCTACATGTGGCAGGTGGAGGACCTGCTCAGGGCATACGGACTGGATGCCGACCGCCTGGCTGCCGAATACCTGTGCCGCTTTGACCTGACCGATGAGAAAAGGGCGCAAACGGAACAGTGGTATGCCGACCTCTGCCGCATGATGCAGCAAGAGGGACTGCGCGAAAAGGGACACCTGCAGATTGTGCAGCAGGCACTCCAACAGCTCGAAGAGCTCCATGCCCAACTGCTCAACTCGCCCCGCTTTCCCTACTACCGCGAAATGTACTACCGCGTGCTGCCCTACATCGTCGAACTGCGCGCCAAGCAAAAGCCAGCGCCGAGTGACACAGAAAGCGAACTCCACACCTGCTTCGAACTGCTCTACGGAGTGCTCATGCTGCGGTTGCAGCACAAGCCGGTTTCGGCCGAGACCGAAAAGGCGGTGAAGGACATCTCCACACTCCTGGGGCAACTATCTGACTACTATTTCAAGGACAAACAGGAACCTATCGATTTTTAGCAAACAACATGAAGAATATATTGGTTACAGGCGCAAACGGACAGCTGGGCAACGAGCTCAGGCAGCTCGCCGACCCACACGATGAAGACAGCCGGTTCTTCTTCACCGATGTAGCCGAACTGGACATCACCGACCGCAAGGCTGTGTACAACTTCATTGAGCAGCACGGCATCTCGATTGTAGTGAACTGCGCCGCCTACACGGCTGTCGACAAGGCCGAAAGCGATCCCGAACGCTGCGACCTGCTCAACCACATCGCTCCTGGCTATCTGGCCGAAGCCGTAGCCTCAGTGGGCGGCACGATGATTCAGATTTCGACCGACTACGTGTTCGACGGAACGGCCTGCCGACCCTACACCGAAGAGGATGCCACCCATCCCCAGACAGTGTACGGACGCACCAAACTGGCGGGCGAAGAATGCGTCATCCGCTCGTGTGCCGGCTCCATGGTCATCCGCACCGCCTGGCTCTACTCCACCTTTGGCAACAACTATGTGAAGACGATGATTCGGCTGGGCAAGGAGCGCGACCGGCTGGGCATCGTATTCGACCAGATTGGCTCACCCACCTATGCCCGCGACCTGGCCGAATTCATCCTCACAGCCATCGACCGAGGCATCGTGCCCGGCGTCTACCACTTCACCAACGAAGGAGTGTGCTCCTGGTACGACTTTACACGCGCTATCCATCGCCTCGAAGGCATCGATGACTGCCTTGTCGAAGCTATCCACACGGAAGAATACCCCGTGCCGGCCAAGCGTCCGCACTTCTCCGTGCTCGACAAGTCGAAAATCAAGAAAACCTATGGCCTCCACATTCGCTGGTGGGAAGATGCCCTGAAAGCCTGCATCAAGGAATTATAATGTATAATGTATAATTAGCCTACAACCGTAACATCGGCGTAGCCCAATTATACATTATAAATTATAAATTATACATTATAAATTATCATGAACGCTGAAATCTCACGCCGACGCACCTTTGCCATCATCTCACACCCGGATGCGGGAAAGACCACACTGACCGAAAAGCTGCTGCTCTTCGGCGGTCAGATTCAGGTGGCAGGTGCCGTCAAGAACAACAAGATAAAAAAGACCGCTACCTCCGACTGGATGGAAATCGAAAAGCAACGCGGCATCTCGGTCACCACCTCGGTCATGGAGTTTGACTATGAAGACTACAAGGTCAACATCCTCGACACACCGGGCCACCAGGACTTTGCAGAAGACACCTTCCGCACGCTCACGGCGGTCGATTCGGCCATCATTGTAGTGGACGGCGCCAAGGGCGTGGAAGCTCAAACGCGCAAGCTCATGACCGTGTGCCGCATGCGCAAAACCCCGGTCATCATCTTCATCAACAAAATGGACCGCGAAGGAAAAGACCCCTTCGACCTCCTCGACGAGCTGGAACAGGAACTGCAAATCAAGGTCCGTCCGCTCTCATGGCCCATCAACCAGGGTGCCCGCTTCAAGGGTGTATACAACATCTACGAGGAAGAGCTGAACCTCTTTGTGCCCGACAAGCAGAAAGTGACCGAAAAGATTGCCGTCGATATCCACAGCCAGGAACTCGAAGCACAGGTAGGCGAAGCTGATGCCAAGCAGCTGCGCGATGACCTGGAACTCGTGGACGGCGTATACCCCGCCTTCGAACACGAAGCTTACCTCCACGCTGATGTGGCCCCCGTGTTCTTCGGCTCGGCACTCAACAACTTTGGCGTGAAGGAACTGTTGGACTGCTTCGTGAAGATTGCGCCCTGTCCGCGCCCCACCCTGGCCGAAGAGCGCGTGGTGGAACCCGAAGAACCGAAGTTCACGGGCTTCATCTTCAAGATCACAGCCAACATCGACCCCAACCACCGCTCCTGTATCGCCTTCTGCAAGGTCTGCTCCGGACGCTTTGAGCGCAACAAGCCCTATCTCCACGTAAGGGGCGGCAAGACACTGCGCTTCGCCTCGCCCACACAGTTCATGGCGCAGCGCAAGAGTACCATCGACGAAGCCTGGGCTGGCGACATCGTCGGCCTGCCCGACAACGGCACCTTCAAGATTGGCGACACACTGACCGAAGGCGAACAGCTCCACTTCCGCGGATTGCCCTCCTTCTCGCCCGAAATGTTCAAGTACATCGAAAACGCCGACCCCATGAAGACCAAACAGCTGAACAAGGGCATTGAGCAGCTGATGGACGAAGGTGTCGCCCAGCTCTTTGTCAACCAATTCAACGGCCGAAAGATCATCGGCACCGTCGGACAGCTCCAATTCGAGGTCATACAATACCGCCTTGAAAACGAGTACAACGCCAAGTGCCGCTGGGAACCCGTTCACCTCTACAAGGCCTGCTGGATAGAAAGCGACAACGAGGCCGAACTCGAAAACTTCAAGAAGCGCAAATACCAATACATGGCCAAGGACCGCGAAGGACGCGACGTTTTCCTGGCCGACTCTGGCTACGTGTTGCAAATGGCGCAACAAGATTTCGAGCACATCAAGTTCCACTTTACCAGCGAATTTTAGGCTCTTATTTAGCTTTTTGGCAAAGTCACGCGAACAGCATACAATAGCACCCAAATACACTGGTTTTCAGACCGAAACATTTGAGGTGCTATTTCAATTATATAAAGAAATGTGCGGCAGTATGCTGTATATGTGCTACATTTTTGTTGCGTTTTTGTTGCGCGAAAAATGGCGCGCAACAAGAAACAGTCTCCCACACGCATTCTGTGAAAACCACCATTGCAGGACACCGTTTTTTCCCAGACTTGTTTTTGTTTGCTAAACGCAGTGCAAATATACGGCAAAACTACATGGGTGCTATTTGGAGACAAAATTCAAACGACCCTGTCAGGCTCTCAAAATCTGTTGCAAAGCTATAGCCTGTTCCTAACTATAAAAACGATTTCTTGATTGTGCCCGTGTAGAAGCTCGCGGGGGTTATCTACATTTGCACTGTAATCGAAAGGATGATTACAAAGGGAAAACGAAACCCTCGAAGAGTAGGAAAAATGAAAAACCCAAAGACCTATGAAATTCTCCATTAGTTTTCAGTGTTTTTGGATTAAGGCTACTCAAAATCACTTTTGAGTTTAGTCTTTAATCTAAACAGGCAGGGGGAGGCACCCCCCTGCCTACTTTGGGTTTTTCGGTGCAAATATCTTCTTTTTTATGGAAAACGAAAAGAATTGGGGCGGAAAAAGAGCTGGAGCAGGCCGTAAAAAGGGCAGCGGCGTAAAGTTCTACTCGTTCAAAGCACCGCAGGAAGTCGTAGACGTGCTGGAATCTGTGGAAGGAACAAAGGCAGATTTCATCATTCGCAGCATTCTGGCCTATGCGGAAAAACAAAACCGATAGATTTGAAAAGCCACGTGGATTGCCGCACGTGGCTTTTTCTTGTCTATAGGTTGCAACCTTACATAGTCGAGCCTTAAAAAGCAGGCACAGGCAAGTCAACGGGTGCTTTGGTCAGGA
>CALZRA010000079.1 GCA_945828345.1 uncultured Bacteroidales bacterium
AATGAGTTCACTCATGGGGCGTTCTTTAAAACCTAATTTATAGAACACCCCTATATATTATTCTATTATACATTCTCATCCCCTTTCCTGAAAACATGAACACATTTATATCCTCACAACTCCTTGACGATGCCGAATGGCAACACGCCTTGCAACAGGGGTTTCAGACAGACGAATGCAACGATTCGCCCGCTGCACGACTGCGCCATGAATTGCTCGAAGGCATGAAGGCTGAAAGGCAGGAGATAGAACAGATTGCCCACAATCCCGAAACGCCCACATTCGACAACACCATACTGGCTCTCACACGGTCGGGCAACGAACTGGAACGGGCTGAGACAGTGATGTACAACCTGAAGTCTGCCGAGACCAACGACGAGCTGAACGACATGGTGGAGGAAATGGCACCGCTGCTGGCCGAACACAGCAACAACATCATGCTCAACGAAGCACTGTTCCGCCGCGTGAAGCAAGTCTACGAACAGCCGGACGAAAGCCTGACCGCCGAAGACCGTATGCTGTTGGAGAGGACCTACGAGAGCTTTGAACGTTCGGGAGCCACACTCGACGAAGCAGGCAAGAAGGAGTTCCGCCGCATCAGCCGCGAACTGGCTGAAGCAGGCGTCCAGTTCTCCAACCATTTATTGAAGGAAACCAACAGCTTCCAGCTCCACATCGACGACGAGGCCGACCTGGAAGGCTTGCCCGAGATGCACCGCGAAGCGGCAGCCCAGGAGGCAGCCTCACACGGCATGGGAGGTTGGATGTTTACGCTCTACGCACCCAGCTTCGTGCCCTTTATGACCTATTCGGCCCGCCGCCACTTGCGCGAAACGCTCTATCGGGCCTATCACACGCGCTGCTGTACGAAGAGCGAGAACGACAACCTGCCCATAGTGGAGCACATGCTCGACCTGCGCCGCCAGAAGGCGCAGCTGCTCGGCTACGCGAACTATGCCGACTACACCCTGCGCCGTCGCATGGCCGGCAGGCCCGAAGCCGTCTACAGGCTGCTCGACCAGCTCATCGAAGCCTATCGCCCACATGCCCGGCGGGAGGTAGACGAGGTGGCTGCTTTTGCCCGCCAGACCGAAGGAGCGGACTTCGAACTCATGCCGTGGGACTTTGCCTACTACAGCCAGTTAGTCAAGAAGGCCCGCTTCGACTACGACCCCGACATGTTGCGCCCCTACTTCGAACTCTCGCAGGTGAAGAAGGGCGTGTTCGGCCTGGCCACCCGGCTCTACGGCATCACCTTCGAAGCTGACCACACAGTGCCCGTTTATCACCCCGACGTGACGGCCTATCGCGTGTACGACAGCGCACACCGCTACCTGGCACTGCTCTTCACCGACTTCTTTCCGCGTGAGGGCAAGAGCAGTGGGGCATGGATGACAAACTACCGCAACCAACACTGCGACCTGCCTTCCCACATGCAGGTGACGCCCGACAACTCCGTGCGCCCGGTGGTGAGTGTCACCATGAACTTCACCAAGCCCACCGCCGAACGTCCGGCCCTGCTCACACTGGACGAAGTCGAGACCTTCCTCCACGAATTTGGCCATGCGCTGCACGGCATCTTTGCCATGACCCACCACGCCTCCCTGAGCGGAACTTCCGTGTACTGGGATTTTGTGGAACTTCCCTCGCAATTCATGGAGAATTATGCGGTGCAACCAGAGTTTCTGCATACCTTTGCCAGACATTATCAAACCGGCGAACCCTTGCCCCAGTCCTACATCGACCGCATCCTCCAGGTGCGCAACTTCCATGCGGCCTACAACTGTATGCGCCAGGTCAGCTTCGGACTGCTCGACATGGCTTGCCACACGATTACAGCCCCCATTTCCGGTCCGTTGGAAGAGTTCGAACGAAAGGCCTGGTCGGCAGCCCAACTCCTGCCCGCAGTGCCGGGAACCTGTATGCTGGCCAACTTCTCCCACATCATGTCAGGCGGTTATGCGGCAGGCTATTATAGCTACAAGTGGGCCGAAGTGCTCGATGCCGATGCCTTTTCGCTGTTCCGGCAGCACGGCCTCTTCGACCGCGCCACGGCCGAGAGCTTCCGCGAACACATCCTGTCGAAGGGCGGCACCCAGCCTCCCATGGAGCTTTACCGCCAGTTCATGCACCGCGAACCCACCATGCAGGCCCTGCTCCGGCGTGACGGACTCCTCACCGGGGGCGCAGGCTTCCAGCCTGCGTAAGCAATAAGCCAGCAAGAAAAAGAAGAATATGACGAAATCCCTGCTTCTCGACAAACGCTACCTGCGCATGGCCCACATCTGGTCAGAAAACTCCTATTGCACACGCCGCAAGGTGGGTGCCCTCATTGTGAAGGACAAGATGATCATCAGCGACGGCTACAACGGCACTCCGTCGGGCTTCCCCAACGTGTGTGAAGGAGCAGACGGACTGACACTTCCCTGCGTGCTCCACGCCGAAGCCAACGCCATTACCAAGATAGCCCGGTCGGGCAACAATTCTGACGGGGCAACCCTCTACGTGACCGACGCCCCATGCATCGAATGCGCCAAACTCATCATCCAAGCCGGCATCGTGCGTGTGGTCTATGCCCGCAGCTACCGACTGACCGATGGCATCGACCTGTTGCGACAGGCTGGCATCGAAGTGGAACAAGTGGAGGGAATCATCGAAAACAGTTTATAGTTTGGAGTTTATAGTTTAGAGTTTATAGTTTATAGGAAGAGTTTATAGTCGGGAGTTTAAAGTCTATAAGGTCACTATGAAGCGCAATCATCAGCCGCCCCAGTGACTGTCTTTATAACCTATAAACTATAAACTCCCGACACCATAAATTTTACCTATCAACTATAAACTCTAAACTCTTCAACTTTCCTCCATAAACTTTCAACCCAAACATAGTGAGCTATGTCACAACACAAAAGTTTCGTACCCCTTTACATCTCTGTCGGTGTAGTGGCAGGCATACTGCTGGGCAGCTTCTTTGCCAATCACTTTTCGGGCAACCGGCTCAGCATCATCAACAACTCGAGCAACAAGGTAATGGACCTCTTCCACCTTGTCGACGACCAGTATGTCGATTCCGTGAAGATACCCGACCTTGTTGAGCGCGCCCTGCCACAAATCCTGAAAGAGCTCGACCCGCACTCCACCTACATCTCGGCCGACGACGTGGAAGCCTCCATGCAGGAACTGAAAGGCAGCTTCTCGGGCATCGGGGTGCAGTTCACACTCTACCACGACACCATCCGTGTGGTCAAGGTCATCAAGGGCGGGCCCTCTGAGCGTGTCGGTCTCATGCCGGGCGACCGCATTGTCACCATCAACGGAGAGACCTATGTCGGCGACACCATAACCAACGACGGCACCATGAAGCGGTTGAAAGGCCCTGGCGGCACACTGGCCAGACTCGGCGTAAAGCGGGCAGGCAAGAAGGGGCTGCTCAGCTTCAACATCACACGCGGCGATGTCCCCGTGCGCACCGTCGACGCCGTCTATATGGTCACACCCACCATCGGCTACATCCGCATCAGCAGTTTCGGCGACACCACCTATGCGGAGTTCCTGGCCGCCCTGGCCTCCCTTCAAGGCCAAGGCTTCGAGAATCTGGTGCTCGACCTGCGCGGCAATCCCGGCGGCTACATGGAGTCAGCCACACAGATAGCCAACGAGTTCCTGCCCAAGAACGCACTCATTGTCTACACCGAGGGACGCAAGTCGCAGCGGCGTGAATACCGCACCGACGGCCGGGGCATCTACCAGAGCCTGCCTCTGGTCGTGCTGGTCGACGAGACCTCCGCTTCGGCCAGCGAAATTCTGGCCGGTGCCATGCAGGACAACGACCGTGCCACCATCGTGGGCCGCCGCTCGTTCGGCAAGGGACTGGTACAAGTGCCCATCGAATTTCCCGACGGTTCCATGCTCCGCCTGACCACAGCGCGCTACTACACCCCGTCAGGACGCTGCGTGCAGAAGCCCTACAAGCCCGGACAAGACGAGGCCTACGAGGCCGACCTCCTGCTGCGGGCCGAACACGGCGAATACTATTCGGCCGACAGCGTCCGCCATGCGGGCGAACAGTTCCACACCCGTCTGGGCCGCACCGTGTATGGCGGCGGCGGCATCGACCCCGACTACTTCATCCCGCGCGACACGACCGGCATCACCTCCTATTTCAGGGACGCCTATTTCAACGGCTACATCTTCCAGTACGCCTACGACTACGTCGACAACAACCGCGCCAGGCTGAGCGCCTGCGCCAATCTGAGCGAAGTGCTGCGCCTGTTGTCGCGCCACAACCTTGTAGACCGCTTTGTCAGCTATGCCGCAACAGCCGGACTCAAGCCCCGCAACCTCATGATACAGCGGTCGCGCAAGCTGCTGCAAACCTACCTCTACACCGCTATCATCTCTGATGTGCGCGATGAGAGCGAGGCCGCAGAATATGCCAACCGCGAAGATCCCGCCACCCGTAAGGCCGTCGGGCTGCTGCAAAAGGGCGAGGCTTTTCCCAAGGCAAGCACATCCCGAAAATAACCGCAGCCTCCTCCCGTCATGACCACCACCAAACAAGCCCTGCGCCAGCAGGTACGCCAAACCCTGCGCGCACTCACTCCCGCGCAACGTGCCCGACAATCGGCCGCCGCCTTACGGCAGCTCGAAGCCGACCCCCTGTTTCGCCAGTCATCGACCGTCATGCTCTTCCATTCCCTGCCCGACGAGATAGACACCCACGGCTTTCTCGAAGCATGGGGACAGGCCAAGCGGCTGTTGCTGCCCGTGGTCCGAGGCGAAGACCTGGAGCTTCGCCGGTACCGGCCGCAGGCACCCCTGCGATGCGGGGCCTACCACATTGCCGAACCGATCGGCGAAGCCTTCACCGACTATGCCGGCATCCAGCTGATAGTCGTGCCCGGTGTAGCCTTCGATACGGCAGGCCACCGCTTGGGACGCGGCAAGGGCTACTACGACCGCTTCCTCTCCCATCCCCGGCTGCGCCAGGTGCCCACCATCGGCCTCTGCTTCCCCTGCCAGCTGCTGCGCCAGGTGCCCGTAGAGCCCCACGACGTGTGTGTCGGGAAGGTCATCACTTCATCAATTTATAATTTATAATGTATAATGTATAATGAAGCCTGTGGCCGCGACCACGGCGGAAACCTGATATCGGGAAGGTCATCACTTCATCAATTTATAGTGTATGAATGAAGCCTGTGGCCACGGCGTAGCCCTAATTATACATTGTACATTATAAATTATAAATTAAAAAAACTCCCCCCATGCTCACTACCCTCATATTTGACCTGGACGGCACCCTGCTCGACACGCTGGACGACCTGACCGGCAGCGTGAACCACGCCTTGCGCCAGCACGGGCTGCCCCCGCGCACCAAGGCCGAAGTGCGCCGCTTCTTGGGCAACGGCATTCGGTCGCTCATGCTTCAGGCCGTAGGTCAGGCCGCACCCTCCGCCGAAGCATTCGAAGCCATATTCTGCACCTTCCGTGCCCATTATGTCGAACACTGCTTCGACTGTACACAGCCTTATCCCGGAATCATGTCCATGTTGGCGCAACTACAGGCCCATGGCATCAAGATGGCCATTGTCTCCAACAAACTCCACGAAGCCGTACAGGAACTGAACCGCCGTTTCTTCTCCGCCTATATAGACATAGCCGTCGGAGAGAGTGCCACCGTACGCCGCAAGCCCAATCCCGATGCCGTGTTGTGCGCCTTGCAGCAGTTAGGCAGCACGCGCGAGGAAGCCGTCTATGTGGGCGACTCTGAGGTGGACTGGCAGACAGCGCGCAATGCCAACCTGCGTGTAGCACTGGTAGAGTGGGGCTTCCGCGACCCCGGTTACCTGCATACCCTCAGCCCCGTCAGCTATTTCGCGCCGACAGCCGATGACCTGACGCAGTGGGTCATTGAACATCAAAAATAGAGAGAAAAGAAAGAGTCCTTTGGGGACTCTTGTAATCTGTGTGAACAGTAGCAGTTGGCTATACGATCTGATGCTCCGTCCTCGTCTCTTGTTCTGTTGAGCATGTGTCATGACGCTGCCATACAACACAACGGCAGCGTCATACTCTCATGTAGCCCTTATAAAAGAAGGTAGCCGTGTTTTTCATCCTGCAAGATGCAGCGGGCCAACATCCATGCGCCCCTCCCTCCGACACGCGCATACCGGTTGACTATGATGCAGAGCAGACGGGCCAGTGCAGGGTGGGGGCACTGTCTGCACACATTCTTGGCCCACCGGTGAAGTTGCTTGGCCTCGACAGTACTGCCTTCACGTTGAAGTTGGGCGGCCACGATGTCAGCACGTACAGCCAGTGCTGCAAGCCACACGCCATGAGCCGACACGTGCCTGCGTACTGCTTCGAATGCGGGTAGCAGCTGGTGGAGTGTGTGGCTGAAACCATTGCCCGTCAGACTGTCGGGATGTTGCTTGATACGATGCCATGCACCAGGTAGCCACACGACATGTGGACGGCTGAGCAGCAGGCGTATGCCCAACTCCCAATCATTCCACTTCGTCAGTTCTGTGTTCCAGGCACCAACCTGACGCAGCAGACCTGTACGAACAAAGAGGCCCTGTGTGGCGAACTGGGCAGTGAGAATTTGGTCGCGCACTGAAGCATTGCGCTGAACGGCCCTGCAACGCATGCTGCCGTCGGGAAAGGTCATGACGGTAGCAGCGGCTACCATGTCGGCTTGCGGATGGATGGCCACAACCTTCAACACTTGCTCAAAGAAGTCGGGTGAAAGTTCATCATCCGAATCAAAAAAATAGACCCACTCGGTTTGTACCAGCTTTAGCGCAGCATTGCGGGCGCAGCAGGCACCGGGCCTCGGTTCGCTGAGAAGGCTGATGTTCCAGTCCGGATGGGCTTGGGCAAAGTTACGGCACACCAGATCCGACCCATCCGTACTCCCATTGTCGACCAGCAACACATGTTGCGGACGGCAGGTACAGGACAGCAAGCTTTGGAGTGTGGCCGGCAACCACTGTTCGCGGTTATGGTAAGGGATGATGAGTGAGAACATAAGCTATGCCTTTGAACATTTGCCACAAGGAGGTGAAGCGGGTAGCTACCCGCAGCCGGGGCTGCGTGAAGGCGTATTTTAAGCAACGAAGGGTAGCACTCCATGGACCGTGCATCATGCATAGTACGCCACCCTTGCCTCGCTGTACGGCCGGCAACTGTGAGAAGCGGATGCCTGTTGTCGCAGCATCGGTCATCACCAAGAGTTGTGGTTCGTACCACACGCTTTGCCCCGATGTGGCAAGTTGGTGGATGAACACTTCTTCTTCACCGCACCCCAGATACGTTCCAAGTCCAAAGCGGGTGTCGAAGGCAGGGAGCATGGCATTGCGTCGCAAGGCCAGCTCGCAAGATGCCACATACGCGCCTCGGGGCCGTTGGCTGTATTCGTAGGCATGAGGCGGATAGTTGCGCAAAGGTTGGCCTGCATAGTCGGCGGCCTGCAACTGCAAGGCAGCCGCATCGGGATGCAGCCCGATAGCGTGGCGCAGGTGTTGCAGGTATTGCGGAGTATAGCGGTTGTCGTCGTCGGCAATGACCAACCAGTCGCCCTCAGCATGTTTCAGCGCAAAGTTGCGGTTACGCGAAAGTCCGCTGCCTGTATGTGTCAAGACGCGCAAATCGCCGCGCTGCTTCCATGATGCAGGCAGCGGTGGCTGGTGGTCATGTGTCTGTTGCCAGGCAACCAGATATTTCACCTCCGGCAAGGGGGGGAGTAGCAAGTCGGCAACCTCACTGATGCCTTCATCGAGCGTGCATACGAGGATCTCTATGGTCATGACAGTTGCTTTATAAGTATTAAGTGTTAGTGATTAGTGATTAAGTAGCCTTATCGCTATAAAACTTAATCACTAATACTTTATCACTAATACTTAATAACGCTTAATCACTAATCACTAACACTTAATACTTAAATCAAACCCTGCCGGTGCGCTTCATGTAGCGTATGCCTTCGGCCAGGTGGCGCATCATGGGCAGGAAGTGGCAGTAGCCCTTGCGTGCACTGTCGAGGGCGAACCTGAAGCAGACCCACCAGGCACTGGCGTGATAGCGGTAGTAGGCTATGGCTCCCCGGCTGCGCTGTACGCCCGGATCGACATAGACCAGTGACTTCTTCAACATCGTGCTGGTCTCTACTATCTTCTTGGGGAAATAGCGCATACGCAGGCGGGCGCGCAGGGCATCCTCCAACCACACTTCCTCCTCGCCGCAGGTGAGGAACTGGGTGCCAAGCCCGAAGCGTTCGTCAAAGCGGACCTTTCCCTGCACTTTCGTGCGCCGACACACCATTTCGAGTGCCGAAACTGAGTACCGGGTGGGCATGGCCAACACCTCGAACGGTTGTTCGGGATAGTTCTTCAGGGGTTTGCCCGTGTAGGTCGAAGCGCAGAAGAAGGCTACATCCAACTGTGCATTCTCCTCGAACGCTTGGGTCACAATGGCCGGGGTGTCGGGCAGGAGACGAGCATCGTCGTCGGCATACATGACCAGGTCGGCCGTGGCCTTGTCGAGTGCCAGGTTACGGTTGGCCGAGAGTCCCTGGCCTTTATACTTATAGATGGAGACATCGCTGCGCGCCTGCAGGCACGAGGGTATGAGGTCGAGATAACGCTCGTCGGTATACTGGTAGGAGACTATATACCTGACGTTCTCTTGTTGGGGGAGGAGTACGTCCTGAACACGTACTATCCCTTTGTTTAGCGAACAGATAAGTATGTCAAGTGTCATGATCATGTATACATTACAAATTGAACTGATTGATTGCTTCGCAGATGTGGCTGACTTCGTTGGCCGTAAGGAGGGGGGATATGGGGAGGCTCAGCTCCTGCACAGCCCAGCACAGGGCATGGGGATGCGGTTCGGCGGGGTTGGCTACGTAGGGCTGCAAGGCTGGCTGCTGTGACAGTGTGCGGGGATAGTGGACCAATGTCTCCACACCCTGCGCTGCCAAGTGGCGGGCCAAGGCTTCGCGATGCAAGCAGCGCAAGGGGTAGATGTGGAACACGCTGCGCTGCGTGTCGCCCTGATAGGGCTTGACCACATGAGGCGAACGGATGCCTTCGGCATACAGCCGGGCTGCCTGACGCCGTGCTTCGTTGTCGGCATCTAACCGTGCCAGCTTGACGCGCAAGACGGCGGCCTGCACCTCGTCTAACCGGCTGTTCACTCCCAACACTTCGTGGCGGTACTTCTCCCGGGCACCATAGTTGGCCAACGTGCGAACCTGGCGGGCCAGGCCGGCATCATCGGTCACGACGGCCCCTCCATTGCCCAGCGCTCCGAGGTTCTTGCCGGGATAGAAGCTGAAGGCGGCGGCATGTCCCCAACAGCCCACACGCTTGCCGCCCACTTCGGCACCATGGGCCTGTGCGGCATCTTCGAGCACGACAAGTCCGTGCTGCCCAGCCCATTCACACAGTGTCGGCATGTCGGCTGGATGTCCGTAGAGGTGTACGGGTATTACGGCTTTGGTTCTGGCGGTACGCACCTTTTCGGCGTTCTCGGCCGTGAGCAGCGCGTTGTCGTCGACCTCAGCCAGCACGGGCACCAACCCTGCCAACACCACTGCTTCGGCTGTGGCCACAAAGGTCATGTCGGGCACTATCACCTCTGCATGTGCGGGCCAGTGATACAACCCGGCCATGGCGCGAAGTGCCAATGTCAGCGCATCGAGTCCGCTGCCTACGCCCACGCAATGGGATACGCCTAACCAACGGGCAAACTCGCCTTCAAAAGCCTTGCATTCTTCGCCGAGCAAATACCAACCGCTCTGCACCACACGCTGCACGGCTTGCGAAAGCTGTGGCTCAAAACTGGCATTGACGGACTGTAGAGGGAGGAAGGGAATCATTTTAGCTTTTAGTGATAAAGTACAATGTACAATGTACAATGTACAATGTATAATGTACAATGTATAATGTACAATGTATAATGAGGGCTACGCCGATGTCTGGGCCGTAGGCTTCATGAATGGATAATGTATAATGAGGGCTACGCCGATGTCATGTCCGTAGGCTTCATGAATGGATAATGTATAATGAGGGCTACGCCGATGTCTGGGCCGTAGGCCTCATTATACATTATACATTATAAATTATAAATTGAATACGTACGTGTCATAGCACACGGCGCGAGCACCGAAGCCTTCTTTCTGAAAGACAAGACCTTCGTTCAGCCACCTGCCTTCCTGTTCGGTCGAAATGCCAAAGTCCAGATATTCTGCTGCCGGCGCTTCGCGATGCAACCATTCGGGCAAACCTGCCAGCAACCAGTCGAGTGCCGAAAGGCGGCAGCCCTCATCGCTGGCGGCAATATACTGCACGTGTGCCACGCGACTGCACAGAAAGAGCAGGCATCCTGCCAGAAGTGGCGGTTCGGCTGTCGGACTTGTGGTGTCAAACACCGTGAGCAGCCTTATCTCACGGGGAAAACGGCTGCACAACAGTTGCAACTCGGAGAGCGTGTGTACCGGATGTCGTCCGTGTCGCGTGACGAGCACCTCGTCGAGCATCTGCCAGAAGGCTGGCAAGTGCCGGACATTGTCGCTACGCAGCGGTTCGGGCTGTTGGTCGCGGAGAAACTTGTTTGCCTTGCGGCGACGCAGTTCCGACAGCTTATAGGGGGCATCGAGCCTGATGGCTGACGACAGGGTGCGCGCACTGAGCTGTCCGTTCAGGCGGAATACGGCGTAAAGGTCTTCTTCGGCAGGATAGCGGTGATAGATGTGCGGCATGGGCTTGTAGACCCACGTGGCATAGCCGCAGTTGCGATAGTAATCGGCACACAGGAACATCGACTGCATTACTTGGGCTGCGGTGGCATCAGGCGTGAGTAGCAGACCGCCATAGGTCAGTCCGGCGTGTGACACCACCTGGGTGCTGTCGGCCGGATTTTCGCAGGCTGGCAACAGGGCTGTGACCTTGCCTTTGGCATTCAACAGCAAGAGAGAACGGTCGGCGAAACGCGCACTGTGGTAGTCCATAAAGTCGCGTTTGAGCAAAAAGGAGGACTGGCGCACTTCATCGACGGAGTCATCCCACACTATTTTCCATTCCGGGCCGTATGGCTTTACCACAACTTCCATATTTTCGATCATTGAGAGGGAGGGCAGGACAGGGGCACAGCCTACCTTGGCCTACCGCAGGGCTTCCAGCCATTCCTCGCGGGTTTCAAGATAACCGTCCTTGTCGTAGCCGCCCGAAGCCATGCACAGGCAGACCGCCCCCGGTGTGAAGTCGAACAGCTCACACCACACCATAGGGGGCACCACCAGCCCTTTCTGGGGCGAATCGAGCAGGGCGGCAAATGACAGTCCGCACCCGTTGTCGACCTTCACCTTAAAGCTGCCGTGTACGCACACCAATGCCTCATAGCAGGTTCGGTGGGCATGATTGCCGCGTTTCGCGCCTTGGGGCACATCGGTTATCCAGAACACGCGGTCCACGCGAAAGGGCAGCCGGCTGCACTCGCTGTTCTGCTCGACTGTCAGCACGCCACGCGCATCGCTGAAGCAGTCAAAGTC
>CALZRA010000080.1 GCA_945828345.1 uncultured Bacteroidales bacterium
AACTTGCTGTTCATCAGTTCTTCAACGAGGTGGAGGCTCTTTTCAACCTCTTCCTTCAGCAGGGAAACCACCTGGTCCTTGCCGATTTCGTAATATTCGTTGCATACATCAGTGGTAATGGTGAAACCTGGAGGTACGGGAACTCCGATAAGGTTCATTTCAGCCAAGTTGGCACCTTTGCCGCCCAGCTCGTTGCGCATGTCGGCACGGCCTTCGGCCTTACCGTTACCAAACGTGTAAACTCTTTTTACGTTGTTCATGGTTGTTATTAAATGAGTGAATGAATTTTGATTGCGTTTTTATGGGTTAATAAATCAATGGCACGTCAGGGCGGAGCCATTCCTGCTGTAGTGAGGCTGTCGGAGCAGGCCTCCGGGCCAGTCCTTATCAGGAATCGGGCATTGGCGGGGCAGGAGGATTGATTGCCCTGATGTGGTACAGATAGGCAGTACAGCCGCAAATTTAAATATTTGTTTTGGAACGCACAAATAAAGAGCTGTTTTTTCAAAGTCCACTTTAAAAAACTCAGTCTATCGCGTTAAAAAGCGTTGTGCTTGGGGCTCTGGAGGGGCTTACAGGTTACTTTCTTCGGGTTATGGGGATTTTAGGTTATGAGGTTACTTTCTTAGGTTATGAGTGGTCAAGCGTTCAAGGCGCACCCCGAAGGGGCAATAGCACGTAACCCAGGGCATCGCCCTGGGTGGAATGAGGCGATGAAGTTCGCCCTGAAAGGGCAAAAGCATTTATACAAAACGTTTGTATTCTAACGCTTTTGCCCTTTCAGGGCGAACTTAGCGGCGGTCAACTGACCCAGGGCGATGCCCTGGGCTATGTGCTTTTGCCCCTTCGGGGCGCGCCTTGAACGCTTGACCACTCATAACCTAAGGTCGTAACCTCATCAGATGGGGTAACAAGGATTCAAGGCGCGCCCCTACGTGTCTTGAATCCTTGACTACTCATAACCTAAGAAGGTAACTTCATCAGTAGCAGGGAAGCTTGCGCTTAGACCAGGGCACGAGCAGGATGAGTCCGCCGCAGATCAGGCAGCCGTAGAAAGTCCAGCCTGCCATTTCCTTCACGGCGGTCAGTGTGGCCTGTACCTGTATCTTGCCCTTGAGCGAGATAGCGGCCATCTGTTCGGCTTCGGTCTCGCTCTTGCCCTGCATCATCATGCCTCGCACGGTCTGCTGGTATTGGGCCGCAGTGGCCGTTTCGGTGCGGTCGTAGTCGTGGGCAAAGCGGGTGATGTAGTGCTGCTGGCGTTCTTGCAGCACATTCGAGTAGAGGGCCGAGCCTATGCCGGGTGCTACAATCATGCGCACGGTGAGCATGATACACACCCAGGTAGACATGAGCCGGTAGGGCATTCGCTGGTTGGCGTAGACAGCCGTTACGGCATAGAGCAGCATCATGCCGGCTCCGCGGATGATGATGGGCCACTTCATGCGCTCCATCATGCCCTGCGTCTGTACTTCGAAGTACATGAACAGGGCCGAAAGGCCGATGAGCAGGAAGCCGTAGGCAAAGAGGTACTTGAAGTGCCAGCCCTTGCTGCTGAACACTACGGCCATGACGAGGCCGATGAAGTAGCCTACCAGCACCCAGTTGCCCAGTCCGGCCACCTGGAGGTTGTCCATCTTCATGCCTACGGAGCAGAAGATGTTGACAAACATCTGGCTGGAGTTGAACACCATGAGCCCCAGGAATAGCAGGATGCCGCCTTGCACGCTCTTGAGCTTGAGTGTGTCGAGCACGAAGTAGGGCGAGTAGCGTACGTTTTCCAGATACAGGAAGATGCCGGCACTAATCACGCAGAGGGCCGTGGCCCAGCGTATCTGGTCGGAGTCGTACCAGTCGAGCACTTTGCCATACACCATTATATATATAAAGGAGAGGCACATGAGGCAGAACATGGTGACGTTGCCGAACTTGGAGAACCCGATGGGGAAGTGGCGGGTAGGGTAGGGGTTGTAGGGCATGGTGACTAACAGCACGAGGATGGCCACGCCCAGGGCGACCATCATGGCATAGTAGACATACTGCCACTCGTAGTTGTAGGCAAACCAGGCTGTGAGCCAGGTGCCTATCTGGCCGAGAATCATGAAGAAGAAGTAGATGATGGGCATGCTGGCCGTCTTTTCCTTGTCCAGCTTGTCCCACCCGGCCTCGTCGGTCGGCTCGTTGCCCGGTGTCAGGTTATGGGTGGCTTCGATGCCGAAGCCATACTTGATGAGGGTGAAGAGGTTGCACATGAGCAGGGCCTGGCGCACGAAGCCCATGACCAAGCTGCACAGGGCCAGCACATAGACGCTCTGGGCGCGGGCGCAGATGAAGCTGAGCAGCATGAGGATGGCAAAGCCCACCATGAGCATCATCTTCTGGCGGCGCAGACACACAAACCGGTAGAAGAAGGGTGAAAACGCGGCCATGCCCACCGAGGTGGCAAAGCCCACAAAGGTGATGTGCTCGGAGATGATGCCCAGTCCGCCCATCATCTCGGCACTGTTGGCCGAGTAGACGCCGCTCACTGTCATGATGGGGATGAACAGCAGGATCAGGAAGATGATGCCCAGCGGCTTCGGCACCCAGTCGTAGAAGGGGAAGTTCTGGGGGAGTTGTTTGGGTGTCATCCTATTCTTATTTCTTCTCTGCTTTCACAATCACCATCATGCCGGCGGCCAGGCGGTCGTTGTCTTCCTTCGACAGGCCTTCGAAGTCGATGCGCACAGGCACGCGCTGCTGAATCTTCACGAAGTTGCCGGCCGAGTTGTCGGTAGGCACGAGCGAATACTTCGAGCCTGTGGCTCCCGATATGGCTGTGACCTTGCCGGTGAACTCCTTGTCGCTGATGGCGTCGACCGTCATTCTGACCTTCTGGCCTACATGCAGCTGTTCGACCTGTGTCTCCTTGTAGTTGGCAATGACCCACTTCTGCGTGTTGGGCATGAGGTAGGTGATGGTCTGTCCGGCATTCACCATTTGGCCTTCTTCGAGTGCACGGCGGCCCAGCTTGCCGTCGCAAGGAGCCAGCACCACACAGTAGGAGAGGTTGAGCTTGGCCATTTCGAGGGCAGCCTGTGCGCGTTCGATGGCGGCGGCATTGTTGGCCTTTCGGGTCTTCACCTCGTTCACGCCCGACAGGGCAGCCTGCTTCTGTTTCAGCACCGCATCGAGTTTCTGCTGCGTGGCCTTGTATTCGGTCTCGTACTGTTCGAGCTGGATGGGTGTGGCCGCATTGCGTTCCACCAGGTTGCGGTAGCGCTGCACGTCCTTGGCCAGCTTTTCGAGCCGTATCTTGATTTCTGAGATGCTGGCATCGTAGACCGTGGCCGAGGTCTGGGTCGTCTGCAGCGAGGCGTCGGTCACGTCAGAACCGGCCATGGCATCCTTCAGTGCGGCTTCGGCTTCCATGACCCTGATGCGGTATTCGCGGTCGTCGAGGGTGAGCAGCGTGTCGCCCTTCTTCACGTCCTGGTGTTCGGTGAAGTAGATCTTCTTGATGTAGCCCGAGGCTCTGAGGTTGACGGGCGAGATGTACTGTTCAATCTGCGCGTCGTTGCTCGATTCGTTGCTGGTGTAGTCGACAAACATGAGGATGACCTGTACGACACCCCATACGACCAGTCCGAGGCCGATGAGGCTGACCAACATCTGGCGCACCTTCTGCTTCTTGAGCTTCTTGGCGGTGGCTTCCAAGCTCTTGGTGTCTTGGCTATTCTGAGTTTGCTGTTCCTGTTTCATTGTCTGATGGGTTGAGGGAGAAGTAATGTTGTGAAGGGTTGTGATGAATGTAGAGGCTGGTACAGTCCGCGCAGACGGGCTGTACCACGCGTGCCGGCAGTCGGCCGGCAGGCTTGCAGGCCGCACGCTTCCGGTGGTGTCACTCCGTCAATTTGTCCAACTGTCCGGTGAGTTTCAGCACCATGAGGTTCGACACCTGGTAGTTGTAGTGGGCTGTGAGGTAGTTGTTCTGGGCTTCGCTCATGCTCATCTGGTCTTGCAGCACCTCGACCATCGACACGATGCCTTCGCGGTAGCGGTCGTAGGTCACGCCGTAGATGTCCTCGGCCAGCAGGTAGTTGTCGCGCTGCTTGAAGTAGTTGCGCTGGTTGTTCACCTGGTCCTTGATGGCGTTGGCATACTGTGTCTGCATGTTCTTGAACGTGTTCTCGTAGCTGATGCGGGCGGTTTCGGCATCCAGCTTGGCCTTGCGCAGCTTCGAGCGGCGTTCGTAACCGTCGAACAGCGGCAGGCGGAACGAAAGTCCGATGCCGTTCGAGCCGTACCAGTGGTTGGACTCGCTGGAGCGGAACCAGTTTTCGAACTTGTCGGTATAGGAGCTGTACATCACGTTGGCCGTCAGGGCGAGTGTCGGTTTGTAGGCATCCTTGGCCAGTTTGATTTGCTGGTCGGCCAGGGTGACGTTCTGCTCCATGAGTTGCAGCTCGTAGAGCTTCGTGTTCAGTCCGCTCATCACGGCCGGGTCGAAGTTGTCGACCGTCTTTTCCTCTACAGTGATCGACTCATCGGCCGGATAGTCCAGGATGTACTTCAGCATGTTATACTGCTCGGTGAGCATGGCCTCGGCGTTGGCGGCCTGCACGCGAGTGCTCTCCAAGCGCACGTTGATGCGTTTCAGGTCAACCTCAAGTGCCATTTCATTGTCGTGGAAGGCCTGGGTGATGGCCTGCAATTCTTCGAACCGCTTGATGTTGTCGTTGATGATGCCCAGCTGTTCGCGCGTGTTCTGCGCCAGATAGTAAATCTTGGCAATCTGCACCATGAGGTCCTCGCGTGCCTTTTCGTACGACAGCTGGTTGATGTTGTCCACCGTCTGGGAGATGCTCACAGCCGTGCGTGCCATTTGGCTGTATAGCGGCATTTGCAGCTGTACGCCAGCCGCTGCGTTGTATTGCAGGGTCTTGGTCACGTTGTACAGCTTGCCGTAGGCCTTGCCGTCAGTCACCGAAACGGGCGGTGCAAAGTTGTCGTTGAGGTTCGCCACAGCATTGATTTGCGGTAATAGCTTGGCGCGGTTCTCGCTGATGCTGAGTTTTCCTTTGGCAATCTCGTTGCGCGAGGTCTTCAGCGAGAGGTTGTTTTCGATGCCTATCCTTATGCACTCCTTCAGCGTGAGCGTCACCTGTGCTCCTGCCGATGAAATCATAGAGGCGGCCATGGAAATAATAAACAGCTTCCTTTTCATGTAGTAAAAGTATGTCTTAAACGGCTGCAAAATTAGCAATTTTTGCCTCACTGGCACGGTTTTTTCTTTCATATAGAACACCCTTTTGGCCAAATAGTCCAATTATGCCCAAAAGACTCTTTTGTTTGTAAACTATACTTGACAGTCAGCTGTGACTCTCAGGAGCTTTTCGTGCATCATCTGGCAGGCATTTAGCGACAGTTTTGTTCATTCTGTAGGGTTCGGCACTTGCGAAAAACAGGTTCAGGCTTCGGAAAATCTAAGCCTGGACCTGTCATTACAACTCGGCACATCGTTTTTCTTCTCCCAGCATTTTGGAAAGAGGGTCCTGAAGACCGTTTTTTTGTCGCTTTTATGCGTAGAAGGTTTCCTTCGGAATGTCAAGAATTTGTCAAGGAATAAGGAGGCGGAGCAACGGGGTGGTCCGAATGACGTGCGGGATATACAGGGTAGAAGGCGGTGAAGAGTAAAGAAAAAGTGCAAGGAGGAGCGGTCTAAACGGCTCTTCCTTGCACAAACTTGGATGTGAGTGGGGCAGTTTGGCCCATTGAGAGGTGGCCCCTTAATCCTTCTTGTATTGCTTGGCCAGTCCGCCTTCCGAGGTCTCGCGGTAGAGCGAAGGCAGGTCGTGGCCCGTCTGCTTCATCACTTCTACGGCCTTGTCGTACGAAATGCGGTGTTCGCCTTCGGCATAGGTGGCATAGAGGTTGGCATCGAGCGCTCGTGCGGCAGCGTGGGCATTGCGTTCGATACAGGGAATCTGCACTAAGCCGCAGATAGGGTCACACGTCATGCCGAAGTGGTGTTCGAGTCCCATCTCGGCCGCATATTCAGTGGCAGCCAGACTACCGCCAAAGATGTAGTTGGCGGCAGCAGCTGCCATGGCGCAGGCTACGCCTACCTCAGCCTGACAACCGGCTTCAGCTCCCGAAATAGAGGCACGCGCTTTGGCTATGTTGCCCACCAGTCCGGCGGTGGCTAAGGCATGGAGCACACGCTTGTCGCTAAAGCGGCGGCTCTTGGCTATGTGGTAGAGCACAGCGGGCACTACGCCGCAACTGCCGCAGGTGGGTGCTGTCACAATCCTTCCGCCCGAAGCGTTCTCTTCAGACACGGCCAGTGCGTAGGCAAATACCAGACCGCGCGACTGCAGGTTGCTGCTGTAGCCCATCGCCTTGATATAATAATGCGGTGCTTTGCGCCGCAGGTTCAGCCCGCCGGGCAACACGCCTTCCTCTTCGAGGCCGCGCTCCACGGCGGCCTTCATCACCTTCCACACCTCTTCGAGGTAATCCCAGATTTCCGGTCCTTCGCAGTAGTCCACGTATTGCCAGTAGGAGTGTCCGCGCTCTTCGCACCATTGCTTGATGTCGAGCAGGTGGTCCAGCTCGTAGAGGTCAGGCGTTTCCGTTTCGCTGCCCCCCTCTTCGGCCAGTGCGCCGCCGCCTACACTGTAGACGGTCCAGGCATCGTGGGCCTGTCCTTCCTGGTCAACAGCTTCAAACTTCATGCCGTTGGGGTGGAAGGGCAGGACGATTTCGGGCAGCCACACAAAGTCCGTGCGTTCCTTGCCCAGTACGGAATAGATGGCCCAGTCCGTGAGGTGCCCTTTGCCCGTAGCGGCCAGACTGCCATAGAGCGTCACCTTGAAGCGCGGCGCGTCGGGGTGAGCTGCGAGGTATCGTTCGGCTGCATGGCGCGGCCCCATGGTGTGTGATGACGACGGGCCTTGGCCGATGCGGTAGAGTTCTTTCAGAGATTTCATTGTATGAGAGAGATTAGTATGCTTGGATTTGCGTAAGACACGGTTCGGCAGGTCGGCTTTCGGCTTGGAGCTTATTCCTTGATGAAGCCTCGGCGGTAAGCGACCAGCAGTTTTTCGAGGTCCGCAATCTGTTCGCGGAGTTCTGCCCCCTTGTCGGTGTCGTTCACCATGGCGCGGTGGCCCATCATTTCGACAATCTGCGTAGTTGACTGGATGTCCGTTCCGTTCAGGATGGCCTCTTCGGTAGAGGTGAACGGCGCGTGTTGTACCAGCTGGAAGCCACGTGAGTGGTAGACCAGGGTGTAGCCTGCAATGCCCGTGGTGTCGTGGTAAGCCTTGGCAAATCCGCCGTCGATGACCATGAGCCGGCCTTCGGCCTTGATGGGATTTTCGCCCTTGCCGGCACGTACGGGCACGTGGCCGTTGATAATGTGGCGGTGCTTGCCTTTCACGCCAAAGGCATTCATGAGCGAGTCACACACCTCGGCGTTGTCGCGCAGGTGGTAGTACCAGCCCTTTTCCTCCCGGTGTGTCGCCTTGTCCTCCACAAAGTAGCGTTCGAAGGTGGCCATCTTCGACTTGTCGAACAGTGGCGAGTCAGGGCCGCACCACAGATACCAGAAATAGTCGCGAGCCCGTTCGCGCAGGGCAGCGTCGGCCCCTTCGTCGAAGGTGAGGCGCACCAACTGTTCGGTGCGTTCGAGCAGGTCGCGGCCTTTCACCTCCATGCCTTCTACGGTGACAGGTTTCAGCGTGCCGTCTTCGTTCATCGGGACAGAGGCATGGAACAGCAGGTTGGAGTTGAATATGCCATACATGGAGCCGTGCAGCAGGAGCTGGGCCACATGGGCCTGCAGGCGGTCCGACACCATGAACGAGTGACGTATGCGCTCCATGAGTTCAGCCTCTTCTTCAGTCAGGTCGAAGGGGCGGTCAGGTTGCAGCGTAGGCAGACAGGTGTCTTTCATCTGGTGTACCTGGCCGTCCACCCGACAGGTTCCGGCTTCCAGGTCGATGCCTGCCAGCAAAGCACGGTGCTGCATGTTCCACTCAGGGTGTGCGGCATACAGCTGCCCTTCGAGCTTGAACTGGATGATCGTGATAGCCTTGTGCATCTGGGCAATCAGCCGGCAGGTCTTCTCGTTGGGCCGGCGGTTCGGGTCTTCAATCTTAGGATAGAACAGCGTGCAGGGGTCATCGGCATAGGTCTCCATGGCAAAGGTAGCCAGGGGAACCATGTTGATGCCGTAGCCCTCTTCGAGCGTTTGGGTGTTGGCATAGCGGAACGACAGCCGCAGCACGCTGGCAATGCAGGCCGCGTTGCCGGCCGCAGCCCCCATCCACAGCACATCGTGGTTGCCCCATTGGATATCCCAGTGGTGGTAGGCACTGAGTGTGTCCATAATGAGGTGCGCCCCGGGACCTCGGTCGAAGATGTCGCCCAATATGTGCAGCTGGTCAATCGACAGCCGCTGGATCAGTTCACACAGGGCCACGATGAAGCCCGCAGCGCGCCCCGTGCCGATGATGGTCTGGATGATGACTCCCACGTAAGCCTGCTTGTTGCGGTCGTCAGTGCTTTCGTGCAGCAGTTCCTCGATGATGTAGGCAAATTCGCGGGGCAGGCTTTTGCGCACTTTCGAGCGGGTGTACTTCGACGACACATTGCGACACACGGCAATGAGCTGGTTGAGTGTGGTTTGGTAGTAGTCAGACAGGTTGGTGTCCTGCTGCTTTACCAGCTCCAGCTTTTGCTTCGGATAGTAGATCAGCGTACACAGGTCGCGTATCTCCTTTTCGCGCAGCGTGTTGCCGAAGATTTCCTGAACCTTTCGCTTGATGTTGCCCGATGCGTTGTGCAACACGTGTTCGAAAGCCTCATGCTCGCCATGAAGGTCCGCCAGAAAGTGTTCGGTCGGCTTGGGCAGATGCAGGATAGCTTCGAGATTGATGATTTCGGTGGTCACTTGCGAAATGGTGGGGAAGTCGCGGGCCAGCAGTTTCAAGTATCGCAGGTCGGCGCGGATGTTGCCGGCTGAAAAGTCGTTTTTGGGCATAGATATGTCGGCTTGAAGTTTTTTTAAGCTGAGGTGGTTAAAGCTTAAAAGTGGGGGCGGATGCCGCGGTAACGCCTTCGGCTATCGACCTCCATACTTCTAAACTTGACAACTCGTAGACTCTTATTTTGCAGCAAATGTATAACAAAATCCGTGAGCTGCCGCACGGACGGAACAAAAAACCTCGAAAATCCGGCTAAGCGGCATCTTGGCCGTCTCGGAACAGTACGGTGAAACAAGCGCAAAGAAGCTTCCGCAAAGAGGCTTGCAGGGGGGGGGTAAAAGAGAAGATTGTGATAAATTTTTGCAGTTTTTGTCGTTACTTTCTGGAAAAACCTTGCAAGTTTGTATGCTTATCGTTACTTTTGCACGGTAATAATGGGCAGAAAGTGGCCAATCAGGTAAAAGACACCCTTCGACAATCGGTATTATATATAAAAAATGTGTATACTTTCTGCAGGGAGCCTTTACTTTGGTGTTGCCAGCCATACTGCCAAGAAGTAGCGAAATGGAACTTGACCAATCGTTGTTTGCTGATATGCTGACTGCTGCCGCTCAAGAGGAGCGGCTGCGAAAAGCCAAAGACCTGCGTACCTCAGCCGCAGACACGAGCCAGCGCATGCTGAACGCCTTGCAGCCCGGCACGTTGGTGCCGATTCACAGGCATAGGCAGAGCTGCGAAACCGTGCTGTGCCTGAAGGGATGCATAGAGGAAATACTGTATGAAGAGCAGCCGGCACACGGAGGGGTGGAGCTGAAGGAGGTGAGACGAATCAGGCTCACAGCCGCAGGCGACACCGTGGGCTGCCAAGTTCCCCAAGGCGTGTGGCACACCGTTCATGTGCTACAGCCGGCTGTGCTGTTCGAGGCCAAGGACGGTCCTTATGTCCCGACTGACAGTCAGGACATATGGTCTCCCCGCTAATATATTCCAGCTGCTTGGAGAGCTGGAGACGGAGCTGTCCTGTGTGGCATTTGCCTGGACATTCGTCTTCGGCATTCGATTCCATTTGTGGGGCATTCTATAAACCAAGTATATAGAACACGCCCTATATAGTTATACCAAAACCCTATTCCAATCGAAAAAGTCTGATGAAACTCTTTGGAAACCTTTTCAACTGGTATTTCGGGAAACGCGCATTGCCCTATTGGTGCATTGTGCTGTTCGACCTGTTCGTATGCTTTGCGGGCGGGTTGTTTATCCTGTGGATGCGCCATCCGATAACGGAAATTGTCGAGCATTGGCAACAGCTGCTTCGCACCTATTTAGTGTATGCCTTTGTCAATCTGATAGGCTTCAAGGTGTTCCACACCTATTCGGGCGTATTGCGCTATTCCCAGTTCACCGACCTGTTGCGGGTGATGTATGCCGGAATCATGTCGTTCGTGTTGGCCTATTGGTTCAACTGGATGGTAATCGAGTTTGAGGCCACCAGCCTGTTCTACGCCATGACGGGGCGCATGCTGTTCACCATCTATTTGGGCACGACCGCCTTTCTCTGCGGCTCGCGTGTCGTGGTGCGTCTCATATTTGAGAATGTGTTGGTAGCGCAGACCGCCCAGGGCGCACTGGTGTATGGCACCGAAGCAGGAGCCGTTTCGCTTACCAACGAAGCCCGTAACACCAAGCCCGTGAAGTTCCTCATACGTGGCTATGTGGGTGACGGCCAGCAGCGCAGCAACACACGACTGATGGGCCACCGCATCTATTCCGTACAGGAAGACCTGCGCTCGGTCATCCGTGAGAAGAACATCAAGGCGTTCCTGGTCAGTCCCTTGCAGCACAAGGCATTCCTGAACAACCGTGAGTTGCAGGACTTGCTGATTGGCGAAGGCGTGAAGATATTCATTGCCCAGAACGCAGCGCAGTGGAACCAGCACCAGAATGAGAAGGTCGCCATGCGTGAGGTGAAGATTGAAGACTTGCTGCAGCGCGATGAAATACAAGTCGACATGCAGAGTGTGGCCGACCTGCTGACCGGCAAGAAAGTGCTCATTACAGGTTCGGCCGGCAGTATCGGTTCGGAGCTGGTTAGGCAGATAGCCGGCTTCAAGCCTTCTGAGCTGATGCTGGTCGACCAGGCCGAAACACCGCAGCACGACATCCGTCTGATGATGCAGAGGGAATACCCCAATCAGGTGGCCCACGCGGTGGTGACGAGCATCTGTCGTGAGGACCACATGGAACACATATTCAGCACCTTCAGGCCTGACTACGTCTTCCACGCTGCTGCCTACAAGCACGTGCCCATGATGGAGGACAATCCCAGCGAGAGTGTGCAGAACAACGTGTGGGGCACCAAGGTGATAGCCGACCT
>CALZRA010000081.1 GCA_945828345.1 uncultured Bacteroidales bacterium
AATTTTTCACTTTCTGTAGACAGCTTAACTTTCAATCCCATTTCTACTAATTCATCGTAGGTTGCTTCAACTACATCAATGGCGGAACCGGCATCCCCTAAAGCACGGGTGTCATTCCAAACAGCAACGTGGCATGTAGGTGCTTTGTCGCTATTGTTTAAGTAATAGTTACCGTCACCATGAAATTTGAATGTGGCTTTACCTGTTAAGTTTTCATTCGTACTGGTTGATGCAGCGTAGTCGAAAAATTGCATTTGGTCAGCTGTGCCTTCTGCCAGCATTTTGGCAACACCGCCAGTGCCATCATTAGGGATGATACTGAGTACTTTGCTAATACCGGTGTTGCGGTTGTAGAACTTGTAGCCAGTTTCATCGTTACCAACAAAGCACCAGAGTCCTGCAGAACTCATTGGCTTGTCCGTGCCATTGAGCAAAAGTTGTCCATTGGCATTAATAAACTGGTCGCCAGATGTACCCATGTAACCTGCGGTGTGATACGCATCAGAGTTGAGGAAATGTAAGAAATACCATTTTACATTGGTTGCCCAGCGTCCTCCATTAGTAGTCGCGGGAGCATCAGAAACCTCAAATGGTTTCTGAGCATTCACGCCAAGCCCCGTGATAAACAAGAGGAGCAGCGTGAGCAGATAAGTAATTTTTCTCATTGTTGTTGTTGATTAAGTTATTGTGATTTGTTGAATGCAGAAATGGAGGGAGCACGGACGGTGTTCTCTCGCTGGCTGTGCCACGAACGGTTGGGTGGGGCTATGGATAACCAAATGGGCCGTTCCGGCATGACAGGCGGGACAGCGTCAGTAAAAAAGTAATTTTTTTCTCATTCCTTGATGCTCAATCTGTGGAGGTGCGGCATGTGTCAGAACACGGCACCCATTGTGGGATTGGTTCAATGGAGGGTGTACGGCCTGCGCAGCTTCGGTAGTCGCTTTGTTTCACCACTTTTCGCTACGGGCAGATTCACCAATTCGGTGCAAATGTAGGTTGATTTTCTGTATGAAACAAAGAAAAGCGTGTTAAATGTTTGGCTTTTTTTATTTTGTGGGTTGAAAGGGTGTTTTGCGTGTGTTTTTGTGGATGTTTTTAGAACGCGAATGGTCCGCGAATGGTCGAAAATGATTGCCTCTTTTATGAACGCGAATTGTCGTGAATTGACCGCGAATTACCGAAAATAATGATTGACCATAATTTGCGGTCAATTTACGGCCATTTTCGTTCTTTTCTTTAGAACGCGAATTGTCGTGAATTGACCGCGAATTACCGAAAATAATGATTGACCATAATTTGCGGTCAATTTACGGCCATTTTCGTTCTTCTTTTTAGAACGCGAATTGTCGTGAATAGTCCGTGAATTACCGAAAATAATAATTGGCCTTAATTTGCGGTTAATTCACGGTGATTCACGGTGATTCGCGTTGAGTCCTTTTCATCGAAATCTGCTGGCAGATGTATACTTCCATATAAAAGCGCATCTAATTGGCTGATTTCCTTGGATGTAGATTGGGCAGATTCTTTGTACATGGGTTCAATCTCTTCTTTGAGCAGTCGATGAATGAACGCTTGCCGTACAGATTGGCTCTGGGCTTGGAAGAGATTCCATAATGCATCAATGGATGAGAACAGCGGTTGTAGTGTCGATACTTGTGTCATAGCATACCAATTTTCTTACTGCAAAAGAAAGACTTTATATTGAGAATGCCAAATACTTTTGTTGAAGAAGTGATTATTCATTGCTGCCAGTATTGACCACGCAGGGAAGCTCGGTGCAGGCATCGTGGAGCTTGCGGTAGAACTTGTGGCGGCAGAGGGTGGCGGTGTTGCCCAAGATGATGAGCTTGTAGCGCGCACGCGTGATGGCTACATTCATGCGGCGCAGGTCGGAAAGGAAACCGATTTGGCCTGCTTCGTTGGCCCGGACCAAGGACACGAGAATGACATCGCGCTCCTGACCCTGAAAGGCATCGACGGTATTGACCGTGATCTGGCGGCGCAACGGGCGCAGGTAGTCATCGTGCTTGACGAGGGAGCGCAGGTATTGTACCTGGGCACGGTAGGGCGAAATGATGCCGATGTCTACCCGTTCGGAGACCAAGCGGTGACGGCCCACCCGTTCGGCGTAATGGCGCAGGGCGGTTAGCGTGAGGCGTGCCTCGGCCCGGTTGATGCGGCCATAGCTTGCCCCTACAAACTCTTCGTGGATGGGAGACGGCTGCGGCGCGTGGCCTTCCTCCTCTGCTTCGGGCAGTTCGGCAGCCGTGTCGATCCACACCAAAGGCGTGTCCAACTCGTCGAGCAGCGAACGGTGGCGCACCTCGGGAGCGGCTTGCAGCCGGCCGCCATAGAACCATTGGGACGAAAACTGCATGAGCGTTTCGTTCATGCGATATTGCACGGTGAGCAGCCGGACGCAGTCGGGCTTGGAGCGGGCCAGGTGTTCCATGAGCGTGCAGCCCAGTCCGCCGCGCTGGGCTTCGGGGCTCTTCAGTGTGGGCGGCAGCTGCTGGTGGTCGCCGGCAAAGATGACGCGGTCGGCATGTTGCAGGGCAATCCAGCAGGCAGCTTCGAGTGCCTGGGCAGCTTCGTCTATAAATAAGGTGTGGTAGTGCTGTCCTGCCAGCAGCGGGTGGGCGGCTCCGGTGAGCGTCGAGGCAATGACGCGCGAGGAGTCAAAGAGCTGGTGGCGGATGCGCGCTTCCAGTTCGTCGGCCCGTTCGCGCAGCCGAGCTATCTTCTGGTGGAAGTTGGCGGGCCGGTTCTTCTTGCTCTGTGCGTAGAGCTGGCGCATGGTCCGGCGCACCTGCCATAGCAGCGGGTAGTCGGGATGTGCGGCAAAACGGTGTTCGTAGGTGCTGGCCAGCATGGAGTCAGTCACCCGGTTGGGGTTGCCGATGCGCAGCACGGACAGTCCCCGTGCGGTAAGCTGGGCACAGATCCAGTCCACTGCCGTGTTGCTCTGCGCACAGACCAGCACCTGAGGCTCGCGGCGCAGCACCTCGCAGACCGCCTCGACCAGCGTGGTGGTCTTGCCCGTGCCCGGAGGACCATGCACGATGAGCGCGTCGCGGGCGCGCAACACGTCGCGCACAGCCTGCTCCTGGGAGGGGTTGAGCCAAGGCAGGCGCAGGGGAAGGGCGGGTGAGGCGGCCCAACCGAGCGGTGCCGGGGTGTGGAACAGGTCGCGCAGTTCGGCCAAGCGGTTGCCTTTGGCCTGCATGGTGCGGCGCAGGGCATCGAACAGGGTCCGGTAGGCATAGTCGTCGAAGCTGAGCTGCACGCCGGCCAGCTCCAGGCTGTTGAGGCGGCTCAAGGCGGCTTCGCCGGGCAGTTCGACGACCATGCGCTCCTCGTCGGCAAAGCTCACCGTAGCGGGAAAGTTCAGGTAGTTCAGCTGGCCGTTGGCTTCGCGCGCAAAGAAGCACACCTGCCGGCCGTACTCGAAGTTGTGTTCGATGTCGGTGTCGGTGGTGCGCAGCACTTCCACCACAAAGTGGTCGAGCGAGTTGTAGTAGCTGCGCCCCAGGGTGATGGGATACCAGCAGTCGCCACGTTTCACTTTGCGGTCGATGCCCATGAGGGCCGTGTCGCGCCGGAACATTTCCTTTTCGTAGGCATATTCCTTTTGCAGCAGGGCGTATTGTGCTTCTAACGTGAGGGACATGGTTGTCGGTGTGAGGGTCAGTATTTGTTGTGTTCCACGCTCACGCCAATCACCGCCTTTTCGCCCAGTTTGAACTCGGCGGCTGCGCCGAGCCGTTCCTTGGGTTCAAACAGATAGGTGGGGGCGAGCGCATGACGGAACCGGAAGCTGCGGTCGGTGGGAAGGAAGGACTTGCTGCCATAGGCATAGAGCGAAACCACTTCGCTCAGCTGGTAGCCAATGATGCCTGTCACACCTCCGTCGGTGGTGTGCCAACCGCCCCAGTCCATATTGCGGGCGTAGACACCGGCTGCCAAGCTCCAGCGGTTGTTGAGCGGCAACACGTAGGCCAAAGCGGCACTTTGTCCGAAGCCCACTCCTTTGGGGGCGTGCTTGCCCAGTCCTACGCTGAGGCTCATGCCGAACTGGGCGTTCATGCCTTCATGCAGCGGCCAGGGTGACAGCCCCCAGGCATCGGGCAGCCAGGCATAACCCCAGGGCGAGGTGGGCAGCATCGGGGCGGCATAGGGTGATAAAGGCAGGCGCGGCAGAGGGCTGACCGGGGCCGTTTGGCGGGTCAGGGAGTCGGCAGCGAGGCTGTCGGCCTGCATGAAGGGATCGCCAAACTCGCGCTTCATGGCCTCGCCGTCGGTTTGCGCTGCTGCCTGGAGGGAGGCCAGGAGCAGGACTAAAAGCGGGAGGAGGCGCAGTGGGGGGGGGGGGAGGGGGCTTTTCATGGGTAGGGGGGATGGGGGTTGTGGGTGCAAATGTAGGCAGAAATGCGGGAAGAGGCGGGGTAATCGGGTGAAGAAGTCTTAAGAATGGAGGCGGGAGGCGGGCTGGACGGGGAGGCCCCGCAGCTGAACTGCGGGGAACGGTGGTCAAGGGCAGGGGGAGGCGGAGCTGGGCGGCAGGAGGAGGCGGGCTGGGGACGGGGAGGCCCCGCAGCTGAACTGCGGGGAACGGTGGTCAAGGGCAGGGGAAGGGCGCTGCTGGGCGGCAGGAGGAGGCGGGCAGAACAGGGGGCGGGGCTGGGGGACTGGAAGATTTTGGGGGAATTGGGGGTGGGGTAGGGGCGGTTTTGCTAATTTTGCAGCGCGTATAGTCCTTTGTAGATATGGTGAAAAGAATGATGGTTGGGCTGCTGGCCCTGATCGGTCTGTTGCCCCTTGCGGCGCAGCAGTTGCCGTTGCACTTCGTGGAAGCCGACAGTGTGATGGCTTGGAGCTATGACGGCCGCGACTTTGGTAACGTGGCGCGGCAGGCAGTGGGTGGTGTGAAGCCGCTCAGCCTGCGCTTGGCAGCTGATGCCATGAAGCATGTCGATGAGGTGGGAGAGGTGTGGCGCACCTTTCAGCCACAGCTCAATGTGGCCGGAGGTGGCGGTGACCTGATGACCGATGGGCAAGGTGTGCCGGCCTCGTATGGCTTTCACCTGAATGCCCTGATGCTCCTGCTGACCGCCCAATCGGCACATGCCGACGGTATGGAGCGCAGCCTGTTCAATGCCGCACACCGGGCTTTGGCCGATTCTGTGACTGGAACCAGCGAGGCAGACCGTCGTGCGGCGGCCGAGGTGCTGATGTCCGCTGCAGGTACAATCTATGCCCTGTCGGCCGATGAAGCAGACCTGTTTGTCAACCTCTATGCCAACTCCACGGCGCGCCTCAGTTCGCAGGGCCGCCGCTTTACGCTTGACCAGATCACCGAGATGCCAGCCGACGGAAGGGTGAAGTTCCGCCTGATGAATGTGGCAGGCAGTATGCCCCTGCGCATACACCTGCGTATTCCCGACTGGGCCAGCAAGCGGCGTGTGCCATTGGCCTCTTACTGCTATGCCGACACGAAGCCCTGCCTGCCGCGTATCTTTGTGAACGGCCATGAGGTAGACCGCCCAGTGCCGAACGAGGCAGGTTATGTGGTGATAGACCGCACTTGGCGGTCGCTCGATGAAATATACATAGACTTTCCCCTGCCTGTGCAGTACGTGAGGCCGGCTGATGCCCAGAGCGGAGCAGCGCGCAGCGGAGCCTTGGCCTTACAGGTCGGTCCGTTGGTGTATGCTGTGACTACCGGCGTTGAGGGCCGTGGCCTTGTGCAGCAGATATTGCCCAAGACCACGGGCCGGCTCAATGCACAGGGTCATGAGCAGCTGTCGGGCCGGCTTGGTTCAGAAAGTGAAACCAGCCTCCCGTTTGTGGCAGAACCTTATGCAGACGGTGTGCGCGGCACGGTGTGGATTGCTGAAGAGCTTCACTCCCAGTAGTCAATCACCCGCTTCGACACATACGTGCCGCCCTCCGTGTCAGTCGCTTCGCGTCGGGTCCAGTTGCCGTGACTGTCAGTTTCGAGAATACGGTAGGTGGTGGTTGTGGTGCTTTCCCCCTCTTCTGCATCTTCGCTGAGACTCACCATTTTCGTCAGATTACCTTCGGCATCGTAGGTGTAAGTCTCGGTATTTTTTCCCATGTCATCGGTATAGACCGCCTGTGCCAGTTGCCCCTGTTCGTTGTAAGTGTAGAGGTCGATTTCTATTTCGCTGGTTTCGCCAGCTTCGTGTCGCAGTTCCACGAGCCTTCCCTGTTCATCGCGCCTGATCGTCTGGTTGAAAAACTCCTTGATAGGCGTGCCCCCATTCGTGGTGAGCCATTCGCCCTGTTGGCTGAAGGTGATGTGGAAGCACCATTCCGGGTTTGTTTCGTCATAGTAAAGGTGCAGGCTCTTCACCTGTCCCTGCAGGTCATGCAGGCGCACATCGGGAGCCGTTTCGGTTGGCTGCTGTTTAGGCTGTAGATTTTCGGCCAGCACGGTGTCGCCAGCCAGGGCCGGCTTTTCAGTTTTGTTACCACAGGAGGTGAAAAGCAGCGTAGCTGCCACAAGAAAGTGATGAAGCATGTACATCATGAAAGTTTTGGTTTTGCGCGGCAAAGGTAGGGAATCTTTTAGGTTTATGGATTGGGAAGCACAGAAGTTTGTTGTTGTGGGCAGCTTGGTGAGCGAACAAGTAGACTATCAGTCGCCCAGACAGTCAGAGGCCGCCTTTGTCCAGACGGGCAGCCTGTCGGATGCCTATAAGAAAGTGGCGAACGGAGATACGAAATCTCCGTTCGCCACTGCTTTATTTCATTCCAAAAAGTCAGTATATCTTCTATGGCCGAAGAAGATATCTCCTATGGCCGGAGAAGATATCTTCTCGGGCAGGGGAAGTATATCTTCTCTGAAACAGGTCTTTTTCTGCCCTTTCAGCCTTAGAAGCGTCCGCCATGGCCGCCCATGCCAGGCCCCATGCCTCGCATAGGCATTCCGCCAGGTCCACGCATATCAGGAGGACCGGGACGGTCGCTCTGCTTGTCGCTGCCCGATTTGCCCGTGCCGCTGAAGATGTTCAGCTTGTAGATGAAGTGGACCATGAAGTAGGAGTTGATGGCATTGTTCCAGGAGTCAGTGCGCTGGGTCGCGGATAGCGTGCGGCTGATGTTGCTCTGCTTTTGCAGAATGTCGTAGAACTGGATGCTCAGCGTGGCGGCCTTGTTCTTGAGGAACGACTGCGAGATTTGGGCATTCCAGAGCAGCTCGTTGGTATTCATAGAGGCGTCGGAGTAGCCGCGGCGCGAGTTCATGCGAATGTCCGTCGAGAAGCTCAGGCCAAAGTTGGTCATGATGTTGGCATTGGCTCCGTAGGCAAAGTTCCACGTGTCCATGTTGGCATTGTCCTGCACCGTGGCGCGGGCATGCTGGTAGTTGAGGCGGCCCAGCAGACCTACGTCGAACCAGGTGGAGCGGTAAGAGAGGTTCAGGTTCTCGTCGATGCCCAGCGTGCGGGTCGTGTTCTTCTGCGAGAGGGCCGAGCTGAAGATGCCGTTGTAGTAGTCATAGCTGCGGTCGGCAGGGGTAGAGGCAGCCTCGGCAGCACGAGCCATGAGGTTGCCGTTGGTGGCTACGCGGGCGGGGGCAGCTGTCTGCATACGGCTCACATAACCCACGGCGTTGTCATAGCTGAGCGTCGTGAAGGTGCTGACGTTGAACAGCTTGTCGGCTCCCAGTGCAGAGTTGAACATGAACATGCCGCGGCCGTTCCAGTTGCCGTTGATGTTCTCAGGACGGGTGTAGCGCACACCGGTCACCTCGTCGTAGACCATACGGTTGGAGATGGAGTTAATGGTTTGCGTTGCTTCCAGTCCGACCATGATGCCCTGTTGGCGTTGTGCGTTGTAGCCATTGTAGTTGATGCGCAGGTTGTTGTTCCAAGAGGGCTTCAGTCCGGGATTACCCATGCTGATGCTCAGCGGGTTGGAGTCGTCGACCACGGCCAGCAGGTCCGTCATCGAAGGCTGCGAGGAGCTGCCTCGGTAGCGTATGTCGAGCTGGTTGGTCTTGGAGAACTTGTAGCGGAAGCGCAGTTGGGGCGACACCATGAACACGTCGCGCGTGATGAGCGTGTCGATGTTTTGGCCGGGCCGGTTGTAGGCCATTTTCGTCTTCTGCGGATTGAAGTCGACCGAAGCGTTGAAGTTGATGTCGGAGGTGTTGTAGCGCAAGCCCACCGAAGCCGTGTGTTCGTAGTATTTATAAGTGGCATACTGCGAGTTGTTGAGGTCGCGCACGTAGTTCAACACGTCGTCGCGCGTAGGCAGAGAGCCAATGGTGGGGTAGTTGTCAGCATCGCCGAACGAGGTGTATTCGGGGAAGAGCGTGGCGTAAGGCTCGTAGGCTAAGGAGTCGAGGTTGTAGCGCGAGCGGTCAGAGTCAGTGTACTTGTAGCTGAACTGATAGCGCAGTTCGCCGTACCACTGCTTGCCGAGCGGTTCGACATAGCCCAGGCGCGCGCTGTAGTTGTAGCTCTTGGAGGGCTGGTGGCTGTATTGGTTGAGGAAGCTGCCGGCCTTCTCGGTGCTCTCGTTGTAGTTGATGTGCGAGATGCTGTAGCTGTCGCTTTGCGAGGTGCTGTAGCCTCCGTTCAGTCGCAGCGACACGTTGCGGCCCGAGGTGTTGAGCTTGCGGGTCACGTTGAGGTTGCCGCTCACGTTGTGGCTGTGGCTGTCGCCGAGCGAGAGCATACGGTTGGTGTTGACCATCATTGCGTAGAGTTCGGGATTGCGCACGATGGCGTTGGCGGCAAAGATGCTGTCGAGCGGGTTCGTCATGCCGGGCACGGCGAAGGGGTCGCTGTTGAAGGTGGCCGAGAGAGAACTTCCGTGGTTGCTCGACTCACTGTAGGAGTAGGAAGGACGGAAGTTGAGGGTGGTCATGCTGTCGGGGTTCCACTGCAGGCGGAAACGTGCGTTGACGTTGGTGCTCTTGCTCACGTTGTGTCGCCAAGAGTTCGCAAACGAGCTGCTGCCGCCTGAAGTAAGGAAAGTCTCAGAGTTGGAAGTAGACAGCAGGTCGGTGTTGCGGTGGCGGAACATCACACCGCCGCCCAGTTCCAGCCGTCCGGCTTCGTTCTTCTGCTTGCCGTTCTCCCACGAGAAGGCGAGTCCGGCGTTCTTCGAGGCTACCAGACCGCCGCCTCCACCGCCAAAGCCGCGCGGTCCGCCAAAGCCTTGGTCGTTGGTGTTGTTGGCCGAGCCGAAGGCCGTGACACGGGTGCGGTCGGTGAAACGGGTGGCAAACATGCGGCCGCTGTAGCGGTCGTGGTTGCCATAGGCCACATCGACGTTGGTCACCCACGACTCGTTCAGCTCGCGCTTGGTGGCAATGTCGAGCACGGTGGTCTCCTCTCCGTCGTCGATGCCAGTCTGTTCGGTGTAGTCACTCTTCTTGTCGTAAGCCTTGATCTTGCTGACCAGTTCGGTGGGCAGGTTCTTCATGGCCGTCTGGGTGTCGCCCTTGAAGAAGTCCTTGCCGTTGACGAGAAACTCCGACACCGTCTTGCCGTTCCACTTGATCGTGCCGTCGTCCTTTACTTCGACACCGGGCAGCTGCTTGACCAGAGCCTCAAGCGTGGAGCCTTCGGGCACACGGTAGGCGGCCGCGTTAAACATCGTCGTGTCGTCGCGCTGCTCTACGCGTGAGGCAGTGACCGATACGGTGGCCGATCCCAGCACGTTGTCGGTCGAGGTGAGGAGAATGGTGCCGAGGTCGATCGAGTCGTTTTCGGCAGTAAGCTCAACCGGCTTGAAGGTGGGGTCGAAGCCTACAAACGAGAGTCGGACCAGGTACTTGCCCGGTTCTTTGGCTTGGAGTGAAAACAGTCCTTTTTCGTCGGTCGTGCCGGCAAGGATAGCTGTGCTGTCGGGCCGTAGCAGGGCTGCCGAGGCAAATTCAACCGGATTCTTGGTCTTGGCCTCTAAGGCCGTTCCGGTCACTACATACCGCTGGGCAGCCGCGTAGGCCGCCGTGAGGCATGTGAGCAGGATGAATAGCAGGGTACGTTTCATATAATGTAGAGTGATTATGCAGGGAAGTGTCGATGCCTTGAAGAGCATGTCGTCTCTTTGATGCCTTGCGGGGCGTAAAGTTTAATCAGCTTGCTCTTTTTTCTGCATTTTTCGGCCAACCGGCCTTTTTTTACGACCAATCGGAGGGTGGAAGTTGTGTGGACAGTGGAAAGTGCGTACATTTGTGAGCCAACCAATACCGTATTGAGTCATGATCAAGTTAGCCAACGCCATCCGGCGCATTGAGATAAGCAGTTTGTGGAGCGGCCACAAGCACATTGTGTGGAACCTGCGTCCCGACGTGAATGTGCTGAGCGGTCGCAACGGTGCCGGCAAGAGTACGATACTGAACAAGCTGGTGCAGCACCTGCGCACCATCCCCCTGACGGGCGAGCTGTCGGGGTCGGGACAGCTGGGGGTGAAGGTGGACTTCGACCCGGCCGATGCCACGGGCATACGCTATGACGTGTTGCGCAGTTTCGACCGCAAGATTCTGGCCACCGAGCCGCTGGGCGGACTGACCGATGCCCGCATCGTGACGGAACTCGACTGGCAGCTCTACTTGGTGCAGCGCCGCTACCTGGACTATCAGGTGAATGTGGGCAACCGCATGATCCAGCTGCTGACGGGCGGTGACCCCGATGCACGCGAAAAGGCTACCGAGGCGGCTGCGCTCAAGGCCCGCTTCTTGGATATGGTGGACGAGCTGTTTGCCGAAACGGGCAAGCGCATCGACCGGCAGAGCAACGAGCTGGCCTTCGTGCAGTATGGCGAAAGGCTCTCGCCCTATATCCTGTCGAGCGGCGAGAAGCAGATGTTGCTCATCCTGCTGACGGTGCTCACCGAAGACCGCCAGCCTCATGTGCTGTTTATGGACGAGCCAGAGGCCAGCCTCCACTTTGAATGGCAAAAGAGCCTCATCTCCATGGTGCGCGAGCTGAACCCCAATGCCCAGGTGCTGCTTACTACCCACTCGCCGGCCCTCATCATGAACGGTTGGGAAGACGCGGTGACAGAGGTGAGCGACATTACAGTGGTGTGAGGGGATGGAGTGGTTATGAGGTTATAAAGTTAGTGTTTGAAGCGTTCAGGGCACGCCTCCTTGCAGGTTGTCGAGCGTTCAATGCACGCCCCCTTGCAGGTTGTCGAGCGTTCAATGCACGCCCCGAAGGGGCAACGAGCGCATAGCCCAGGGCATCGCCCTGGGTAGGTTGACCGCCGCAAATGCGCCCTGAAAGGGCAAAAGCGTTCATTCACAACGCTTGTCTCCTAACATT
>CALZRA010000082.1 GCA_945828345.1 uncultured Bacteroidales bacterium
GGGGTGCCGGCAGCCCGGGCACCATCTGCTTGAGCAGTCCGACGGTACGTGCCAGCTCGTTCCAGGCACTGTCCAGGCCGTCGAGGAATACCTGTCCTTCTGGAGTCAGTGCGTAGTACTTGCGTGGCGGTCCTTGGGTGGACTCCCGCCATTCGTAGCACAGCAGTCCGTCCTTCTTGAGTCGGGTAAGCAGCGGGTAGAGCGTACCTTCGACCACAATCAGCTCGGCCTGCTTCAGGCGCACGATGATGTCGTTCACGTAGCTGGCTTCGCGGCTCAGCAGCAGCAGCACGCAGTAGTCCAGCATACCTTTGCGCATTTGTGACTTGGCGTTGTCAATCTGCATGGTGAAGTCTGTTAGGTTGATGAGTAATGTTAGGTTGGAGTGGAGCACCGGGGCGTTTGTCCGGACCAAGCCGCCCTTTTGCTCCTTGTCGACGCTGCAAATGTAGGCAAAGGCTTGGTACTATGCAAGGCAAGGTACTAATAAAATGCTTCATTCTTTCGGTTTTTTAGATAAAGGACCGTCTTTTCTGGGCTTCTTCCTGGTATTTCAGGGTGTGCGATGGAGAGTTGTAAATGACTATAGAAAACTATAGAGAGCTATAGACTTCTATAGAGAGCCATAGATTTCTATGGGAAAGCCGTTTAAAACCGGCTGTTCCTGAGATCTGGGTAACTTTTTTGTGCATTTCGTTTTGCCCATATCAGGCAAAGGCTTATCTTTGCAGCGTTTTTAAGACCGGTGGCCTTTGATAACTGAAGGAAAGGTGCTCGAGTGGTTGAAGAGGCACGCCTGGAAAGCGTGTAACCGCCTAAAGCGGTTCGCAGGTTCGAATCCTGTTCTTTCCGCATGAGCCATACGGCAAGAGTTGAGACGTCTGCTTTATGACAAAGCGGGCGTCTCTTTGTTTATAAGGCCCATCGTCATCTTGTAAAGTTTCAACTTTCAACTCTCAACTCTCAACTTTCAACTTTCAACTTTAAACTCAAGTGGCATGAAACCTACACCGAAAAGCCTGTTTCAGGCAGCCGACGGAAAAAACTACTTCTGGACCTTTGTGCTGGTCACCACCCTGTTCTTCTTGTGGGGCTTTGCCCACAGCATACTGGACGTACTGAACAAGCACTTTCAGGACACGATGCACATATCGAAGGCCGAGTCAGGGCTGGTGCAGGCGGTAGTGTATGGAGGCTATTTCCTGATGGCCTTGCCCGCCGGATTCATCATCAGGCGTTACGGCTACCGGGCAGGCGTGCTCACGGGATTGTTGCTGTATGGCTGCGGAGCCTTGCTGTTTTGGCCTGGCGGGCATTTGCTGTCCTTCCCCTTCTTCCTGTTCTCGCTTTTTGTTATCGGCTGCGGCCTGACCTGCTTGGAAACGGCAGCCAATCCTTACGTCACTGTCTTGGGCGGTGAACAGGGGGCGGAAAGGCGCATCAACCTGGCCCAGTCGTTCAATGGCTTGGGCTGGATTGTCGGCCCATTGGTCGGCACTTGGTTCCTCTTTGCGCAGTCTGAGGGCCAGGCCGACATCTCCATGCCTTATATTATAATAGGAGTGTTGGTCCTGTTGGTGGCCTTGGTTTTTGCCAAGATTCGCTTGCCCGAAGTCGCGGCGGCAGAACCTGTGGCCATGCAGGGCGATGAAGTCGGGGCCGACAAACCCTTGCTGCGCCATTCCCTTTTTGTATGGGGCATGGTAGCCTTGTTCCTGTATGTAGCTGCGCAGACGGGCATCAACAGCTTCTTCATTAACTATGTGACCGAAACAGCCGGTGTGAGCAATGCCACGGCAGGCCTGTTGTTGTCGTTTGGCGGTATGGGCCTGTTCATGCTTGGGCGCATGAGCGGCAGCTGGCTCATGGCCCGGCTTCATCCGGCCCGTGTGTTGCTTTATTGTGCCTTGGGGGCAGCGGCTTCCATGACACTGTTGCTGCCTGGCTGGGGACGGATCGGTGTGGGAGCCTTCTTTGTGTGCTATTTGTGCGAGAGCATCATGTTCCCCACCATCTTCTCGCTATCCCTGCGCGGCTTGGGCCGCCACACCAAGATGGGTTCGTCGCTGCTCATCATGTGTATTGTGGGCGGAGCGGTAGCCCCGGTACTGATGGGAGCTATAGCCGACCATAGCACGATAGCCCGCGCTTTTATTGTCCCCCTGCTGTGTTTTGTGGTGATAGCCTGCTACGCCTGTAAGGCACATAACCGCCGTCCTGCATGATGTCGGGCGTTGCCGTCTACCAGTTGTTGGCCCAAGAGTTCGGGCATCCCTTTACGTCCGACCAGGAGCGGGCGGCCCTGTTGCTGAGCCACTTTGTGGTGACAGGCCGCCAGCGTCCAGCCTGCATTTTGCGTGGATTTGCCGGTACCGGCAAGACCACACTGGTGGGAGCGTTGGTGCGGGCTGTCCGCCAGATGCATCTTCCTGTGGTTCTGTTGGCACCTACGGGCAGGGCGGCCAAGGTCTTTGCGGCCCATGCCGGCGAGGCAGCCTACACGATTCACCGTTACATTTACCGTCAGGAGAGCTTCAAAGGAGAAAACACGCGTTTTAGTCTCGATTTCAATAAGCTGCGCCATGCCCTCTTTGTAGTCGATGAGGCTTCGATGATAGCGCGCGGAAGTTCGTCCGCCTTTAGCGATACTCCCTTCGGATCGGGTGAACTGATGGACGACTTGGTACGTTTTGTGTACAGCGGCGAAGGTTGTCGCCTGCTGTTAGTAGGTGATACTGCCCAGCTGCCGCCAGTGGGTGAGGAGCAGAGTGCTGCGCTGAGCGATGCCTATCTGGCCCGTTACGGTCTGTTGGTCGGAAGTGCCGATTTGAAGCAGGTGCTTCGTCAGCAGAGCGGCAGTGATGTGTTGGCCGGTGCGACCCTGTTGCGCGAGTTGCTGGAACAGGGCTTTGAGGGCATTCCGCCATTACAGACAGCAGAGAGGGGAGAGGTGCGTGCTTTGCCCGCCGATGAGCTGGTGGAGTCGCTCGAAAGCGATTATCACGAATTTGGTACCGATGATGTCATCGTAGTCACCCGTTCGAACAAGCGGGCCAATATCTACAATGCCGGCATCCGGGCGCGCATTTTTGGACGGGAAGAGGAGCTGACGCGTGGCGACCTGGTGATGGCCGTAAAAAACAATTATTTCTGGTTGGAACAACTGGCCAAACAGTTGGACAAGGACGAGCGTCTGCCCATGGCCTTTGTGGCCAATGGAGATGCCGCCCAGGTGGTGCGTATACGCAACGTACACGAACAGTACGGATTTATGTTTGGCGATGCAACCCTTCGCTTTGCCGACTACGATGACTTCGAACTCGACTGCCGCGTACTGCTCAGCACATTACAGTCTGAATCACCCTCGCTCACCCGCGACGAGAGCAATAGGCTGTTTGAAGCGGTGATGGCCGACTATGCCCACATTCCCCTCAAGAAAGACCGGCTGAAAGCCTTGCGTCAGGACCCTTATTACAATGCGGTGCAGCTCAAGTACGCCTATGCCGTTACCTGCCACAAGGCACAGGGCGGACAGTGGGCCAGGGTCTATGTCGACCAAGGTTATGTACCTGATGATGCCACCGGCACTTCCTACCTTCGTTGGCTCTACACGGCTTTCACCCGCACCACAGAGCGAGTTTATTTGGTGAATTGGAAGTCCCAGCCATAAGGAGAAATGCTGCTCTGCCGGAGAAGTAGTACTTCAATGCCAGTAGCAGTAGTACTTCAACCGCAGTGTCAGTACTACTGCTACTGAAAAGGGTACTCGCTGCATTCCCGAAGCCCGTTGTTTGCCGATGATTGTGTTGCGCATTACGTTCTTATTAGGTTATGAGATGTTAGGTTATGAGGGATAAGGTTATGAGGGATAAGGTTATGAGGGATAAGGTTATGAGGTTATAACATTACTATTTGAGCGAACGAGGTTTTCAGCCTTTCCATCACTAACTTTATAACCTCATAACCTTATCCCTCATAACCTCATTCTTCGAGAGGGAGGTGCACCCCCAGCCCATGAAGGCGGTGAGCGTGCCGTTGAGCAGCAGCAGTTCGTAACCGAAGGTGTAATTCCACCAGATGGGGGCGAAGTGGTCGAGCAGTCCGCATAGCAGGGGAGCGGCCATACAGATGTAGGGCATGGCACGGTCGCAGAGCGGCCTGCGGGTGAATAAGCCGTAGGCATAGAGGCCCAACAGCGGGCCGTAGGTGTAGGAGGCCATGACGTAGATAGCGTTGAGCATGTTGTCGTTGCCGGCCAACTTGAAGCAGACGATACACAGACAGAAGGCTGCAATCAGTGAGAGGTGTACTACACGGCGTATGCGCACGGCGCGCTGTGGCGAAGCCTTGTCCTCTACTTTCAGCAGGTCGATACATACGGTGGTAGTGAGGGCAGTCAGCGCAGAGTCTGCACTCGAAAAGGCGGCAGCCACGATGCCAATGGTGAAGGGCACAATCACCCAGTTGCCCAGAATGCCTTGGCTGACTAACCAAGGAAGGAGCGAGTCGCTTGCGGCAGGCGGTGTCAGGCCCTGCTGTGCACAGAGGGTATAGAGCAGGATGCCCAGTGCCAGAAAGAGGGCGTTGACAGGCAGGAAGGCCAGTCCGTAGGTGAACATGTCCTTCTGTGCCTCGCGTAGGTTGCGGCAGGTCAGGTTCTTTTGCATCATATCTTGGTCGAGGCCCGTCATGACAATGACGATGAATATGCCACTCAGGAACTGTCGCCAGAAAGCCTGCTTGCTCATAGGGTCCCATTCCCACATGCGGCACATGCTGCTTTCGGTCACCGTGCGCCACACACCGGCTGCATCTAAGCCCATTACCTGTGCGGCAGCTACCAGAATGCCTGCCCCAGCCAGCAGCAGGCAGCAGGTCTGCAAGGCATCGGTACGCACTATCGCCTGTATACCGGCACGGCGGGTATAGAGCCAAATCAGACAGAGCACCACGAAGGCTGTGAGCAGGAAGGCTCCCAGCCCGTCGCCCAGTAGCGGCCGGGTGACAAACTCGCCCAATACCAAACAGACTAAATATAGCCGTGCCGCCGCTCCCGTGAGTTTGCTCAGCACAAAGAACAGGGCACCTGTGCGGTGTGTCGAAGGTCCGAATCGTTCGCCCAGCCAAGCATAGATGCTGGTGAGGCCCAAGCGGTAGTACAGCGGAAGGAGCACGGTGGCTACGATGGCATAGCCCACAATGAAGCCCATGCACATTTGTAGGTAGGTCATGCCCGTTGCTGCTGCCCATCCAGGTACAGAAACGAAGGTGACTCCCGAAATGCTTGCGCCGACCATACCGAGGGCCACCATCCACCAAGGTGATTGCCGTCCGGCACGAAAGAAGGCTTCATTGCCTTGCGCGCCGCGTTGGGCAGCCCGGTGCGACACATACAGCAGCACGAAAAAATAGGCCACAAGTGTGGCCGGAACGATGAGGGGGGACATAGAGAAAGGAGGCCAGTGCCGGAGCACTGGCCTAAGTTTTGGGTTGAAATCTTTAGCTGCTAAGGCTTAGGAGGCCAGCAGTGCACCGAAGCCTACACAGGCATAGATGATAAAGTAGATGATGTTCACGACAATCGCGGTGACGGCTGAGATGATAGCCCACTTCTTGGCCTGTTCGGCAGCTTGGATAGCTGCGTCGTATTGCTTGGCCAGATAAAGTCCGTTCACCTTGGCAGCGTAGACAATCGACACAATGCCAAAGGGCAGACAGCAGCAAACGGTTGAGAGGATAGCCCAAAGCATGTTGTTGTCGGGCTTGGCCGGGATGTAACCGGACTGGTTGTTGGTGTTATTATAATCCATATTTGTTGGGTGATTTGGTGCGTGGGGTCTTGGGTTATCTTAGGTTATGAGGACTTAGGTTATGAGGACTTAGGTTATGAGGGATAAGGTTATGAGGTTATAAAGTTACCAATTGAGCAATTGAAGCTTCGTCCGTTAAACAGTAATGTTATAACCTTATAACCTTATAACCTCCAAACCTCCCAACCTCCTAACCACCTTAGAGGACCGAAAGCAGGGTGAGGCCGCCATAGGTGCAGAAGCTGATTACGCCGAACAGTAAGGCGAGCTTTACCCATTTGTCCGCATCGGCTGAGGCTATGACTGCCTGGTCATAAAGTCCCTGATAGTAGAATGTGGTTACTTGGTTAGCCTTCACGATGGCCACGATGCCGAAGGGCAGGCAGCAGCAGATAGTCACCAGCACGGCTGCTACCATGTGGGTGTCGGGACAGGGCGGCAGGTGTTGGCTGTTGTAGCTGTTGGGCTGTGGTGCTTCATGTTGTGGAGCATTGTAATGAGGTGGCTGCGGTGGTTGCGGTCCTGCGGCAAAAGGCTTGAAGAATTCCTGGAGTTCGGGCACGCTCTCGGCCGGCATCCAGTCCTTCATGCCATTGCACCACACCAGCGTCTGCGGCGAGACACCATTTTCGGCAAACTTGTCAGGACTGATAGGCCCGTGCTGCCTGTTTTGGCTGTCTAAGTAGAAGTAGTCGTTCATTGTGGTCTGGCTGAAGGGGTAAGCGTAAGCTAATACCGATGTAAAACTTTTGCAAAAATAGATATTATTCCTAATACGGTGTATGGGGAGAGTAGAAAAGTGTTTTGCGCTTCTGTTTTTTGTCGTCAGTTTTGTCGTCAGGTTGCTTTCTTGGGTTATGGGGGGGGGAGGGATGAGGTTATGATCTATTTGAGCATACGAAGTTTCAACCCTTCTAACAGTGACTTTATAACCTCATCCCTCATGACCTCATAACCCTATAACCTCATCCCTCATAACCCTGGCCACCTCATCCTTCTACAGTTGCGGGTAAACATTGCGCACCACGCCCCACAGGCAGAACAGTACGATGTAGGTCCAGGCTGCCACCTTGCCCTCCAGCACCTTGCGCCAGCGTGCCTGCCGTTCGCCGCGCCACACCCATTCGGTGAGCATGAGGCCCAGACAGTAGGGCACGGAATAGATCATAAAGCGGTTGAAGGCCCAGGCTTCGGCCACCCGCCCATGCAGCAACGCGTGCATGGCCCTCTGAAAGCCACAGCCCGGGCAGTCCAGCCCCGTCAGCAACTTGAAGGGACACTTGGGCATTAACGCGTAGGCCGCAGGGTCGAGCAGAAAGAGGCTCAACCCTGCGGCCATCAGTGCCAATAGGACCATGTGTTTGGTACGAATGTGCGGCATCCGTGCAAGTTATTTCTTGCCATACATATTCTCGTAGTACTTCTGGTAGTCATCGCCACTCACCGCTTCTACCCAGTCATGGTGCTCCAGGTTCCAGCGTATGGTCTTGACAATACCCACTTCAAACGGCGTTTCGGGATACCAGCCCAGGTCGGCCTTGATTTTCGACGGGTCGATGCCATAGCGTTGGTCATGGCCCAGGCGGTCCTTCACGAAGGTGATGAGGTCCTCGTTGATCCAGTCAATGCAGATTTCACCTTCGGCATTCTTGTCCTGCTTCTTCAGCAGGGTGCGGAACTGCGGTTCCTGTTCCATCAGGTCGTGGATGGTGCGGATGATGATTTTGACAATCTGTATGTTTTGGCGTTCGTTGTGTCCGCCCACGTTGTAGATGCAGCCGTCCTTTCCGTTGTTGATCACCATGTCGATGGCCTTGCAGTGGTCTTCGACATACAGCCAGTCGCGTATGTTCTCGCCCTTGCCGTACACGGGCAGCTTCTTGCCTTCCAGGATGTTGTTGATCACCAGCGGAATCAGTTTTTCGGGGAACTGGTAGGGGCCGTAGTTGTTGGAGCAGCGCGTGATGCTCACGGGCATGTGGTAAGTGTCGTGGTAGGCGCACACGAAGTGGTCGGCCGAGGTCTTCGAGGCACTGTAGGGGCTGTGGGGGCAGAGCGGTGTCTCTTCAGTGAAGTAGCCTTCGGGGCCCAGCGAGCCATACACTTCATCGGTCGAAACCTGGTGGAAGCGCACGCCCTTGCGCCAGGTGGGATAGCCGTGTTCGTCCTTTCCCATCACCCAAGCCGTCCGGGCGGCATCCAGCAGGTTCTGTGTGCCCAGGATGTTGGTGTTGAGAAAGAGCTGCGGATTCTCGATGCTGCGGTCCACATGGCTTTCGGCGGCGAAGTTCACCACTACGTCAAAGCGGTAGTCGGCAAACAGGCGGTCGATGAGTGAACGGTCGCAGATGTCACCCTTCACGAAGATGCAGCGGTCGTTGTCAATGTCGTCGGCGATGGTACCCAGATAGCCGGCGTAGGTCAGCAGGTCAAGCACCACGATGCGCACGTCGTTGTACTTGCCGAGCATATATTTCACATAGTTGGCGCCGATAAATCCGGCGGCTCCAGTCACGAGGTAAGTCTTCATATTATATATATAAGGAGTGTAGTTGCAGGTTGGCGCCGTGTAGGCGCGGTATATTCTTCAAAACGTGTGGTGGCGGCTTTTATTGTGCGTAATGTTGCGCCACCAAGTTGGTCAGGCCGATAAACTCCTCCACCGAGAGCTGTTCGGGGCGGCGTGTCAGCAGCGGCTGGGCCAGAAACTCCGTGTGGTCGGGTGGGGTGGGGCATTGTGTGTCTAACTCAGCCAGCAGCGGCTTGATAGAACCACGCATCATTTTGCGGCGTTGGTTAAAGGTCGTCTTCACCACGCGGCGCAGCAGCCTTTCGTCGCAGCCGGGGTCTGTCACCTCGTTGCGGGTTAGCCTTACCACAGCACTGCGCACCTTGGGTGGCGGATTGAACACACCGGGTTCGACCGTGAACAGGTAGTCCACGTGGTAATAGAGTTGCACCAGCACCGTCAGGATGCCGTATGCCTTGCAGCCGGGCTTGGCGGCCAACCGTTCGGCCACTTCCTTCTGTATCATGCCCGTACAGCAGGGGATCAGGTGCCGGTAGTCCAGCATCTTGAAGAAGATTTGGCTGCTGATGTTGTAGGGATAGTTGCCCGTGAGCACGAAAGGCTTTCCGTCGAAGGTGTATTCCAGGTGCATCTTCAGGAAGTCATCCTCGATGATGTGGTCTTCGAGTTGCGGAAAGTTCTTTCGCAGGTATTCCACACTCTCAAAGTCAATTTCGACCACCTTCAGCTCCCGCTGTTTGGGTATGAGGTATTGGGTCATCACTCCCATGCCGGGGCCTACTTCCAGTACGGGCAGGTCAGGACAGGCATCCACCGTGTCGGCAATGGCTTGGGCCGTAGGCAAATGGGTGAGAAAGTGCTGGCCGAGAAATTTTTTGGGGCGTACAGACTTCATGTAAACTATATTGCTTAATTTCGCTTCGCAAAGTGAATGCAATTCGAGTCTTGCAAGTATTCGCTCTTGGTTGACAAGCGTTCGAGGAGCGGGCTGAAAGCCCAGCAAGCGCATAGCCCAGGGGAACGCCCTGGGTGTAGGATGAGGCGATGATGTGCGCCCTGTAAGGGCAAAAGCATGTGTGTCTACCGCTGTCTCCTAACGCTTTTGCCCTTACAGGGCGCATTTGCGGAGGTTAGCCTACCCGGGGCGTTGCCCCGGGCTATGCGCTTGCTGGGCTTTCAGCCCGCTCCTCGAACGCTTGTTGACAAGCAATAATCATTTGTACTTGTGAGACTTGAAGTGAATGCAAGCTATCTTTTGCGAAGCAAAGTTAGTACAATCTACTGAATAGCATGAAGTCTTTCTTGAAAATCCTCATACAAACTGCGCTGCCGTTCGTGTTGGGCTTGGGCATCCTGTGGTGGATGTACCGGGGCACCGACTGGAGCGACTTCTTTGCCTGTGTGGCCCACGACATGAAATGGGGATGGATGCTCTTGTCGCTCGCCTTCGGCATCCTGCCGCAAATGGCAAGGGCCTGGCGTTGGAAGATGGCCTTGGATCCTTTGGGCGAGAAGCCCCGCCGCAGCACCTGCGAGGATGCTATCTTCCTGTCCTATGCGGCCAGCTTGGTGGTACCCCGAGTGGGCGAAGTGACCCGTTGCGGTACGCTGAAAAAGTTCGACGGCGTTTCGTTCACCAAGTCATTGGGCACTGTGGTCACCGAGCGGCTTGTTGACTCTGCGCTCATGTTGCTCTTCACGGGACTGGCCTTTCTGGCCCAGTTGCCCATGTTCCTCAGCTTTCTCCACAAGACGGGCACCAATCTGGGCGACATTCTCCACCGCTTCACAGGCACAGGCTATTTAGTCACCTTCATCTGTTTGGTGGCTGTCCTGCTCACTGCGGCTGTTCTCATGCGCCGTTACGCCCTGTTCCGCAAGGGCAAGGACATGCTCCGTGAAGTCTTTGAGGGCGTGCTCTCCTTGCGCCATGTGGGCAACCTTCCGCTCTACCTCTTCTACAGTGTGCTCATCTGGGTAGGCTATTTCCTGCACTTCTACATCGCCTTCTTCTGCTTCGACTTCACCGCGCAGCTCTCGCTCGGAGCCGCCTTCCTCATCTTCTGCGTCGGCACATTTGCCGTGCTCGTGCCCACACCCAACGGGGCCGGACCGTGGCATTTTGCCGTGAAAACCATGCTGGTGCTTTATGGAGTGGCCGAACCCCAGGCCATTCTGTTTGCCTTGGTAGTCCACACCATACAGACGGCCCTTGTGGTTGCCTTGGGAGGCTTCGGCTGGTTGCGCGTGAATCTCAGCCATAAATGCTAATCTCTAATACATAAAACGAAAGAAAAATGAGTGAAATCGCTAACCTGCAACCGCAGGCCATTTGGAAAAACTTCGACTTGCTCACGCAAGTTCCCCGTCCCTCGGGACATCTCGAAAAGGTGCAACAGTTCCTGCTCGACTGGGCCAAACAGAAAGGTGTGGAGGCATTCCAGGATGAAGCCGGCAACGTCATCATGCGCAAACCCGCTTCGCCGGGCATGGAGAACCGCAAGTGCGTGACCCTGCAAGGCCACATGGACATGGTGCCCCAGAAAACCAAGGAGAGCACCCACAACTTCGAGACCGACCCTATCCAGACCTACATCGACGGTGAGTGGGTCAAGGCCAAGGGCACAACCCTCGGTGCCGACGACGGCATGGCCGTGGCCACCATCATGGCCATCATGGAGGACGACAGCCTGAAGCACGGCCCCATCGAAGGCTTCATCACTGCCGACGAGGAAACCACCATGCACGGTGTCAACCACATGAAGGCCGATGTCATACAGGGTGACATCCTGCTCAACCTCGACAACGAGACCGAAGGCGAGATGATCATCGGCTCGGCCGGCGGTGTGAACATGAACGCTACGCTGGAGTATAAAGAGGAGG
>CALZRA010000083.1 GCA_945828345.1 uncultured Bacteroidales bacterium
AACAAGGCCGACATCTGGTGGCTGCGCCAACATCCGAAGGTAATGAACCTGCCTTGGGTTGAGAAGATTCGCCGTGCTGACCGTGACAACACCATTGACATCTACATTTCAGAAGACCATGACGATGTGTTGGCCGACGGCGTATGGCAGCAGTTCTTCACCGAAAAGCCCGAAGTGCTGACCATGGCCGAAAAGAAAGAGTGGATAGCCCAGAACACCGAAGTGGCACTGGGTTCTGATGCCTTCTTCCCCTTTGGTGACAACATCGAGCGTGCCCACAAGAGTGGCGTGCAGTATGTGGCACAGGCCGGTGGCAGTGTACGCGATGACCATGTAATCGAGACTTGCAACAAGTATGGCATGACCATGGCCTTTACCGGTGTCCGCCTGTTCCACCATTGATGACCAAACCTATGCATATTTCAGGTTATGAGATTTAAGGTTATGAGGTTATAAAGTCACTTCGTAACTCAGGTTATCAGGTTATGAGGTTATAAAGTTACAGTTGTAACGTTTGAACATAGTTCGCTCAATTAGTAATCTTATAACCTTATCCCTCATAACCCCAGCAATAACCTGATAACCCCATAACCTGATAACCCATATTACGATAATCATGTCCCTCCACCGCAAAGCATCCGACGATGAGATTACGCAGGCCATGACTGTAGGCATCACCTTCAAGGGGGCCAAGCTGAAAAAGGCTCCCGACACAAAGAAGGTGAAGACCAAAGCCAAGAAGAAGTCCTACATCACCGGGCTGCACGGTTCGGGAGCAGCCAAGATGAAGGCCGACATACGCCGCCGCCGTGCCAACCGGCACAAAGCTTAGGTCCCCGAACGTATGGCAAAAACATCTTCATCCATCAAGCCCTGCTGTATTCTTTCAACCATACAAACTCACGTACCACCCACCCCATGTCCTGCATTCTACACATAGAGACATCCACCCAAGTGTGCTCCGTAGCCCTGTCACAAGACGGCGTGTGCCTGTTTGACAAGGCCGACTTCGAAGGGCCGTCACACGCCGCCATTTTGGCCGGCTATGTGGAAGAGGTTATCTCGTTTGCCGACAGCCACGCCATACCACTCGATGCTGTGGCCGTAAGCAAAGGGCCTGGTTCCTATACTGGCTTGCGCATTGGCGTATCGGAAGCCAAAGGCGTGGCCTATGGCCGCGATGCCCGACTCTTGGCTGTCAACTCGCTCAAGGTGCTCACCGTGCCCACCCTGCTCCATGCTGAATTGCCCGATAACGCCCTGTTGGTGCCGATGATCGACGCACGCCGCATGGAAGTGTACTGTGCGGTATACAACCGGGCACTCCAAGAAGTGTGGCCCACGCAGGCTTTGGTGGTCGACGAAGCATCGTTTGGCGAACTGCTGGCCGAACATACACTCTATTTCATGGGCAACGGGTCGGACAAGTGCCGCGCTGTCATCCAGCATCCCCATGCACATTTTATAGAAGGTGCCGTACCCTTGGCCAAACAGATGATTCCGCTGGCTGAAATGGCCATGGCCCGTGAGGAATTTGAAGACGTAGCCTATTTCGAACCCTTCTACCTGAAGGAATTCGTCGCTACACAAAGTAAGAAACTGATTTGACACACATGAACAACCAACCCGCAATATTCACTCCCCAGCCCGAGACAGACCACCTGTACAACAGTACGGAGAACAAGCTGAAACTACCTGAGTATGGCCGTATGGTGCAGGACATGGTGGACTATGCGCTCACCATTGACGACAAGCCCACCCGCCAAGCCTATGCCGAAGCCATTGTGGCCATTATGCTCGGGCTCAATCCTAAAATGAAGGACGTGCCCGACTACCGACATAAGGTGTGGGACCACTTGGCATTCATGGCTGACTACAAACTCGACATCGACTATCCCTACCCCATTACCCAACGGGCCGATGAACACAAGACCGTCGCCAAGCTCTCCTATCCGAAAGGACCTATACGCTATCGCCACTACGGCCGCCTGCTCGAACAGGCGCTGGACAAGCTGAAAGAAATGCCCGAAGGAGCCGAACGCGATGCGCTCACCCGACTGATTGGCAACCGCATGAAGCGTAATCTGGCTGACTGGAAGGGCGATGGCGTACAAGACTCAAAGGTGGCCCACGACATTTCATTCTATACGGAGGGAAAGGTCGAACCTGACTTCCAAAGCCAGGGAAACGGATTGATGCACATCGGCGAGAACCGTTTCCGCACACGGAAAAACAAAGGATTGTTCTGAGCCGCCGAGGGTGCTGACAGTGAAACCCTGACTGCAACCATGAGACCTTGCGCCTCCCCACTCATGAGGCGTTCAGCAACAGCGTGCAGCCGGCTATTCATCGAATCCTGCTCAACACACCGTTACCAGCAACAACCTTCCAAGCTACACACCCTGAAACAGCGTCCCAAAGATATTCCACTATGAGTACATTCATCATCGAAGGCGGACACAAGCTCAAGGGAGAGATAACTCCACAGGGAGCCAAAAACGAAGCCCTGCAGGTTATCTGTGCCACCTTGCTCACCAACGAAGAAGTTCGCATCCAGAACATTCCAGACATCCTGGACGTGAACAATCTCATTGCGCTCCTTGGCAAAATAGGTGTCGAAAACCACTGGAACGCTCCCGGCGACTGCACCTTCAAGGCAGACCAGGTCGACCTGGACTATCTTCAAAGCCAGGAGTTTATGGAACACTGCGCACGTCTGCGCGGCTCTGTCCTGCTGATAGGCCCGCTGACGGCGCGTTTCGGCAAGGCCCGCATCGCCAAGCCTGGCGGTGACAAGATTGGGCGCAGACGTCTCGACACCCATTTCTATGGTATGCAGAAACTCGGGGCGCGCTTCTTCTTCGATGAGGAAAACGGGGCCTACAGCATCGAAGCCGAAAAACTCACGGGCACCTATATGCTGCTCGACGAAGCTTCCATCACCGGTACGGCCAACATCATCATGGCCTCGGTGCTGGCCCACGGCACAACCACGATCTACAATGCGGCCTGCGAGCCCTACATACAGCAGCTCTGCCACATGCTCAACAAGATGGGGGCCAACATCTCAGGCATAGCCTCGAACCTGCTCACCATACGTGGTGTGGACCAGCTGCACGGCCATGTGCAACACCGCATCCTGCCCGACATGATAGAGATAGGCTCGTTCATCGGCATGGGTGCCATGGTAGGCGATGGCCTGACTATACGCGGAGCCGGTGTGAAGGCCTTGGGCATCATTCCCGAAGCCTTCCGCCGTCTGGGCATACGCCTTTATATTAAAGGAGATGACATCCTGATTCCCGCCCAAAAGCATTACCAGATTGAGTCCTTTATTGACGGCTCGTTCATGACGCTGGCCGATGCACCGTGGCCGGGACTCACACCCGACCTGCTCAGTGTGCTCATTGTCGTAGCAACCCAGGCACGCGGTTCGGTGCTGTTCCATCAAAAGATGTTCGAAAGCCGCCTGTTCTTTGTCGACAAACTCATCGACATGGGCGCACAAATCATACTTTGCGACCCGCACCGCGCTGTGGTAGTGGGCCATGACCGCAAAATCAAGCTGCGCGGCCGCCGTATGGTATCGCCCGACATACGTGCCGGCATTGCCCTGCTCATTGCAGCTCTCAGTGCCGAAGGCATCAGCCAGATTGACAATGTCGAACAGATAGACCGTGGCTACGAAAGCATCGAGACCCGCCTCAATGCACTGGGCGCACACATTACCCGAAACTAATCCTTCATCCTCTGCCGGCTCTGTGATTTTCCTGTAGGGAATACAGACAGCCAGACAAACCTTCATCATGATTCGCAACGACGAAGTATTCAACATAGGCTACATAGCCAAAGCGCATGGCTTGCGGGGTGAAGTGGACTTGTCGTTCACCGACGATTGCTTTGACACCGGGACAGCCGACTACCTCGTGCTCGATATGGACGGCATCCTCGTTCCCTTCTTCTGGAGCGAATACCGTTTCAAGTCTAACCAGACAGCCATTATCAAATTCGACGACATTGACTCAGCTGACCAAGCCCGCCAACTGGTGGGACACAGTGTGTTTTATCCCAAAAGCGGCATAACGGAATCTGACGCAGCCGATGCGGAACTTTCCTCTTACCGTGCCCTGACTGGATTTACCCTGAGCGACGTACATGCCGGCCTGCTCGGCACAGTGGAGCATGTAGACGACAGTTCGGCCAACATATTGCTGACCGTCCGTTCACAGACGGGCAACCGTGAGTGGCTCATCCCCTTCCACGATGACTTCCTCATACAGTTCGACCTGCGCCAGCGCACACTGCTGTTGCAACTGCCCGAAGGCATACTCGCACTCAACGACACGGACCAGGAATCTGTCTGAAAAGACCTTGTAAACTCCCCATTCCCCATGAAACATATAGCCATATTAGGTTCAACCGGCTCCATCGGCACACAGGCTCTCGACGTGGTGCGCCAGCATCCCGACCAGTTCGAAGCCACCGTGCTCACGGCAGGCAGCAATGCCGACCTGCTCATCAAGCAGGCCATAGAATTTGTGCCCAATGCCGTGGTCATAGCCAATGAAGCATATTACGAAACCGTATGCGAAGCACTGGCACATCTGCCCATTAAAGTCTATGCCGGCGATGATGCCATCTGTCAGGTGGTGCAAATGGACTCCGTCGACCTGGTGCTCACTGCCATTGTCGGCTTTGCCGGACTGCGCTCCACCGTGGCAGCCATTCAGGCTGGAAAGACCTTGGCCTTGGCCAACAAGGAGACCCTCGTCGTGGCCGGCAGCATCATACGCCAGCTCTGCCAGCAGCACAAAGTGTCGGTGCTCCCAGTTGACAGCGAGCACTCCGCCATTTTCCAGTGTCTCAACGGCGAAGGCGACAATGCCATCAGCCGCATCCTTCTCACCGCTTCGGGAGGTCCCTTCAACCGTTACACGCTCGAACAACTCGAACGGGTCACCCCCCAAGAGGCACTCCGACATCCCAACTGGAACATGGGAGCCAAGATTACCATCGATTCGGCCACACTTATGAACAAAGGCTTCGAGATGATTGAGGCATACTGGCTCTATCAGGTACAACCCGAGCAGATACAGGTCGTCGTGCATCCCGAAAGCATAGTCCATTCAGCCGTGGAGTTTATAGACGGCACGGTAATGGCCCAAATGGGCTTGCCCGACATGCGTCTCCCCATCCAATACGCTTTCAGCTATCCCCGCCGGCTCAGTCTTTCCGGCCCGAAGCTCCACCTCTTCGACCTTCACACCCTCCACTTCGAGCGTCCCGACATGCAGCGTTTCCCCTGCCTTCAGTTGGCCTATGATGCCATAGCCAAAGGCGGCAACATGCCCTGCATACTCAATGCTGCCGGCGAAGTGTGCAACCAGGCCTTCCGCCAAGGGCTCATTGGCTTCATGGACATAGCCCGCATCACTGCACAGATCATGCAGCAGGCCAGCTATATCCCATCACCCACCCTCGACGACCTCTTTGCGACCGATGCCGAGACGCGCCAGCTCACCGGCTTGCGTATCGCTCCGTTTTAAACACAACGTATAACTACTGATAATGGAAGTATTCTTCATCCGGGCCTTACAGCTCATCCTGTGCTTCGCCCTGCTCATTCTGCTGCACGAAGGCGGGCACTTCCTCTTTGCCAAACTCTTCAAAGTACGTGTAGAAAAGTTCTGCCTTTTCTTCGATCCCTGGTTCACCCCCTTCAAGTTCAAGCCCAAGAACAGCGACACCACCTACTGCATAGGCTGGCTGCCCTTGGGCGGCTATGTCAAGATAGCGGGTATGGTCGACGAATCGATGGACCTGGAACAACTCAAGCAACCCGAACAGCCCTGGGAGTTCCGTGCCAAACCAGCCTGGCAACGCCTGCTCATCATGGTGGGTGGCGTGCTGGTCAACTTCGTGCTGGCCTTCATCATCTACTCCGCCGTGCTCTTCACTTGGGGCGAAAGCTACATTCCCATGCGAGGCTACACCCATGGTTTCAAGTTCAGCGAACAGGCACAGCAGCTCGGTTTCCGCGATGGAGACATCCTGCTGGGCACCGACACCAGAACCTTCGAAAAGTTCGACGGCGATGTACTGCGCAGCCTGAGCGAAGCCCATTCAGCCACCGTCCTGCGTCAGGGCCGCGAAGTGACACTTGCCCTGCCCGGCAATCTCAACCTGCTCGAAATGATCAAGCAGGAGCCGCGCTTCGTCGATGTGCTTGTCCCCTCAGTGGTTGACAGCGTCGTGCCCCAGTCGCCGGCTGCCAAGGCGGGCCTGACAGCAGGCTGCCGCATCGTAGGCTTTAACGGAGCCAGCTTCAACACCGTCAACGATTTCAACCTGCAACGTGGCATCCTCACCGACCGCCTGTCTGCTGCCTCCCATGCCGACAGCCTGCGTTTGCGTCAGGCCACACTGGTCGTACAGCGTCCGCAAGCAGCCAGTCCCGACACAGTCAGCTTGCAGCTCGATGCCGACTACAAGCTCGGTGTGGTTTGGGCTTTTCCCCAGCTCAACGAATACAAGACCGTTACGCGCCAATACACCTTGCTGGAGTGCGTGCCAGCGGGCATGGCCCACGGTTGGAACGTCCTGTCGGGCTACGTGGCAGATCTGAAATACCTCTTCACGGCAGACGGTGCCAAGAGCGTAGGTTCATTCGGTGCCATAGGCAGCCTCTTCCCCACCACGTGGCAGTGGAGCCGCTTTTGGGAACTCACGGCCTTCATTTCGCTCATGCTCGCCTTCATGAACATCCTGCCCATCCCCGCACTCGACGGTGGCCATGTATTCTTCCTGCTCATCGAAGTCATCACGCGTCGAAAGCCAAGCGAAAAGACACTGGAACGCGCCCAAACCATCGGCATGGCCCTCTTGCTGTTGCTCATGGCTCTGGCCGTCTTCAACGACTTCCGCAATTTCCTATTCTGACACCGCAGCATCAACTGCCTGACAGACAGGCATTATGATACAGACAAATAAGACAGGGGTGAGGAATCGGTCACAGACTTTGATTCCTCACCCCTGTCTTATTTCTTCTTGGTTTGAAAAAGGGCTGTTGCTGTCCGACGCAAACATGTTGAACAGCCAAGAATTAGGGCTGACACTTCTCACGGGGTGTCAACCCTTTTGATTATATCCTTGTTTTCGAAAGAAACTCCCAATGAAGTCTCTTACCTGACTTAACCAGCAGATCTCAGCTATTCCCGCAGCGGATTCCACCCTTGTGCCTTGAGGTCAAACTCGGTGCCGTCACGGGTGACGAGCTTCTGGCCCTCTTCGGGCGGGGTCATGTAGCCTATCACCTTCACGTCCTCAACCTGTTCTATGCGGGAGTTGCAGGCGAGCGGGAGGGTAAACAGCAGCTCGTAATCCTCGCCGCCGTTCAGGGCGGCGGTGTAGACATTGAAGTTAAACTCTTCGGCTGCCACGGCCGTCTGATAGTCAACGGGAATGCGCTCTTCATAGAGGCGGCAACCTGTGTGGCTCTGCTTGCAAAGGTGCATGACCTCCGACGAAAGCCCGTCGCTGATGTCCATCATGGCTGTGGGACGCAAGCCGGCCTCACGCAGACGGCCGATGATGTCGCGGCGGGCCTCAGGCTTGAGCAGTCGCTCGATGAGGTATTCACGGCCTGCAAAGTCGGGCTGCGCGGCCGTTTCAGGCACAGCCTGCTGGCTCTCGAAGATGCGCCGCTCGCGTTCCATGAGCTGCAGGCCCATATAGGCTGCGCCCAAGTTGCCGCTGACGCAGATCAGGTCGGTGGCGTGAGCACCCGAACGGTAGGCGATGGCATCGGCATCGGCTTCGCCCACACAGGTCAGGCTCAAAGCCAAACCTGTCAGCGAGGTGGTGGTGTCGCCGCCTACCAGATCCACGCCGTAACGCTCGCAGGCCAAGCGCAAGCCGCTGTATAACTCATCGAGATGTTCTATCTTGAACCGCCGGCCTACCGCCACACTCACTAACAGCTGGCGCGGTGTGCCGTTCATGGCATATACGTCGGAGAAGTTCACCACAGCAGCCTTGTAGCCCAGGTGCTTCAAGGGAGTGTAGGTGAGGTCGAAGTGAATGCCCTCCATGAGCATATCGGTGGTGACGAGCACGCGGCGCGTGTCGCCGCTGTCGGTGCTGTAGCGCAACACGGCGCAATCATCACCCACGCCGTACAGCGAAGATTCGTTGTGCAGCGTGAGTCCTTCGGTGAGACGGTCTATCAGGCCGAACTCGCCCAATGTGGATATATCTGTCATGGCAGTGCCCGATTAGAAATAGAAGCCCAGACCGAAGCGGAACCCTACAGAGCTGTTGTTGGAGAAGTCATGGAGCGACATCTTGTAGTAGACAGAGGGTTCAAGGGTGATGTAGCGGTTGATGAAGAACACGTAGCCCAGTTCGACGGGAATGCGGAAATCGTTGTTCTTGGGGGTGAAGTGTGAATATTCGGCTCCCAGTCCGGCATAGAGTCCGTTCTGTTCGATGTAGTAGCGTGCTCCCGCGCCGATGGTGAAGTCGTCGATTTCGCGTGTGTGGTCGTAGCCCAACGTAGCACGCAGCATCAGGCAGTCGGCTGCAAAGTAGCCGGCACTGGCATCTAAGCCGAAACGGAACTTTTCGGAACCACTGTAGGAACAGCCGACGCCCGAAACGGAGGTGCTCACGTACTTCTTGCCTTGTTCAAACTGGGCACGCGCCGACACGGCGCTGACCAGCAGGCAGACGATAAGGAATAACTTTTTCATTTCTAAGGGTATAGGTTGCTTGATGCGGGCAAATTTAGGACAAATCCCTGAGATTTCCGACTGCGTTCAGCAAAAAGCTTGGAGCCGGCTTGGCTTTCCGCACTCGCCTGCACAAATATCCTTGATAAAACGAAGTAATTGGTGTCCTGAAAAAGAATATATACTTACTTGGCCAGAGAAGATATACTTACTTGGCCGATGAAGTATATATTACTTGGCCGATGAAGTATATCTTCTCTGAAAAGGCAGAAAAAAGCGCGGACGTTCAACCCGGGCATGGGCACCACAATTCGCGAAGCTCAGGGGGAAGACGGTCCATGTCCCCGGCACGTTCGGCCAGCTTCAGTGCCACATGTCCCATGGTGCGGCGCAGGTTCATCTCTACACAGGGCAGCAAGGCCGGGCCTTGGGGGGTGCTGCACACTAACAGGTCTACCCCCAGATGGCCACTGTAGGCGGTGTCCAAGAGGCTGTTCAGGGCATCGGTGAGTGCTGCCACTACTGGGGAGAGCCACGCTCCGTAGCCAGGCATGGCGCGGGTGATGCGGTCCACTATCACGTGTTGCGGGGCTACTACATTGCCGCCCCAAGCGCCCGAACGGCCTGTCTCGAAAAGCGATGCCCCGACATAGCACACGCCATGAGGCGGCTGGCAGACGAATTCCAGCCCAAAGTCCAGCACACCTCGCTGAACGGGTTCCAGCTCGACTGAGCCCTGTTCGCGTAACAAACGGGCCACCCGCCCGCTGTCGGACACCGTAGGACGGGCTCCGACACGGAACACGCCCCGGCCGCTGCACGACCATAGGCTCTTGACCACTGCCCCGCCCCACTGCTGCAAGTGGGCTTCAAACTCGGGGATGGTGTGGACCAACACGGACTCGCCCACCATGGGCAGCGATGCCAAACGTGCATCGGCCTGCAACCGGGGCAGCAGGCGGGCGGTCGACTCGCGGCTGCTCAGGCAGCTGATGTGGCTAAGGGCGGCATCGTCGGGCAGAAGCGAAACGGGCGCACCGGCCTTCAGCAACTGCTGGCGTAGCAACAGGTCCCAGCCCCAGCAGTCGATGCGCTGCACCTGAGTCTGCCAAAAGCGCGGGGTGAGCTGACGGGTGCGCACAAACTGCACATGGCTGCACCACGGGGCGGCATCAGGCTGCTCTGTCCCATCGGGCAGCCACACCCATGCCGGACCGTCGTGCCACAGGGCGGGCAGGGCTGCCCACCGCTGGGCCAGACGGCGCGCCACGGTGGAGGGATAATAATAGGGGTAGCCCGCCGCCAAGGCTTCGTCGTGAGAAGGATTGAATACTAAAAGCGGAAACGGCGGTGTCATGGCCGTAGGCCTCATTTTAAAGTATAACGTATAATTAGGGCTGCTCCCGACATACAGGACGATGAAGAACCACCGATGTCATGGGCGCAGCCCTAATTATACATTATACATTGTACATTATACTTAAAATTCGTCGTTGGCATAGAGGTAATCGAAGGTACATTGCTTCCATTCGAGTATTTCACCGTCGTTAAAGAAGCGTTTCAGCTCGACTGCCGCAGTTTCAGGCGAATCGGAAGCATGCACGATGTTTTCCTGGAAACTCATGCAATAGGAGCCGCGGATGGTTCCGGGAGCGGCGTTGCGTCCGTTGGTAGGACCAGCCAGCGCACGCACGGCGGCGATAGCATCGACACCAGCCAGACACATGGCAATGACGGGAGCCGTCATCATGGAGTCCTTTACACGCTGAAAGAAGGGTTTTTCGCTGAGGTGGGCGTAATGTTCGCTCAGCAATTCGTCGGTAAGCTGCATCATCTTCATGCCGCAAATGTGCAGTCCTTTCTTTTCAAAAATGCTGATGATTTCACCCACCAGCGCGCGCTGCAGAGTGCAAGGCTTCAGCAGCACCAAGGTTTTCTCAATAGCCATAGATTTAAGTTTGATGAATTTGGGTTGAAACTTTCACCCCGCAAATATAGCACAAGAGAAGAGAAGAGCAAAAAAAAGAAGAAACTTTGCTTGGCAAAGCCGTAAAATAGGTTCAAGGTTTCAGAGGGGGTTAAGAAGGTTCAGGGTTCCAGGAGGGTTCAGGGGGGCAGAAGGTTTCAGAGGGTTTCAGAGGGTTTCAGAAGGTTCCAGAAAGTTCAAGAAGGTTCAAGGTTAAAACCTGAAACCTCCTGCCCCCCTGAAACCTCCTGCCCCCCCTGAAACCTCTTGAAACCC
>CALZRA010000084.1 GCA_945828345.1 uncultured Bacteroidales bacterium
AAACGGTCAACCAAAATCAGGAAAAGTCAGGCTGAACCTTCCTGAAGGGTTTGAATACAAAACCCTTCAGGCAGTTTCCTTCTGAGAATCAAACATAATGATAGGGCGGCTGAAGGGTTGAACGATTTTTCAGAGGATTAATTTGCGTATATATAGACCCAGTTCAGAGAAGCAAGGCCGGGCGGCGTGTATGGCAAACTCGGCTGGCTGTCTATTTATATTTATAGGAGTGCATATATGGAAGCACCGGAGGTGGTATGGCAGATAGGCCTGCAGCGCAGCAACTGTAGTCCCGAGCCACAGCCTATCCTTATTTCAAGCCCCCTGACACAATAAAGCAGGAGGACTTGCGTTTCTCTTTTTATGAAATGCACTCAAAAACTGCTTATGCGCGGGTTGTGCACGCTGTGGTTTGCCCTGCTTCCGCAGCTATTGCTGGCACAATGGCGCACCCGGCTGTTTGGCACCGTAAAGGACGATGTGGGGCAGCCCATCGAACTGGCTACCGTGAGGGTAACGGGCCAAAACGCCATGACGCTGACCAACCTGAAGGGGGAATATACCCTTTGGTGTGAGTCGGCCGACTCTGTGCGCGTGGTCTTTTCGATGATAGGCTATGAAACCCGCAAACGGCTGCTGCGCTCGCCTGGCGACTCGGTGCGCTTGGACATCGTGCTGCCTCTCTATGACAAGGGCACACTGGGAACGGCTGTAGTGACGGGACAGGGTGTGCAGACAGGTACGCTGCAACGTATCACGCCCACCGAAACGCATCTCTCTCCTTCAACTACGGGAAACGGTGTGGAAGAAATCATTGCCACGCAGGCTGGTGTCTCGACACACAACGAGCTTTCATCGCAATATAATGTGCGCGGCGGCTCGTTTGACGAGAATTGCGTCTACCTGAACGGTGTGGAGGTGTATCGTCCCATGCTGGTGCGTTCGGGTCAGCAAGAAGGGCTTTCCATCATCAACCCCGATATGGTTGAAAGCATAGGTTTTTCGTCGGGCGGATTCGAGGCACGCTATGGCGACCGCATGTCGTCGGTACTCGACATCACCTACAAGCGGCCTGAAAGTTTTGAAGCGACAGGTACTGCCTCTCTACTCGGTGCTGGGGCCTATGTGGGCTGGGGCAACCGGCGGGTGAGCCTGATGACCTCGGTTCGCTACAAGACTACGCGAGCACTGATGGGAGCAACCGACACGAAGGCGGAGTACAAGCCCGACTTCCTGGACTATCAGGCCTACCTGTCATACCGGCCCAATGCGCGGTGGTCGCTCGATGTGCTGGCCAACTATTCGGACAACAGCTATCGGTTCGTGCCCGAAACACGCGAAACGAATTTTGGCACGATGGAAGATGCCAAGAAGTTCAAGGTGTACTTTGACGGCCAGGAGCGCGACCTGTTCCGCACGCTCTTCGGTGCGGCTACACTGACACGCCATTTCTCGGCCGACACCTATCTGGCACTGCAATGTTCGTCGTTCAGCACCCGCGAACGCGAAACCTTCGACATACAGGGCGAATACTGGTTGGGAGAGGCTATTGGACAAGAACAGCTCGGCGTGGGCACCTACATGGAACATGCACGAAACAGACTGAGGGCGCGGGTGGTGAACGGCGGGCTGCGTTTCCGCACGAAAATCACAGCGCACACACTACAGGCGGGTCTGAATCTCATCCGCGAAACAGTACACGAAAATGCACGTGAATGGGAAATGCGCGATTCTATGGGCTACTCGTTGCCCACCGACCCGCAAGTGATGAAGCTTATCTACAGCCTGCGCTCCAAGACAGACATCAGCAGCACGCGCACCCAACTCTTCGTGCAGGACAGCTGGCGCGTCAAAAACAAGCTGGGCCTGTTCAACCTTACCTACGGCCTGCGCTTGAGCCACTGGAGCTGGAATGGGGAAACACTGTTATCGCCGCGTGCCTCGCTCGGACTACTTCCGGCCTTTTCGGACAACTGGACCTTGCGTGCCGCTACAGGCTTCTACTATCAGGCGCCTTTCTATAAGGAACTGAAGGACACCACGCTGACCCATGGGCTGGCGACCGTTGAACTGAACCGGAACATCAAGTCACAACGCTCTGTGCACTTTGTGCTGGGTGCCGACTACACCTTCAGAATGGCTGACCGTCCCTTCAAGTTTACAGCCGAAGCCTATTACAAGGCACTGTCCAACCTGATTCCTTACAGCGTGGACAATGTCCGGGTCGTGTACTATGGACGCAACGCCTCGAAGGGCTACGCTGCGGGAATCGACTTCAAGCTGTACGGCGAGTTCGTGGCCGGTACAGACTCCTGGCTGACCCTGTCGCTGATGCGCACCAAGGAAAAGATTGACGGGCAATGGGTGCCTCGGCCCACTGACCAGCTCTACAACCTGTCGCTCTTCTTTACCGACTACTTCCCGGGCACCACCCGGTGGCGCTTTACGCTGAAGGCAGCTTTTGCCGACGGACTGCCATTCGGTCCGCCCCACTCTACCCGTACGCAACAGCAATGGCGTGCACCGGCTTACAAGCGTGTGGATATGGGCATGAGTTACCGCTTGCTGAACAACGAAGACCGCCATTTGGCCCGGGGCTGCGCACGCTGGCTGCGCAATGTGTGGTTGGGTGTGGACTGCTTCAACCTGCTCGGCATTGATAATGTCAATTCCTATTATTGGGTGACAGACATCACTGACCACCAGTATGCTGTGCCCAACTATCTGACCGGCCGGCTGCTGAATGTGAGGCTCAGCTTCGATTTGCGATAATAAGTAGGTGTTTAAAATTAGTTTATATGATTAGTAGGACGTTAGTTTGTATCATGTGTACTCTCTTGGGCGCATTTTGCTCTTTAGTTCTCAGTCACATAGCCCGCTATGCTCCTTCAAACCAAAGAGCAAACTGCATCCCAATAGAGCACACATGATACAAACTAATTTTGAACACCTACTTAAAAAGAGGCATCTTTTTTGCAAAATGTTGGTGATAAATTTGGCTGTTACAGCCAAAGGCCCTACATTTGCAGCGTTATCCTAAAGACAATCTTTTTACCTTAATGACTAATACCTATTGAAAACAGAATTCAGGCGGCAAGTTGGGAAACTTGCCGCCTTTTCTAATGGTCTTCCGGCAGCCGGTTTGACAGCAATCGGCAACTTCGGGGAACATGTGTGGTGAAGTCCCATTTTTTTTGTCTACATTTGCCGCACTGACCCCTACACACAAACAATGGACTACGCAAACAACCTTCGCAGCACATTTATAAGTGCCCTGCTTCCGCTCTATCGTAATGAAACGGTGCGTCCAGCACACAGCGATGCCCGCAAGTTGGCCGACTTCTTGGAAAGTGCCATTGAAACCCACCCCGACCTGTCGCGTGATGAATTTGGCCTGAACCGTATTGTATTGGCCCTTCAAGCCCTGCAGTTGGCAATCAGTGAGATAGGGCTGCGCGGCAAAGTGCTCCAAGCCTTCCTGCTGCGAACTGTGGTGAGATCGGCCGAACAACTCGTCACGGTCGAACGATTCTTTGATGTCGAGACAGCCCGCACCCTGCAGGGCTTTCTGAAAGTGTCGGCCATAGAGGTGAAAACTGAAGCTATGCACACCGACAACTTCCGCAACCTGCTTGTGGCACAAGCCGGCGACATGCGCATCGTGCTGATGCTCATTGCCGACTGTGTCTGCCGGATGCGCTGTATCAAGGACGCAGAGAATGTAGAGGCACAGCGTCGGGTGTCAACCGAAGCTGCCTGTCTGTATGCCCCGTTAGCCCACAAGCTCGGACTCTACCAGCTGAAGAGCGAACTGGAAGACCTGAGCCTGAAATATCTGGAACACGATGCCTACTACCTGATTAAGGACAACCTGAACGCCACCAAGCGGATGCGCGATGCCTACATCGAACGCTTCACGGCACCCATACGCCAGATGCTTGATGCCGAGGGACTGCGCTACCACCTGAAGGGACGCACCAAAAGTATACACTCGATATGGCAGAAAATGAAGAAGCAGCAGTGCGGATTCAACGGGGTGTACGACTTGTTTGCCATACGCATTATTCTCGATGCGCCGCCACAGAAGGAGAAGGAGCAGTGCTGGAAGGTATTCTCGCTGATCACTAACCGCTACGAAAGCAACCTGAAACGGTTACGCGACTGGCTGACTGTGCCCAAAAGCAACGGCTACGAAAGCTTGCACATCACGGTGAAAGGTCCTGAAGAAAAATGGGTGGAGGTGCAGATTAGAACCGAGCGCATGGACGAGATTGCCGAACACGGCCTTGCCGCCCACTGGCGGTATAAGGGTGTAAAGAGCAGTTCGGGCGGTGTGGACGGCTGGTTGGCCGACATACGCTCGGCACTCGAAACGGGCAACGAGACGCTCCTGTCAGAAAGTCTGGCTGCCGACAGCAAGGAACAGGAGGTCTACGTGTTCTCGCCCAAAGGAGACCTGTACCGGCTGCCACCCCACTCTACCGTGCTCGATTTTGCCTACACCATACACAGTGCGGTGGGCAACCGCTGTGTCGGCGGACGGATTGACGGCAAGAACTATTCTATACGTCAGGAACTGGAGAGCGGACAGACGGTTGAGATACTGACCCAAAACAACCAGACGCCCAAGGCGGAATGGCTCAACATCGTGCGGTCCAACCATGCCAAGGCAAAAATACGCGCTGCTGTGCGGGAACTCACGGCCAGTGACAGCGCATTGGGCAAGGAGATGCTGGAGCGCAAGATGAAGAACCGCAAGGTGGATTGGGACGAGAGCCTGATGAACCAGCTCATCAAGAAGCTTGGATTCAAGGAAAGTCTGGACTTCTTCAAGGCTATCGGTGACAACCGTCTGGAGATAAACCACGTGCTCGACACCTATGCCGAACTGGGCAGGCGCGAAGCAGGTCAGGCTGAACGTGCGGCCACGCGCAAAGCCGAAGAGTTCAGTATGGACAGCGAAGTGGGCACCAAGGCCAAGGGCGAAGAAGACGAGTTGGTGATCGGACGCGATTTGAAGGGTATTGACTTCCAGCTGGCTCGCTGCTGCAACCCCGTGTATGGCGACGAAGTGTTCGGATTTGTTACGGTGAACGGTGGCATCAAGATTCACCGCACCAGTTGCCCCAATGCTGCCGCCCTGCGTGAACGCTTCGGCTACCGCATTGTAAAGGCTCGCTGGGCAGGTAAGGGACAAGGCTCCTACCCGATTACACTACACGTGGTGGGCAACGATGACTTGGGAATTGTGAATAATATCACTTCTATCATATCGAAGGAGGAGCATATCATGCTTCGCAGCATCAGCATCGACTCACACGACGGCCTGTTCTCGGGCATCCTGACGGTGATGGTCGACGACACGCAACGGCTCACTGCCCTCATCAAGAAACTTCGCGGCGTGAAGGGCGTGAAGGCTGTCAGCCGAAGCTGATTGGCCGGGCTGGGCGCGCCCCTACTCATAAGCCGGTTCTTTGGAACGTAAGGCTTTGGGGGAGGGGCCGTTCGACCAGCATAGGCAAGTCAGCCCCAAGGGCATGCTTTCATACCTAATTTATGGGCCACGCCTTCAATGGATTCTGTCAAATGCCCGTGTTCCTACTCCATATATATATATATGTACAAGCCCATGTGCGGAGGCTTCTCCTGTATGGGCTGTTGTGGCTGTTGTGGGTATGTGCCAACGGCGTGCCCTGCAAGGCAGCTGACTGTACAGCCCTGCCAGTGATGCCCGCCACGCCTCGCAACGCTGCTGGCCGGCCAGCCTCCTCTTTGCCCATGGCAGCTGGCGATGCCACTTGTGATACGGTGCTGCAGAAGGTGTACGCCTTAGGCCGGCAGCTGCTGGACGAACAGCGGGGCTTTGCGGCCGACGTATACCTGCGCCACCGTATGCAGACGCGTCGCAGAGGACAAACTGTCCGCTACATTCCAGGTATGATGCGTCTGGAGCGCGGCAGGAATGACTACCTCACCGAAGCACACCTGTATGCGCGTTACCGCAAAGGCGGACAGGTGGATTGTCGCATGGTGGCCTTCACCACGACCCATCCTTATTTGCGGCCCGAGCGTTTTCTGGAAGAAAGCCGATTCAACTACCAGCCCTACGGCACCCGCCTGTTTGCGGGCGGGGCACTCAATCCTTTGCACCCCCGTAACCACAAATACTACCGCTTCGCCTTCCTCTATCACACCCAAACGGGGGATAGGCGGACGGTCAGGTTAGAATTCACACCACGTTGGAAGACTGACCTGCTGGTGAGCGGCCATGCCGATATCGACCCGGATGACGGTAGCGTGCTGGCCTTTCAATTTGCGCTGACTTACCAGATGCAGCACATTACCGTCAACCTGCGACAGGGCACGCAAGGCATGGCGCAACATCTACCCCAAAGCGTGCGGGTAGTTTCAACCTTCAGCCTATTGGGCAACCGGGTAAACGAAGTGGCCGAAATGCGTATGCAATATCATTTTGACGTAGACTCCCTACAGATACCTGCCAACACGCCCAGCCATGACTTGACGGCCCAGTGTGTAGTGCGCATTGACACCGCGCAGACGCTTCACGGCAACATGGCCTACTTCGATTCGATTCGTCCCATGCCCTTGAGAGCCGATGAACAGGAACTTTATAACAAAGTTTCCGGCAGAAACATGCACCAACCTGTGATGCCGCCTGATACGGTGAATGGCACAGCCGGTCCTGCCAACTTTCAGCCAGCGGCCGGCCCCCCCATGGCGAAGCCAGACTTCTACCAACTGCCTAAGAGTGAAGGGTGGCAAGAATCGATTTTGGCCTCACACACCCTGCAGTGGGGAACCCGTCACCGCACCCGTCTGAAGCTGCCTCCGCTCGTGTCACCCTCCATGGTGGAGTGGAGCGGAAACAAGGGGCTGACGGTAAAAACGCGGCTGAGCCTGACACTTCGTTCTGAGAGTCACCCGGAACCAGACTTCACCTTCAGACCCCGCATAGCCTATAGTTTCAAGCAGAAGCAGCTTTACTGGGAATTGCCCTTCAAAGTCTATTGGTGGCACCGTATGGGCGGCAGTTTCGCGTTACAGTCGGGCGGCGGTTCGCACATTTACAACTATCGGCAAGCCAAACGGCTCACTGACCTGCTGCAAGGTGTTGAAAAATACGATTCTCTGCTGAACATCATCCGGAGCTTTGGTTTTCACGACTACCGGGATGCCTACACGAAGGCTGACTTCAGCCTGTCACCCATTCCTGGCCTGCAACTCACCGTGGGCGCACGCCACCATCTGCGCTCTCTTATCCGCTATACCCAGCAGGCAGCCGAAGCGCAGATGCCCCGACACCTGTCAACCCTGTCACCCAGCGTGCAGATAGCCTACACGCCGGCACTTTACTATTACCGTGACTTGACAGGACGCCATGTGCCCCTCTATTCACATTGGCCCACCTTCCTGTTCTCCTACGAACGCGGCTACGCTATGGGAAAAGGACAGACGCACTACGAGCGCATGGAGTTTGACATCCGCCACCGCATCGACCTCTATGCCATGCGCACCCTCTATCTGCGTGCTGGTTTTGGAGCCTTCACACAGCGCGGGCGTGACTGCTTCCTGGACTACGACTATTTCCGCTTCACTTACATTCCCGAGGGATGGACAGATGAGCTGACCGGTGAGTTCCAGCTCCTTTCGAGCCGCTGGTATAACGAGTCGAGGCAGTATCTGCGTTTCACGGGCACCTATCAAAGTCCGCTGCTGCTGTTTGGCCGCCTGGGACTGTTCTCACGTCAGGTGCAGACCGAGCGCATCTATCTGAATCTGCTCACCGTGCGCCAGTTGCCCTTCTATGCCGAATTGGGCTATGGCATCAGCACCCACCTGATGAATCTGGGCACATTCCTTTCGGTAGCTCCCGACCATAGTCTGGGTTGTGGTTGCCGGGTGGTGTTGCGCCTGTTTGATGATTGAACAGCCCTTCCAAGAGAACAATCCTGGCAGAAAAACTATCTGCTTCCGACCGAAATGCGCAAGTGCTGTTGACAAAGCAAGCACCTATAGGAAACAAAAAACAAAAGTTTCAGTCATTTGCTTTGAATTTCAACCGAAAGCAGTATCTTTGCATCCGATTTTTAGCTCTTTTTATGAAAACTGAACTTAATACTCCCGACTTTATATTTGAAACAAGCTGGGAAGTGTGCAACAAGGTGGGCGGCATCTACACCGTGCTCTCATCGCGCGCAAAGACTTTAAAGGAAAACTATGGCGACCAACTGGTTTTCATTGGTCCCGATTTGAAAAAGGCCGACGCTAATGTCGACTTCCGCGAGGAGGCCCGTTTGTTGCCTTCATGGAAAAAGGCCGCAGCACAGCTGGGTGTAAGCTGTCGGATAGGCCGTTGGATGGTGCCGGGCGAACCGGTGGCCGTATTGGTCGATTTCCAACCTTTCTTCGAACAGAAAAACGAAATCTATGCCCATGCCTGGGAGCTGTTCCAGGTTGATTCAATCCGTGCTTATGGCGACTATGACGAGGCTTCGATGTTCTCGTATGCAGCAGCCCGTTTCGTGCAGGCTGTGGTAGAACATTGCCTGAAGCCTGCCGACAAGGTCATCTATCAGGCCCATGAGTGGATGTCGGGTCTGGGAATGCTCTTCCTGAAGCACAACCAGCCTCGTGTGGCAACCATCTTCACCACTCATGCCACCAGCATCGGCCGCTCCATTGCTGGCAACAACAAGGAACTTTACGCCTACTTCGAAGGATATAACGGCGACCAAATGGCTGCCGAACTCCACATGGACGCCAAACACAGCATCGAAAAGCAGAGTGCCCTTCATGCTGACTGCTTCACTACGGTGAGCAGTTTCACGGACCGTGAATGCAAGCAGCTGCTCGACAAGCCTGCCGACGTAGTGCTGCCTAACGGTTTTGAAAATGACTTTGTGCCCAAGGGCGGACATTTCTCGGCCATACGCCGCAAGGCCCGTCGCAAGATTCTGGACGTGGCCAGTGCCCTCACCGGCTGCAACCTGCCCGATACAACGCTGATTGTGTCAACCAGCGGACGTAACGACTATCGCTGCAAGGGCTTCGACGTTTTTCTCGAATCCATGGCCCAGTTGCGTGCGCAACTGGCATCAGGTCAGGGACAAAACACGGAGGTACTGGCTCTGATCGAAGTGCCCTGCTGGCTGAAAGGACCGCGTGCCGACTTGCAGCAGGCGTTGGAACATGCCGGCAAGCCTGGGCAATGGCGTACGGCATTGCCCAATCCGATTATCACGCACGACTTGTGGAATCTGAGTGACGACCGCATTGTACGAAAGATTTGGGAACTTGGTTTCCGAAACGAACAGCATGACCGCGTGAAGGTGTTGCTCGTTCCTTGCTATCTGGAAGGCAACGACGGGATTTTCAACCTGCCTTACTACCACCTGCTGGCCGCCAATGACCTGGCACTCTATCCTTCCTACTATGAGCCTTGGGGTTACACGCCGCTCGAAAGCTGTGCGTTCCATACTCCCTGTGTGACCACCGACTTGAGCGGATTCGGACAGTGGGTAAACCAAGAACTCAAGCATGCCGGCGAACTGGCTGACGGCGTAAAGGTGATACATCGCGATGACAGCAACTTCTTTGAGGTAGCGGCCGAGATGTGTCGTACAGTGCGCCTCATGCTGTTGCTCGATGCCAAACAGCGCGCAGCCCTGCGTCTCAATGTGTCGCGGCTGGCCGACAAGGCTCAGTGGAAGCACTTCATCAGCCATTACTACAAGGCTTACGACTTCGCCCTGCGGGCCGCACAGCAGTAGTGCGCGAGGCAAACGGCCACTCCTTATTATATATAGCATATAAACCAAACATGATAATCGGCGCGCGACCGCGCCAACAAACAACCAACCAATGAACATTAAAATCAGCAATGCGAACCAGCCCTCCTGGCGTGTGGTAACTGTCAAGAGCCATATTCCTGAGGCCCTGAAGAAGTTGGACGAACTGGCACACAACCTCTGGTGGTCATGGAACACCGAGGCACGTGACCTCTTTGCCAGTCTCGATGAAGACCTGTGGCGCAAGGTAGGACGCAATCCTATCGAACTGCTGCGCAGCATCGACTACGATCGCCTGAAAATGCTCTCGAAGGACAGCGAGACGATTGCCCGCATGGACAAGGTGTACGGCGACTTCCGCAAGTACATGGACGTGAAGCCCAATGCCAAGCGTGCTTCAGTGGCTTACTTCTGCATGGAATACGGTCTGAGCCACGTGTTGAAAATCTATTCAGGCGGTCTGGGCATTCTCGCCGGCGACTACCTGAAGGAGGCTTCCGACAGTAATGTTGACATGGTAGCAGTAGGCTTCCTCTATCGTTATGGCTATTTCACCCAGACCCTTTCGATGGACGGACAGCAGATTGCCAACTACGAGCCCCAGGACTTCGACAACCTGCCCATCGAACGTGTGCTTGATGCCGACGGCAACCAGATGATTGTCGATGTGCCCTACCCCAACTTCACGGTACACGCTTCGCTGTGGCGCGCCAATGTGGGCCGCATCGCCCTCTACCTGCTCGACACCGATAACGAGATGAACTCTGAGTTCGACCGTCGCATCACCCACTCTCTCTATGGTGGCGACTGGGAAAACCGCATCAAGCAGGAATACCTGCTGGGTATTGGTGGTATGCTGGCTCTGAAGAAGCTGGGCATCGAGAAGGAAATCTACCACTGCAACGAAGGTCATGCCGCACTCTGTAACGTGCAGCGTCTGGCCGACTACGTGGAGAGCGGACTGTCGTTTGACGAGGCTCTCGAACTGGTACGCGCCTCTTCGCTCTACACCGTCCACACGCCCGTGCCCGCAGGCCACGACTACTTCGACGAAG
>CALZRA010000085.1 GCA_945828345.1 uncultured Bacteroidales bacterium
GGTAGTTCTGGATGGTGTAGGGCAGTACGAAGTAACCGTCGGCCAGACCCTGCATGAGGGCCGAAGCACCGAGGCGGTTGGCACCGTGGTCAGAGAAGTTACACTCACCGATAGCGAAGAGACCGGGGATGTTGGTCGAGAGTTCGTAGTCTACCCAGAGGCCGCCCATGGTATAGTGGATGGCGGGGTAGATCATCATCGGGTTGTAGTACTTCACGCCGTTCACCTCCTTGGCGAGTTCGCCGGGGTTCACGTCGGTGATTTCCTCGTACATGTCGAAGAGGTTGCCGTAGCGCTGGAGTACCTGGTCGATGCCGAGGCGGTTGATGGCTTCGGAGAAGTCGAGGAACACGGCCAGACCGGTGTTGTTCACGCCGAAGCCGGCGTCGCAGCGTTCCTTGGCGGCGCGGCTGGCCACGTCGCGGGGCACGAGGTTACCGAAGGCCGGGTAGCGGCGTTCGAGGTAGTAGTCGCGGTCTTCTTCGGGGATATCGCTTCCCTTGATTTCTCCCTTCTGGAGCTTGATGGCGTCTTCCTTCTTCTTGGGCACCCAGATGCGGCCGTCGTTGCGGAGCGACTCTGACATGAGGGTGAGCTTCGACTGCTTGTCGCCGTGAACGGGGATACAGGTGGGGTGAATCTGCACATAGGCGGGGTTGGCGAAGTAGGCACCCTTGCGGTAGGCGGCGATAGCGGCCGAGCAGTTGCAGCCCATGGCGTTGGTCGAGAGGAAGTAAGTGTTGCCGTAACCGCCGGTGGCGAGCACCACAGCGTGGGCAGCGAAGCGTTCGAGCTTGCCGTTCACGAGGTTGCGGGCTACGATACCGCGGGCGCGGCCGTCAACGATGACCACGTCCTGCATTTCATAGCGGCAGTAGAGCTTCACGGTGCCGGCGTTCACCTGGCACATGAGGGCCGAGTAGGCGCCGAGCAGCAGCTGCTGGCCGGTCTGGCCCTTGGCATAGAACGTACGGCTCACCTGCACGCCGCCGAACGAACGGTTGGCCAGCAGGCCGCCGTATTCGCGGGCAAAGGGAACGCCCTGGGCCACGCACTGGTCGATGATGTTGGCACTCACTTCGGCGAGGCGGTATACGTTGGCTTCGCGGGCACGGTAGTCACCGCCCTTTACGGTGTCATAGAAGAGGCGGTAAACGGAGTCACCGTCGTTCTGGTAGTTCTTGGCAGCGTTGATACCGCCCTGTGCGGCGATAGAGTGGGCGCGGCGGGGCGAGTCTTGGATGCAGAAGTTGAGCACCTTGAAGCCCATTTCGCCCAGTGAGGCGGCAGCCGATGCGCCGGCCAGACCGGTGCCCACAACGATGATGTCGAGCTTACGCTTGTTGGCGGGGTTCACCAGCTTCTGGTGAGCTTTATAGTTGGTCCACTTTTGAGAAATAGGACCTTCGGGGATTTTGGAATCTATGTTAGCCATAATGTTTCTTGATTATTTGTTGGTGGAGTGAATGGCCGGATGCGGTCCGGCCGTTGAGCGTGTCAGGCAGCGCAGGCAGCTGCACAGCAACCGCCGCAGAAGGCGAACTTCAGGGCTACCACTGCAAAGATGAGCATCAGCACGGTTACGTAGATGGTGCCGATGGCGCGCCAGCGGCAGAACCAGATCTTGCCGCTCCAGCCCAGGGTTTGGAAGGCACTCCAGAAGCCGTGGGTCATGTGGAACCAGATGGCGGCGAACCACACGAGGTAGAGCACGGTGTAGACCGGGCAGCTGAAGGTGAGGGCCATGAGGCTGTAGCCGTCGGAGGCGCTTTCCACTTCGTTGACGAAGGGCATGCCGCCGTTCACGAGTTCGGCAAACATCATGTTGTACCAGAAGTTGTAGAGGTGCAGCAGCAGGCCGAGCACGACGATGATGCCGAGCACGAGCATGTTCTGCGAGGCCCATTCAACCTTTTCGGGCTTCTGCGTGACAGCATAGCGGTTGTTGCCACGTGCCTTGCGGTTTTGGAGGGTCAGGATGATGGCATAGATGAAGTGCAGGGCAACGAGCACGGCCAGGCCCACCGTAGCGGCCACGGCATACCAGTTGGCACCAAGCATTTCGCACACCAGGTTATAGCCTTCCTTCGAGAAGAGGGCCACCAGGTTCATGCAACCATGAAACGTGAGGAACAGAATGAGCGCAATGCCGGTTACCGACATGATTACCTTCCGTCCGATGGATGAATTAGTTAACCACATAGAAGATGTTTTGAATTAAGTTGATATTTGGTGAATATTAGATATTAGATGCTTGGTCGAAGAGGCAGGCCACGGTGTCTGGACTGTAAGGTTTTATGGTTTTCCGGGCAGCGTGGTGCATCGCTTTGGGCGGCGAAAGGACACGCTGCCGGCCGTTGCAGTCTCGCGACTATGGTTTTCTCGGGCAAAAGTAAGTGATTTTATTTGCTTTTGCTAATGTTTGAGGGGGGAAAAGTTGAAAGTTTGGAGTTGAAGAGTTAAAAGTTTGGAGTTGAAGAGTTGAAAGTTTATGGTGGAAGAGTTGAAAGTTTATGGTTTAAAGTTTATAAGGCCACTAAGATGCGCAGTAATCACCCGCTCAGTAACTATTCTCATAAGCTTTAAACTCTCAACTATAAACTTTACTCGTAAGCTTTAAACTCTCAACTGTAAACTTCAAACTCTCCCCCTCCTTTCTCCTTCTCACTGCCCGGTCCTTCGGCTGAAGAAGTAGGTGCGGCGCGGTGCGGCGGGTTGTTCTTCGGTCTTCGGCTTCAGTTCGGGGTAGGCAATGCGGGTGTGGTAGATGGTCTTGAGGCTTTCCACCAGCACGCGCTTGGCCTGCGACAGGTCGCGGAAGGTGATGGGACACTCCTTGAAGTAGCCCGCCTGCATCTGTCCGTCGACAATGCGGTCGACGAGTCCCTTCAGGCTCTCCTCGGTCACTTCCTTCAGCGAGCGCGAGCTGGCCTCTACGGCGTCACACATCATTAGGATAGCCTGTTCGCGGGTGAAGGGGTTCGGGCCGGGATAGGTAAAGACCGCCTCGTCGGGTTCCTGTTCGGGATGCTTGTTCTTCCACTGTATATAGAAGTACTTGGTGGTCGAGCGTCCGTGGTGGGTGCTGATGAAGTCGCGTATCACCTTCGGCAGGTGGTACTTGTCGGCCAGGCGCAGGCCTTCGGTCACGTGGCTGATGATGATTTGTGCCGAACGTTCTTCGGTCAGCTCATCGTGTGGGTTCACGCCCGTTTGGTTTTCGGTGAAGAAGGCCGGGTTCAGCATCTTGCCGATGTCATGGTAGAGAGCTCCCGTTCTCACGAGCTGCGGCTTCGCGCCAATTTTGTCTGCCACTTCGGCAGCCAGGTTGGCCACTTGCAGCGAGTGGGCAAAGGTGCCCTGTGCCACCTTCGACATGCGGCGCAGCACGGTGTTGTTCGTGTTCGACAGCTCTACCAGCGTCACGCTTGAGGTGAAGCCAAAGAGTTTTTCGATGAGATACATGAGCGGGTAGGCAAAGAGCAGCAGCATGCCGTTCACGGCGATGCACACGTAGAGCGTCGGGTCGAGGTGCTCCAGGTCGATGCCCTGCGACAGGTCGTAGCCCAGCATCACCACGGCGCTCGCCGCTGCCACCTCAAACACCACGCGCACCAACTGCGAGCGTTCGGTGAGGTCCTTCAGCGCGCTGATGGCCGTCATGCCCGCCACAATCTGCACCACCGCAAACTGGTAGTTGGTGTGCAACACGAGCGACGACAGCACCACCGTACACACTGTGGCCATGAAGGCCGTGCGCGAGTCGAGGAAGATGCGGATGAAGATCGGTACCATGGCGTAGGGCACGAGGTAGACGTTAAACACGCCCTGTGCCACCATAAGGTAAGTGATAAGGGGGAAAATGGCGATGAGCGAACACAGCAGCATGATGCTGTGGGGCGATTCGAGGTAGTCGCGGCGGAACAGGCGCAGGTAGAAGGCGAAGGCCGCGAGTACGCTGGCTATAAAGAGGGCCTGGCCCAGCAGGATCAGCCAGTAGCCCTGTGAGGAGTCGTTGCGCCGCACGCTCTCGTGCTCGAACGACTGCAGGATTTGGAACTGTTGTGGCGAGACGATTTCACCCCGGTCGATGATGCGCTGTCCGCTCTGTACCATGCCCGATGCGGGCGATACCGACTGGACCACGTCTTCGCGGGCGGTGCGCGTCTTCACACTGTCGATGAGCAGGTTCGGCTCTAAATACTCGTTGAGGTTGCAGCGCGCCATCATGTCGCGCGGAAAGCGCACCGTGTCGGCGTGCATGATGTATTCGTAGGCAGAGCGGGTCGAGAAGAGTTCGCCCAACGTGTGCGAAATAGCCTCCGTGCCTTCCACCAACCGCAGGCCCGGCGTGCGGTTCTGTGCCATGACCGACATCTGTTCGGCCGACACGATACCCTTGGCGTAGACCTCGGCGAGTAGTCGCTCGATGTGTGTCAGGTAGCTCATGGGCACGTCCTTGAACTTGCCGTGCAGGAAGTCGGCCCTGAAGCTCACAATCAGCCGTTGGGGCAGTGCGGTGTTTTCCGAAAAGAAGGGCATGAAGTCGCGCAGTGCGCTGTCGCGTTCGGCCTCGACCTCCTGTTTGCTTTTGTACACGGGGAAGTCAAACGGGGCTATGAGCGAGTTGTACCGCCACGGTCGGCCCTGTTCGTATTCATAGCCGAACTTGCTTTCGCGTGGCATGAAATACACCAGCAGGGCAATCACCACGAGCAGTGAGCCCGCCAGCGTGATGTGGCTTTCTATTTTTCTGCTCATTGAATAGATAATGGATTAATGATTTAATGTACAATGTGTAGTGAAGGCAACGTCGATGTCAGGGCCGTAGGCCTCATTATACATTGAAAAATCTCTCTCTTCTCATCGGATAGTTTCCGCGCAACATTTCGAACTGTTCGGGGTGAGCCTTCAGGGCCATGCTGTCGCGCGTAGGGTCATAGAGGCGCAGGGCTTCGCATCCGGTGGTGTCGGCCGTGGCCTGCGGCAGGTAACTGAATCCAGGCGGAAGGTCGGGCGGAACTACCAGCTGGCAGAAAGCATCGTCCAACCCGAAGTGGCGGGCCACAGCCTGCAAGGCCATGCGTGTGCCGTTCGCCTTGCCGTCGGCACTGTAGCCTGCAATGTGTGGTGTGCCCAGAAAGACGCGCTGCAACAGTTCGCGGTCAATCTGCGGCTCGTTCTCCCAAGTGTCGATTACCGCCGTGCGCAGGCGGCCCTCAGCCAGGGCCGCCTTGAGTGCAGCCGTGTCGGCCACCTCTCCGCGGCTCGTGTTCATCACCACCGCGCCGCTTTTGAGTTGTGCGAAGAAAGCCTCGCCGGCCAGGTGGAACGTGCCATGAGGCTCTGCCGCCGGAGTCAGCGGCGTGTGGAAGCTCACCACGTCACACTCCCTCGCCACCTCGCTGAGTGTGGCAAACGCCGCGCCGCCTTCGCGTTCGGCCCGCGGCGGGTCACAGAGCATCACGCGGCCGAAACCCAGCCGCCTCGCTGCGCGCAGTACCTCCGTACCCACGTGTCCCACGCCCACAATGCCCAGCGTGAGCTGCTTGAACACGCCAGTGTCGAGCTTCGCGGCGGGCACTTCGGCTGGCAGGAGCGGCCCCCCGTCCCAGCAGCCGTGGGCAGCGAGCAGCAGCAGCGCACATTCCACATACTGCGCCACGCTTCCCGCGTTACATCCCGGGCAGTTGGTCCAACCGATTCCACGCTGTGCCAAGTAGGCCGTGTCGAGGTGGTCGTAGCCTATGGTTGCCGTGGCTATGAACTTCACCCGCGAGCCTTCGAGCAGCGCGCGGTCACAGCGTGTCCGTGTACGCACGATGAGCGCATCGGCCTCGCGCACGTCGTCTGGCGTGATGTCGGCCCCGTTCACATAGCGCACACGGCCCAACCGCTCGGCCAGCCCGCGCATATACGGAATCTTAGCGTCTATCAGTAGGAACACGTTATTTAAGTATTAGGTATTAGTGATTAGTGATAAAGTTCTTCCTGGGATGACTAAGGACGAGAACATCCTAATCACAGTAAATCAAGTATTAAGTATTGGTGATTAGTGATAAAGTTTTTGTTGAGGTTTGAGGGTAAGAGCAACTTAATCCCTAATCACTAATACCTAATACTTAGTTTTCATTTTACTTTCGCCTCCTGCGGGTTCCGCAGTCCGCGTGCCCCGGTCAGGAAAGCTTTGGCCGTGCCGAAGTTCAGGTTCATGTCGAGTCGTACGGGCAGGTGGTTCTTGTCGTCAGTGATGTAGAAAGTCACGATGTCCTTTTCCTTGCCGTCGTCCTTGTCTTTTTCGACAAAGGAAAACACGAGGCAGCGGTAGGTGGTGGAGCTGTTCTCCATCTTGAACTTCTTCTTGCCGCGGTACACGATGGCCTTCCATTCGCATTCCCTGCCGTCAGCCATGAGGAAGTTGATGCGGTGTCCCACCTTCATGCCCTCGGCCGAGAAGGAGCGGGCGCGCATCAACATGCTGATCATGTCGAAGGCGCAGTACTTGCTCGAATAGTTGTTCAGCTTCGGTGGGTTGTTGTCGCGCTGGTAGCGCATCTTCACGGCACACTTGCCCGAGGGGTAAGAGTACCACACCTCGTTCTTGCGGTAGGTGTCGCCCTCAAACGCCTTCTTGGCGTAGTACTTCGGCACCAAGTCGAGGCCCGTGTAGGCCATCAGCGTGTCGCGCATCACGAAGATGTTGTCAGCCTTCTTCGAGCCCCGCGTGATGAGATACGAGCGGTAAGCTGGTTCGCCGCCGTAGGTAGTCTGCGTGGTGTTCATCGAAGCCGTGCCCACCTTTACCCAGACGAACTTCCAGTTGAAGTAGAGGTCGTAGATGAGCGTTTCGCCGCTTTTGAAGGCCGTGTTGTCCGACGAGCATTGCGCCCGTGCCGTTATGTAGGCCGAAGCCGCCAAGGCGAGCATCAGCACCAGTTTCTTCATTGTTTTCATCGTGTATGCTATTTGTGTTGGGGGTATTTCTTGGGTTATGAGATTCTAGGTTATCAGGTTATAATATTACTGTTTGAGTGGATGAAATTCAAGCGTTATAACTGTAACTTTGCATAAGATTGGCTGCGCTCGGCATAGCTCAAGCAAGCTTGGCTCTGCACTCACTTGCACAATCTTTATAACCTCATAACCTTATCCCTTATAACCAAAGGGAAGCAACCTTCTAAGATGCTCTCTTCGCCCTTTCCCGTTCCGCGTTGCGGTTTTTGGGCGTAGTCTTCTTGTTGTCCTCCTTTTGCTTGATCAGTTCCCGTGGCTTCTGGCGGAAGCGCGGCATGTCGTTGAGTCTCCACGTCTGTTCCAGGTCCCAGTTGGCACGGATGTTGAATTTTTGCGGAAAGTAGTACACCTCCTCCGCCTGCCGCTTTTCGGCATACGAGCCTTCGTCCCAGCGTCCGTTCCGGTTGCGGTCGTTGAACAGCCTCACGTACACCTCGCCCGGCTCTAAGTAGAAGAAGTCCGCCCTACCCTCCTCCACGGCCACCTGCCTCACCACCTTCTCGCTCGCCGACAACAGTTGCACCACTGCCGTCGAGTCTGCATCCGGCAACACGAGGAACAACGCGCCGAAGTCCTCTGGTCCCGCAATGCTGAACTGGTTGTCATTGGGCAGGTTCACCCGGCCCGAAATGCCTGTGATGCAGGCCGAGTCTACGTTCAGCACATACTTCTGTCCCGGACGCCACGCGCCGCGCAGCGTGTAGTCGAGTAGCGCCAGCGAGTCTCGTTCGAGCCTGAAGGGCATCTCCTCATAGAGCGAGTCCACCTGCAGGAAGAGGTGTATGCCCGCCGTGTCCACCTTCAGCGCAGGCTCGGGCAGCCTGAAGTGCTGGTTCTGGTCCGGGGCCAGCTTCGCCACGATATCGAACTGCACCTTCAGCGGCTCGGCCGGAGGTGTCTCCTGCGAGAAGTCGCCTCGCTTGTGTCGCCGCTCCAGCGCCTTCTGGAATCGCTCCAGCTCCTTTTCGCGCAGCTTCATGCGCCGTTCGTAGGTCAGTTTCGGCACCAACTCCAGCGTGTCCGTCTGTAGGTAAGGCACCGTCACCGAGTCGTTCGTCGCCTCATAGGCCAGCTCTACCTCCAGCGTGTCGCGGTTCACCAGGACCGTGTCGCGCAGCCAGAAAGTCAGCGTGTCGAAGCCCGCCGAGTGTTCCACCACGAAGGCATCGCGGTCATCGAAGTTCAGTCCCCTCACCCGTGGCATCCGTTCCAGCGGCGCGGTAAAGAAGAGCCTGAACCACTCCGGTTCGCGCTGCGTCTTCAGCAGCTGGCACGTCGGGTTCCGCTCTGTGAAGGCCAGCAGTACCACGTCGTCGGGCGTAAAGTGCGTGAAGGGCACCGTCATGATTGTGTCAATGTGGACTGTGTCGGCCCACAGCGTGTCCTGTCTCACGTCGGCAAAGGCCCCCGGCCTTATCGGCTCGTCGAGCCACGCCAGCAGTTCGCCCCGCGCATAGCGGTAGTCGCCGTCCATGTCGCGCAGCGCATAGATGCGGTAGTCGCCTGGAGCCACCCCCTTCACCACGAAGTGGCCGTCGCCGTCGGTGCGCGCCACGCGGTCGAACGCCAGGGCCGTAAAGGCCGAGTCGGCCACGTTGCTGTGCAGTCCCACGGTGATGCCCTTCAGCGGCTCCAGATTGTCTGCAGCCAGCACGTAGCCTGCCACCTCCATTGTGTCCACCACCTCGCCTGTGGCGAAGAAGTAAGTGAAGTTGCCCAGCGGGTTGCCCTCGTTGCTGTCCACGATAGCATCGCTGAAGTCGATCGTGTAGGTCGTGTTCGCCTTCAGCGAGTCCAGGAGCGTCACCGAGATGTTGCGTCCCGATGTCTTGATTTCGGGCATCTCCACCTGCGGCGGCGAGAACACGATGTTGTCCTGCGCGTTCTCGATCTTCACCATTTCGTCAAACGTGATGGTCAGCTTCTTGGCCTGCTGGCGTGCAGCCCCGAGTGGAGGCTGCATGGCCACGATCTTGGGCGGTGTCTCGTCGTACGGTCCGCCGTCCGGCCCGCTTCCCGGATTGGCGCACGCCGCAGCCAGCAGCATCAACAGGGCTGGCAGCAGCAGCGTTATGTCAGTGCGTTTCATGCGAAAACGTAGTTCTTGGAAAAAAGTTTAGGGTTGAGCGTTCAAGAAGCTTATAGTTTTGAGAAGTTGAAAGCTTATAAGAATACTATTTGAAAGGATGCTTCATCTGCTCAGTGAGCATTCTTATAAGCTTTTTCAACTTTCAACTATAAACTTTACTCATAAGCTTTTCAACTCTTCATGATGTCCAGCACCTGCTCGATTACCGTGCGGTCGTTACACAGTCGCGGCACCTTGTGCTGTCCGCCCAGTTTGCCGCGGCTCTTCAGCCAGTCGTCGAAGAGCCCCTTGCGTGCCGACAGCAGTTCGAGCCGTTGCAGCGTGATGTCCTTGCGGCGTTTCGCCTCATAGTCCGAGTTGACCGCCTGTAGCGCCTTGTCGAGCAGTTCGGCGAACTCCTCCGTGTCGGCCGGTGGCACGTCGAACTCCACTACCCATTGGTGGCGGCAGCGGCCCTCGCCGTCCATAAACACCGGTGCCGCCGTATACTCGTTCACCACAGCCCCCGTCAGTCGGCAGGCCTCCTGCAAGCCCCGTTCCGCGTTGTCCACAATCAGCTCCTCGCCGAAGGCATTGATAAAGCTCTTCGTGCGCCCGCTGATCACGAACTTGTAGGGTCTCACCGAGCTGAAGCGCACCGTGTCGCCGATCAGGTAGCGCCACAGGCCGCACGAGGTCGAAATCACCATGGCGTAGTTCCGTCCCGGTTCCACCTCCCACAGCGGCACTGCTGCCGGCTGTGGCCGTCCCAGCTCTTCGAGCGGCACGAACTCATAGAACACGCCGTAGTCCAGCATCAGCAGCATCGCCCCGTCGTCCGGGTCGTTCTGCAGGCCGAAGAAGCCCTCCGAGGCGTTGTACGTCTCCATGTAGTTCACCTTCGGGCCCATCAGCCGCCTGTACTGTTCGCGGTAAGGCGTGAAGGCCACGCCGCCGTGGAAGAACACCTCCAGATGCGGCCACACCTCGTCGATGCGCTCCTTGCCCGACAGCTCCATGACGCGCTTCAGGACCGCCATCATCCACGATGGCACGCCCGAGAGGTTCGTCACCTTCTGGTGCAGGGCCGTCTGCGCGATGAGGTCGCGCTTCAGTTCGAAGTCCTCCAGCAGTGCCACGCGCTTTCCCGGCGTGCGCAGCAGGTTCACCGCCGGATTGATATTCTCAATCAGTATGGCGCTCAGGTCACCCACGAGCGAGTCCTTGAGGTTATAGTTCGGCGCGTGCGAGCCGCCCAAGATCAGTGCCCTGCCGTCTAACAGCCGGCTCTCCGGGTGGTTCTTCAGGTACAGTGCCACCGCGTCGCGTCCGCCTGCATAGTGCGTGTCCTTCAGCCCCTGCGGGCTGACCGGTATGAACTTGCTCTTGTCGGCCGTAGTGCCCGACGATTTGGCGTACCATTTCACCCTTCCGGGCCACAGCACGTCCCTCTCTCCCCTCCTCATACGTTCGATGTAGCCCTTTAGCTCCTCGTAGGAGCAGAGCGGCACGCGTTGTCTGAAATCCTCGTAGTTGTCCGTTTCGGCGTAGCCATACAGCCTGCCCCACTCCGTGTCCTGTGCGCGGCGCAGCAATCCGCGCAACACCTCGCGCTGAATTACTTCGGCGTGTTCGGCGTAGCGTTCAATCTGTCGCGCGCGGCGCAGGAAGAAGGGGCGTATAATAGATATGATGCTCATATTGCGGGCAAAGATAGTGCAAGTGAGCGCAAAAAAGCCAAGCTTGCTTGAGCTTTTTGCCGAA
>CALZRA010000086.1 GCA_945828345.1 uncultured Bacteroidales bacterium
GCTTTTTGGTGCTCAGGCGGTGCAGCGGCGGGAGACTTCTATGGCTCTCAATAGTCATCTATGGCTTTCTATCGCAGCGATTGCTGCGGCAGGCTTTCGTCGCGCTGCTTCATCACGAAGCGCAGTTCACCGCCGGCAGCAATCTCCTGGTGTGTGAGGTAGTTGCGGCGCAAGCGGGTGCCGTTCAGGTAGACGGCCTGAACGTGGCGGTGGGACGAATCGATACCTTCGGCCACCACGGTGAAGGTGCGTTGGTCCGGCAGGTGAAGCCTGATGCGCGGCAGTTGGGGCGCGCCCAGCACATAGTGGCCGCTCACAGGGTCAACGGGGTAGAAGCCTATACACGACAGGACGTACCATGCCGACATCTGGCCGCAGTCGTCGTTGCCGCACAGTCCGTCGGGGCGGGCGGCATACTGGGTGTCGCAAATCGTGTTGACCAGCTCCTGCGTCCGTTCGGGCTGTCCCGCCAGGGCATACAGGTAGGCCACGTGGTGTGAGGGCTCGTTGCCGTGGGCGTATTGCCCGATGAGCCCCGTCACGTCGGCCAGCTCCGCTCCCTGCGGTTGAGTGGTGAATAGCGAGTCGAGTTTGCGGCAGAAGGCCCTTTTGCCGCCCATCAGCCGCATCAGCTCCAGCGGTTCGTGCTGCACGTGCCAGGTATATTGCCAGGCGTTTCCCTCAGTGTAGTCGCCGCCCGAGCCTTCGGCGTGTGACAGCGCGGCGGGGTCGAAAGGCTTTTTCCAGGAACCGTCGGAGAGTCTCGGCCGCATGAAGCGGGTGGTGGGACAGAGGAGTTTTCGCCAGCATCGGGCGCGCTGCGCGAACTCGCGGGCTTCGCGCCGCTTGCCCAGGGCGCGTGCCATGCACGAGGCGGCATAGTCGTCGTAGGCCTGCTCCAGTGTCATCGAGACGCTTTCGTTCTCCACCAGGTCGGCAGGGTAGTAGCCGTAGGCTAGACAGGTTTCCCAGTCAGTCTTGGCCGGGTGGCTCACGCGTAGCGTCCGTTCCACCGCCTGCCAGGCCCGTTCGCGGTCAATGCCGTCGAAGCCCTTGCACACCGCCTCGGCCACGATGCTCACCGCGTGGTTGGCAATCATGCAGTAGTTGTCCTTTCCCCACAGCCCCCACACGGGCAGGTGTCCCTGCGCTTCGGCCTGGGCCACTAACGAGCGCACGAAGGGTGCCACTTGTTCGGGCACGCAGAGCGTGTAGAGCGGGTGCGCTGCGCGGTAAGTGTCCCAGCAGGAGAAGGTGGAGTAGAACGTTCCCCCCTCGGCCTTGCCCGTTACGCCGTTGGCTGTGGCGTAGGTGCCGTCCGTCTCGGCCACATTGTTCGGTTGTATGCAGGCGTGGTACAGTGCGGTGTAGAAGGCCGTCTGCTGCGCCTCGCTGCCTTCCAGTTCGAAGCGTTGGAGCAGCTCGTTCCAGCGTTGTTTCGCCTGTCTCCGCGTCGCCTCGAAGTCCCAGTGCGGCAGTTCCGCCTCCAGATTGCGCCGTGCCCCCTCGGCCGACACTGCCGACAGGGCCACCTTTACCTCGACCGGCCTGCCATTGGTGGGCGGGAGGTGCAGCACCAGCCGGCGGCCCACTTCGCCGGGCTGTGCGGGCAGCGTGTCGGTCTGCGCCACGGGGCAGTTCAGGCGCAGGCAGAAGTACACGTCCTGACGCACCCACACGCTGCTCTCCACGTGGCCTTCGAGCGTGCAGTCGTCGGGTTGTGCCACGTCGCACTGGCGCACCTGCGTGTGATACTGCGCTTCGCTCCATGCCGGTCCGTGCTGCAGGTCAACAACCAGGAGCGCGCTGTCGGGGCGGTCAAACCGGTAGCGGTGGTAGGCCACGTGTGGCGTGCAGGTCAGTTCGGCGCGCACCGAAGCCTGGTCCAGCCTCACCGCGTAGTAGCCCGGTTCGGCCCGTTCTGTCGTTTTGTCCATGCGGCTGCGCAGGCAGGGCTTTCCGTCGTCAGTTTGGGAAGGCATGATCAGCACATTGCCCAAGTCCATGCAGCCCGTGCCGTTCAGGTGTGTCTGGCTGAAGCCCCAGGCCACCGAATCGGCAAACTGGTATTCGGCGCAGTACCGCCAACCCCAGGCCCCCGTCACCGGGCTTGGCTGTACCATGCCGAAGGGCGTGCAGGCACCGGGAAAAGTATGCCCGTTCCCGTCCGTACCAATAAAGGGATTCACATAGTCCGCAGCCGTGCGCTGTCCGAGGGCTGGGATCGTCAGCATGAGCAGGGAGAAACACAGAGTATAGAGGCGTATCATGCCGCGAAGATAGAGAATTTCCAGCCTGATTTGTACGTATTTATGCACAAATAAGGGAATAATGCCGCGTCTGCTTCATTTTTCTCGTTGCTATGTTTGCATCATTCTCAAAACACTTTTTATCTTTGCCCGCTGAAAAGCATCCTTTGGGGTATACAAGCATTATTCAGACGTAAACCGTTGGCTCTGTAGGCAAACAGTGGGTTTGTCCTGCGGCAGGCGGTGCTGTTGTCGGCTTCCTCAGTGACTTCAAAATCATATTCCAATATAATCAACAAATCAATTTCACACAGAATGAAAAAAACTACTTTCTTTCTGACCCTTTGTCTGGCACTATTCTGCTGGACAGGGATTGCCTCTGCGCAAGGCGTAGTGAGTCGCGACGGCTGGTCGATCAGTTCGCCTGCAGCACCTGGCTCTGCCATTGAAGGAGCTGGCGACGGTCGTATCGCTGCTGCTATCGATGGCAAAGAGTCTACTTATTATCATTCGGACTGGTCTGGCAGTAAGACAGGCGAAAGTCTCCCCCAGTACTTCATCATCGACATGGGTGCGACGGTCAGTGACATCGGAGGCTTTGCCTATCTGCCCCGCCCCAACAATGGCAATGGTACTTCTAAGATATCTCCGACACCGCATTTGACGTGTCGGGTGGCGTAACAGCTGCCGCCTTGACGGAGAAATCCTACACGCCAGCAGCCGATGCAACATTTGAGTACGGAAGTACCAGAGATTACAAGTATTTCGATTTTGCGACGGCACAATCCGGTCGCTATGTGTTGGTTGTGTCCGATGAATCCACAAGTAGTAATTACTTTACCTGTGCTGAGTTCTACCTTTACGGCAGCAAGTTAGACATGGTAAAGTATCTGGGCATTCAGAAGATGGAAGCTTTCAAGAACTATTCTTCGCTGACCGCACTGGGCTTTACTGAAGACTACTACACCAATGCTGTCAATGCCATCAACGCTGTAACGACATATGATGATACATCCGAGACTACAATCTTTGGTTTGGCCACCACCGCTGTCAATAACATCAAGAGTGTGCTCCAAACAGGCAAGCACGTGGTTACGTTCCTCAATCAGGACTTGGAAAGTAACGGAACGGCAAGTGTTCGTACCGGACTGAAGATTACCGCACAGACTCCTGTCGGCGCAACGGACGGTAAGGCGGTAGGAACAAAGAATACAGGAGATGAAACCAAATGGACGCTCAAGTTCAACAACGATGGAACCTTCAGGCTCTATAACGCGGCTTGGAACGTGTGCTTGGGTGCAGCTGGCTCTGGCGCACCTTTGAGCGTAGGCAGCACCAGTGGCGTAAACTATTCGTTCGTGGTTACGGATGCTGCTAATGGCGTTTTCAAACTGAAAGATGCTAACGGTGGTATTCTGCACCAAGCAAACACCCCTACAGGTGGACCTTATGCTTACATGAACTATGACGGTGGTGATGATGCCTCCTGGTGGAAGATGGAAGCAGCCACGTTGACAGAGGCTGTAAACGAGCGTATGTGGAACGACCTCAATGCGCTTTACACCATGGAGAAGAACCGCGCTTACAGCTATTATCAGGCAAACTATGGTTTGGTGAAGAGCGGCGACAATATTGCCGTTGTAGTCAACCATTCCAGTGGCGGTGACAACCAGCCTTCTTCCAACTTGTTGGACGGCAATGCAAACACTTACGTGCACTCTTCTTATGGAAGTGATGCTGGTTCTGCCCCGCATTATATACAGGTAACACTGAGCGAGGCGAAGGACAAGGTGATGTTCTACATGAGCCGCCGCAATGCCAACAACCGCCCGAAGACCATCAAAGTATATACAAGTACGGATGGTACAACTTTCTCCGATGAGCCTGTGGCCACACTTGACAATTTGGAAGGACGCAGCTCTGTAGCCTCTTACTATTCGCCCGAGATTGATCTGGGCGGTAGCTACCAGTACTTGCGTTTTGTTGTGACTGCCACCAACACTAACACTCAGTTCTTCACTGCATCTGAGTTCTACGTGCTTCCCATCAACGAGGAAACGACCAAACTTTTAAGCATTGTCAACGTAACGCCTTCAACCCTCAAGGAAACGCTGGTAGCGCTGGTTGGAGCACAGCCCATCTCTTCGCTGTCTGAACTGAGCACGACCAAGGTGTACACCATTGCCCCTGAAGAGTATGCTACTCGTGGTGTGCTCTACGCTCCTGCCGGTGCTTCTCAACTGACAGCTTGTGGCGGCTCCGCAGGTAATGCAGCCAATACAGGTGTGGCTGCCGATGCGAATAGCACGGCCCAGCAGTTCGCCTTTGTTAAGGCCAACGAGAAGTATTACCTGTACAGTGTCAGCGAGAAGAAATTTGTTACCGAAGGCAGCAGCAGAGCCAAAATCAACTATACTCCTGCCGATTATGTGACTATCGCAGCTGCCGACAAGGAGGAATATTTCGTTATCAAGTTTAACGGAAACAACTGTCTGAATATAGCTTGTGGTTACGGTGATAACGATGCTGCTGTTACGGGTTGGAACATCATTGACGCTGGTAACCGTATGCGCATCACGCCTGTAGGCGACTTTACTCTCGAAGGTTTGGATGCATTCGTTACTGCCTGTCTGGAACTGAAGGCCGCCCTGTCTGGCGTGAAGAGTGGCGAGTTGATTGGTTCGGGCCTGGGCCAGTACACGACCGACTATGCAGACTATGCCACCATCAGTACTGCTGCCCATAACTTCTACAATGGCATCACCAACGAAACTGCCGTTGCCGACATCACAACACAGAAGGAAGCCGTAACCTCGCTCTCCTCTGCCACTCTTACGCTGAACATGCCTGCTGCCAATAGGTTCTACCGCTTCAAGGGTACAACCAGCAGCCGATATATGGTGTCTACTCTGTCCGAAACGACCGGCAAGACCAACCAGCTGGGCATGAACGCTGCCAACAATACTCGCGAAAGTGTGTTCTACTACGATGGCACGAACCTCGTGGCCTATGCCAACGGTCTTTGCCTGGGTACTTTTGCCAAGAACGGCAATGTGGATAATGGCAGCTGGCAGTGTGTGCCCGTCGGAGGCACTGCCGGTGAAGTAAGATTCGGCGAAGGCTACACTGAGGGCACCTACTACGTGCGTATGGGAAGTAACCGCTATCTGAATGACGGAACCACTTATATTGACTGCGGCGAAACCACGGCTGGCAACAACTACCGCTGGACGATTGAGGAAGTAGAGTATCTGCCCGTAGCCGTGAGCAGCACGGCCAAGTACGGTACGCTCTATGCACCGGTTGACCTCTCTTTGCGTACAGGTCTGGAGGCTTACACCGCCACTGTGGACGGTACTAAGCTGAAGCTTCAGGCTGTTGAGGGTACAATTCCCGCCCGTACGGCTGTGATCCTCAAGGACAACGGTGCCGAACGTGACGAGGATACCGACTGCATCTACCTGCAAGTAACTTCCGATGCAACTCCTGTCAGCAGCAATGACTTGACCGGTACTTACAAGGCCATCGCCAAACCCGCTCAGGACATCTATACCCTGCAGAACCCCGAAGCGGGCATCGGCTTCTACAAGTACACAGGCGATAACCTGAACGGTTTCAAGGCATACCTGCGGATTGACGGAGGCTCAGCCAACTCGCTCAGCTTCGACGAGGGCGGACAGGCTACGGGTATCGGCGAGGCAGCCGCCGAATCGCTCGATGACGCTCCCGCCTACGACCTCTCGGGCCGTCGCGTGAGCCGCAACACCAAGGGCATCCTCATCGTGGGTAACAAGAAGATTGTAAACCTTTAATTCAACGCAGCAATTATGAAGAAAACATATATCGAACCCACTTCGGTGGTGCTGAACATACACACCGAGCAATGCCTGCTGAGCCTCTCTATGAACATCAGCGAGACGGGAGGCAGAGAGCAGCTGTCGGGCGAACGCGGTTGGGACAGCTCCGACTGGTCGTTGGACGACGAAGAGTAAGTTTTTTCTCTCTTATCATAAACTGGAAAGGTTGGAACACGGCGCAGGCCGGTTCCAGCCTTTTTTGCACTGCGCTCGCCTTGCAGTACCTATCATATAACAAGAAAGGTTCTCATCCAAGTCAAGTATAGTAAGTTCAATCAGTTTTGGGAAATGAGCGTTCATGCCACGCCCTCCCAGTGCAGCGTCGCCTCAAGTCAGCTTGACAACGGGCGGGCCTTTGCCACGCCCTCCCAGTGCAGCGTTGCCTCAAGTCAGCTTGACAACGGGCGGGCCTTTGCCACGCCCTCCCAGTGCGCCGTCGCCTCAAGTAAGCTTGACAACGGGCGGGCTGGAAGCCACGCCCTCCCAGTGCACCGTCGCTTCCTATCCTCCGGTTTTTGTTATTTGAGGCTTCGCTTCATTCCATAATCACTTACTTTAGATAAGGTAAGCTGCGGCTCGGCCGTGCAAAATGAAAAACTTTCGGGTTTTCTTTTGCACTGCGCTCGCCTTGCAGTACCTTTGGATAAGGTAGGCTGCGGCTCGGCAGTGGAAAGAAAAAAACTGCGTTGTTTTCTTTTCACTGCGCTCGCCTTGCAGTACCTTTGCCGCTGCATGGCGCGCCACTGCGCCGTGCAGCTACATTCACATGTAACAGCATTCCCCCACACTCTATGCGTCACAACCCCTCTTCCCTGCGCTACACCACCTTCACGGTGAAGCAGCCCATGCCCCTGCTCGAATTTCTGGAGCATGCACTCGACGGTATCAGCCGAAGCCGAGCCAAAGCTATTCTCGCCGGCAACGGCGTGCGCGTTGACCACAAGAACACCCGACAGTTCGACCTGCCCTTGCAGCCCGGACAGTGTGTGGAGGTGTCGAAGCAGAAGCCGCGCGGCGAACTCAAGTCGAAGTTCGTGAAGATTGTCTACGAGGACTCCCAGATCATCGTCATCGAAAAGGAGGTGGGCATTCTCTCCATGGCATCGGCCCACCACCAGTTCTGCGTGAAGCAAGTGCTCGACGAGTACTTCCGCCGCACGCGCCAGCGGTGTACGGCCCACGTCGTCCACCGCCTCGACCGTGACACCTCGGGCCTGTTAGTGTATGCCAAGACCATTGAGGCTGAGCAGATACTGGAACACAACTGGCACGACATCGTGACCGACCGCCGCTATCTGGCCATCGTGTCGGGCCAGCTCGAAGAGCCGCGCGGCACCGTGCAGAGCTGGCTCAAGGACAACAAGGCCTACTTCACCTATTCCTCGCCCACCGACAACGGCGGCAAGTTCGCCGTCACCCACTACCGTATGCTCCGCACCGACGGCCGCCACTCCCTCGTGGAACTGAAGCTCGAAACGGGTCGCAAGAACCAGATTCGCGTACACATGCAGGACCTGGGCCACCCCGTGTGTGGCGACGTGAAGTACGGTAACGGCGACAACCCCATAGGCCGCCTGGCCCTCCACGCCTACCGTCTCCACTTCTACCACCCCATCACGCGCGAGCTTCTCCGCTTCGAGACCCCCGTGCCCCGCAAGTTCCGCATACTCGAACGGTGAGCTGTATTCGCGCCAAGCCTCTTTCGCTGTTTCTGGGCGCGCCTTGCTGGCGTATTGATGACTAAGTGCCGAGTTGGTGTTGACAACTCGGCACTTGGTTTCTTCAGCATTCCCAGTTCTTCCGAAGCGTTTTTTGTGGGCCGGGCTGAAGCTCCGTGGCGCGCATATGTCCCCCCGGCTGTCCTGCAACTCGCAGCTTTTGCCTACATTTGCACCCAAACCCGTCAGCCCATGAAGTACGTTTCCGTTTTGTTGCCCTTGGCCCTCCCCGGCACCTATACCTACACCCTCGCGCCCGAACTGGCCGCCTCGGTGCAGGTGGGGAGCCGCGTCGTGGTGCAGTTCGGCGCGCGCCGCTACTACACCGGCGTGGTGACGCAGCTGCTCGAGGCGCCGCCCCAGGCCGGCGTGGCCCTCAAGCCCGTGGTGGGTGTGGCCGACACTGCCCCCACCGTGCTTCCCGCCCAGCTGAGGCTGTGGCAGTGGATGGCCCAATATTATATGTGCAGCGAAGGCGAGGTGCTCAAGGCGGCCCTGCCCGCCGGACTGAAGCTCGAGAGCGAGACACTGCTGGTGCGCAACGCCGACTTCGACGCGGCCGGCCACCACCTCACGGCGCGCGACGAGCAGCTGCTGCAGGCCCTCGACACGGAGCGCGGCAAGAAACTCTCCGAGCTGGAAAAGGAGCTGGGCCTGAAGAGCCTGATGGCTCCCGTGCGCCGGCTCATGGACCTGCAGGCCGTACAGGTGAGCGAAACCCTCTCGCAGGGCTTCAAGCCCCGCACCGAGACCCGCGTCCGTCTGGCCGAAGCCTACTTCTCGGAGCCCCGGCTCAACGAGCTGCTCGATGCGCTCCAGCGCGCCCCGGCCCAGCAGTCGCTGCTGCTCAACTACCTCGACCTGGCCCAGGCCCCGGCGGCCCTGCGCCTGCAGAACGCCGCCCTGCTGGCCCCCGTGGCGAAGCGCACCCTCTGCGGGGCGCGCGGCAGCGAGGCGGCCTTCAGCGCACTGCGCAAGCGCGGCGTGCTGCAGGTGGAGCAGGCCGAGGTGTCGCGCCTGCGCCCGGTCATGCCGCCCGAGGCCGTCGCGGGCACGCCGCTGGCCGACCGCTCGCCCAAGCCCTTGGGCAGCGAGCAGCAGCGTGCCCTCGAAGAGGTGCGCCGCGCGCTGGGCGAGAAGCAGGTGTGCCTCCTGCACGGCGTGACTTCGAGCGGCAAGACGGAGGTCTACATCCACCTCATGGCCGAAGCCCTGGCCCAGGGCCGTCAGGTGCTCTACCTCGTGCCCGAAATCGCCCTCACCACGCAGCTCACCGAGCGGCTGGCCCGCGTGTTCGGCGGCCGGATGGCCGTTTACCACTCCAAGTTTCCCGACACCGAGCGCGTCGAACTCTGGCGCAGGCAGCTGGGTCCTGATGCCTGTCCGTTGGTGTTGGGCGTGAGGTCGGCCCTCTTCCTGCCCTTCCAGCGCCTGGGGCTGGTCATTGTCGACGAGGAGCACGAGACGAGCTACAAGCAGCAGGACCCCGCGCCGCGCTACCAGGCCCGCGACACCGCCGTCATGCTGGCCCGTCAGTGGGGGGCGAAGGTCGTGCTGGGCACGGCCACGCCCTCACTCGAAACCTACCGCAATGCCCGCTCGGGCAAGTATGCGCTGGTCGAGATGCCCCTGCGCTACGGCCATGTCGAGCTGCCCGAAATCGTGGTCGAGGACGTGAAGGAGCTGCGGCGCAAGAAGCTCATGACGGGCAGCTCGCCCTTCAGCCCGCGCCTGCTCTCCGAGGTGCGCGCCGCGCTGGCCGGCCACGAGCAGGCCATCCTGTTCCAGAACCGCCGGGGCTACGCGCCCGTGGTAGAGTGCCGCACCTGTGGCTGGACCCCCCGCTGCACCCGCTGTGACGTGTCGCTCACGCTCCACCGGGGGCTCAACAAGCTGGTGTGCCACTACTGCGGCTCGGTCTACGACGTGCCCCTGCAGTGCCCCGCCTGTGAGGGCCGGGAGCTGCGCGACGTGGGCTACGGCACCGAAAAGGTCGAGGAGGAGGCCCGCCGGGCGTTCCCCGAGGCCCGCATAGCCCGCATGGACCTCGACACGACCCGCTCGCGGGCCGCCTATGAGCGCATCATCGGCGAGTTCCAGCGCGGCGAGAAGAACCTGCTCATCGGCACGCAGATGGTGACCAAGGGGCTGGACTTCGACCGTGTGCGCGTGGTGGGCATACTCAATGCCGACCAGATGCTCAACCAGGCCGACTTCAGGGCCCACGAGCGGGCCTTCCAGCTCATGGCCCAGGTGGCGGGCCGCGCGGGCCGGCGTTCGGGCCGCGGACTGGTGGTGCTCCAAACGCGCCAGCCGCAGCTGCCCTTGGTCGAACAGGTGGTGCGCAGCGACTATGCGGCCATGTATGCCATGCAGATGGAGGAGCGCGAGCAGTTCGGCTTCCCGCCCGCCGTGCGCCTCATCTCGGTCATGCTCAAGCACCGCGACGAGCAGGTGGTGGCCCATGCCGCCGAGGCCCTGGCCGCCGCGCTCCGTCCCGCCTTCGGCCCGGACCTCCTCGGCCCGGACCGTCCCGTCGTGTCGCGCGTACAGCTGCTCCACCTGCGCAAGCTGCTGCTCAAGGTGAGGCCCGGCTTCACGCCGCAGAGCGTGCGCCGCTCGCTGTGGGCGGCGCGGCAGTGGCTGCTCTCGCAGGCGGCCTACAAGTCGGTCGCGGTGGTCTTCGACGTTGACCCTTAGGGGGGCTATACCTGTTCGTCTTTCGCAGGTGTTTATGGTTAGTTGACAGGCGTTCAACATACTTAAAGAAGGGGCAACGAGCGCATAGCCCAGGGCAACGCCCTGGGTAGAACGAGGCGATGAAGTGCGCCCTGAAAGGGCAAAAGCGTGGAATCATAGGGTGTTTCCTTACGCTTTTGCCCTTTCAGGGCGCATTTGCGGCGGTTAACCTACCCAGGGCGTTGCCCTGGGCTATGCG
>CALZRA010000087.1 GCA_945828345.1 uncultured Bacteroidales bacterium
CAGAACATTTTCATTTACTTTGGCGACTTCTAAATTGTCATGAGGGTTTCATTGTATCAAAAAGTGTGCAAGGTGAGGTTTCGGCGCGTGGCCGCAACCTCACCTTGCAACAAGTGGTCAGTCGGGGCTATTTAATGTATACGTTGCCTGCGGCATCAGTCAGTGTGAAGTCGTCGATGAGCACATTGGCGCCCGGCTTCTTGGAGTTCATCACCACGAGGCAGAGGGTCGTTTCATCATTGAGGGTGAACTCATGGGTTACCAGCACCCAGCTGCTCTGGGTCAGGTCGTTCGTATAGTCGCCATAGACATAGTTGCCCACCTTGCCGTCGGTCACAGGCACATAGCCCGGGCGGACCGAACCGCCGGCTGCCGTAGCGGCCTTGGTATAGAACTTCATGGTGTAGGTGCCGGCCGGGAGTGTCATTTCGCGGTAACCCAGACGCTTGTTGGCTGATGAGGTACCGCCTACTTCCACGGCATATTTGCCGCCATGGGCATCGGTGCTCTGCGACAGCGTAGCGTTGCCGGCAGTCGAAGTGGTCGACCAGTTGTTGGGCTTGCCGCCGGTCCAGTTTTCAAAGTCACCGTTCGACTCTGAGGGGTCACCGATGTCAGTGCCGCCGCCTTCGCCGCCACCTTCACCCGTGCCGCCGTTGCTCTTCAGGCTGACCAACCAAGCCTTGCCCTGTACCGTTTCGGGCGTATTGCCCATGTAGTTCGTCACACGGCCGCAGATGACCACGTCGTCGCCTGCTTGCAACAGGGTGCCTGAAGTGTACTTCTGGTTGTCGAGATAGAGGGCGCGGAACACGTAGAACTGGTTCTTCGAGGTGCCGTCGTCCGAGATGTAGAAGGTGGCGTTGCCATATTGCGTGCCATATTGCTCCTTGATCGAAACGACCTTGCCCTTGATGTACACGTCCTTGTCACTTTCTGCCCCCGAGGCCAGTGCCGAAGCATACTCGTTGGCAGCTACGCTGTTGAAGGGGTTGGCTTCCGTACCGTCGCCGGTAGCTTCGCCTTCGGTTGTGCCGCCGCCTTCACCTCCTCCGGCCACGGTCTTGCCGTTGAGAGAGTAGAGGTAAGACTTGCCCTGAACCGTCTCGGGCGTATTGCCCATGTAGTTGGTCACGCTACCGCAGATAACCACTTCGTCGCCCACCTTCAGTTCATCGCCTGAGGTATACTTCTGGTTGCCGAGATAGAGGGTGCGGTATACGTAGAACTGGCCGTTGGAGGTGCCGTCGTCAGAGATGTAGAAGGTAGCGTTGCCATACTGGGTGCTGTACTGTTCGGTGATCGAAACGACCTTGCCCTTGATGTAGATGACGGGCGATTCCTCGCCGTCAGCCAATGAAGAGGCATACTGGTTGGCAGCCACGCTGTTGTAAGGATTGGCTTCGGTGCCGTCACCTGTAGCTTCGGCTGAGCTGCCGCCATTGCCGCTGTCACCTGCGCCTTCAGCCACGCGGAAGTTCTTTACTTCCCAAGTGGCAGCCTTGGCGTTGGCCTTGTAGCAGAGGGCGATGGTCACCTGGGGCTGGCCGATAAAGGCTTCGGGAATGCTGACCTTGCCCGAGTTGTACCAGTTGTCCCAGTCAGAGCCTTGCACGGGGTTGTAGTCGAGGGCCGTCCACGTGGCGGTAGCAGGTGTGCTGGAGTAGTCGCTGCTGATGAGCAGCTGGTAGTTCGTCTTCAGCTCGGAGGCATTGGCATAGCGCAGGATGTAGTCGAAGCTGATGTAAGCCTGCTGCACCTGGGTCAGGTCGAGCTGGGGTGAGATGAGCCAGCTTTCGGCAGGGTTGTTCTCTTTGGTTCCGTCGCCGTCGTCATCGGTGTAGGAGGTTACCTGTGCGCAGCTGTAGCTGACGGTCCAGGGATAGTTGCCCACCGTATTGATGGCAGCGAAGTCGCCCAGTGAAGTGGAGAAGGATTCTTCGAGCAGCACGCCCGAAGTGTTGTTGCCGCTGTCGTTGACTTCGTAGGGAGCGGGAACGTCCTCGCAGGCTGTGAAGCCCAGGGCGAGGAGGGATATGGCTAATGAAAGGATTGACTTTTTCATAATGGTTGTTTGCTATATATATAATAAGGAGTGGCTGTTATTGGATATCGCTGACCGAGCGCAGCTGCACCTGCCAGTTGCTGTAGTAGCTGAGCAGGCCGGTAAAGGTGTGTTCGCCCTGCGGCATCACGGTGAATGCGATGTCGTTTTGGGTAGAGGTGCGGATGGTCACCTTCGTGTTGTTCTCGCTGTTCACCAAGGTGCGGTCTACACCGTAGCCTGCGTCTTGCAGGCTCTCGGGGGCAAAGATGGCTTCGCCGTCGGCCTCTTGGATGGTGCCCTTCACGCTGACCAGCTGCGGATAGTTCAGGTAGTTGCGGTTGGCTGTGGCGCGGAGCCATTCGGGTGAGAGCGCAATGGGTTGGCATTCGGCGCAGTCAGGATTGGGCTGGCCTACCAGTTCCACATTGGTGGCACAGAGTTGCAGGAGGACAGGGCCGAGGCGCAGGTTGCCGCTGCTGGTGTAATAGGGCTGGCCGATTTTGGGCAGCTTCGAGTAGCAGCCGATGTACAGTCCTTTCAGGTTCACCTTGACGCGCTGTCCCAGTTGGAAGTAAGGCGTGAGCCACGTGTGCTTCACACCCAACACAATGGCCTGGTCACGGTTCGTGTCGCCTTCGGGCTTCGATTCGTCAATGTGGCGGATGAGCAGCGTCTGGTAGAGGTTGCCTCCACAGTCGTTGGCAGCCACCACGCCTTCGATGATTTTGTCTTCCTTCACCTGCTCGAAGGCGTTGGTCTGGCTGAACAGCGATGCGTTGTCGCTCTTCAGTTCGGCAATCGAGTAGTTCACCTCGCCGATGCTTTCGGGACTGGTGATGAGGTAGCCGTCGGTGTTCGGCTCATCGTAGTCGTCCATGCAGGAGTTGAGGCTTAGCATCAGGCCGGCGGCCAGTGCCATAAGCGGAAATATCTGTTTTGGTGTCATAGTGTGTGAGCCTTAGAATTTAAATCCGACATTCAAGAAAGCGTTGAAGGCGTTGGCATAGTAGTACTTCGAGTTCTTCGAGAAGGTGTAAGCCTTGGCCACGCCCGTGTTGTAGAAGTCGTCGCGGTTCTGCTCGTAGCCGCCCGTGCGCAGGTTGCGGTTGTTCGTCACATTCTGCACGCTCAGGTTGATGCTGATGCTCTTGCCTTTGCCCAGACGGATGTAGCGTCCGATAGAGAGGTCGAGCATGAAGCCGCCGTCGAACTTCTCCTGTTCGGCCGAGTAGGTCGAAATGATGTGGCCGTCATCTTTATCGTAGAGCACTGCCCCCTTGGCCAAGTCGCTGGCGCTCACGCTCTGGAAGAGGTAGTTGCCCTTGTCGTCGCGTCCTTCCGATAGGTAGAAGGGCAACACGTTGCCCAGGCGGCGGTATTCGGAGAAGTCCACGTAGACGCGGTCATAATAGTTCAGGTTGGCCTCGAAGAACCAGCCGTTCACATTGTAGTTCAGCCCCAGACTGACAGCAGTGAGCGGCGTGCCGTTCACCCTCATGCCGTTGGCCATGACGCGCAGCGGCATGTTTGCGCCCGTCACGGGGTTCTTCCACGTGTTCAGCTCCTTCAGCGTCGAGGCGTTCATGCCTTCGTAGGCCACCTGTGCCAAGGGATTGTTCACGTACTGCGCTTCGGCGTAGGTGCCGGTGAGGCTGACGGAGAAGTTGGAGGTGAGGTTATACTTCAGGGCAGCCTCCACGCCGTAGTGTTCCCGGTTCACGTTGGTCATGGTGAGGTAGGTGAATCGTTCTTCCTGGTCGTTGTAGAAGGCCGTTTGTTCCACACCGTTGTTGAAGCGTGTGTAGTAGCCGGTCACCTTACCCGAGAAGTCGCCCAGCCGGAACTGGTAGGAAGCCTCGGCCGTGTAGATGTCCTCGTTGGTGAGGTTGTCCACGAAGTTGTTCTGCATACGCGGAGCCACAAAACTGTTGCGGGCTAACGGCGCGTCGGTCTCTGCACCCAGGTTCAGGCTCAGGATATGTGCGCCACTGGGCCGGTAGGTGAGGCCCAGACGGCCGCCGCCTCCGAGGAACTTGGCCTGTCCGCTCTTTCCGTAGGAGTTTTCGGGTGCACGTCCGTTCTGCATCAGGCCTTCGCGCTCCATGGTGGTGCCTTCGGCAAAGGCCGACAGGCGGTAGTTCATCTTGCCCCGGTTCACTTCGTAGAGTCCGTAGGCGCGTGCCTTGTTCACGAAGATGTTGTAGTTGTAACCGAACTTGTCGTCCACGCCGATCTGGCGGTTCGGGTTGCGCAGGTCGTTTTGCGCCTCGATGCTGTTGATGCCGTAGTCGTTAGCGGCAAACTTGTCGATGTCGGTATAGGTTGTTCCGCCCAGCAGGTCGGCCATGGTCTTGTAGTGCATGCCCTTGGTCGAGTTGAGCGACAGTCCCACCGTATACTTGCCCCAGCGGTTCAGGTCATGGCTGAAGGCCGAGTTGAGAGCAAACACCATCTGGTCGTTGTGGCGGCGTTCCTGGTAGTAGAGCGTTTCGCCTCCGGCCGCTTCATTCTGCCGGTTCACGAAGTACATGCGGTCCCAGTTAATCTGCTGGTTAGCCTCCGAGGCTCTCCAGTAGTCCACCAGGTCGTAGTACTGTTCGAGCAGGAAGGGGTTCTGGGCCAGATAGTCGGGATTGTTCTTGGCGGGGTCCCACACGTCGAAGATGGAGCTGGGCATGTTCTTGTAGTAGTCGGGACGCGGGTCGTAGGCGTCACCGCTCCAGCCCAGTGCCGTGGAGCTGTACATGGAGTACTTGAAGCCCGCTGCAGTGGTGAGTTTTTTCGAATCGTCGATTTTCCAGTCCCAGGTGAGGATGGTCGTAGGCTCAAAGTCGTTCACCACGCGGGCGTTGCGCTTCTCGCCGTTCTGGTAACCCCAGTTCGGGTTGTAGTAGTGCGAGTTGGCCAACCAGTAAGCCTCTTCGGTCGATGCGCCCTGCTGTGCGCGTTCGGTGGGCGAGCCGAAGGTGACGAGGCTCAGCGCGTGATGCTCGTTGATGCGCTTTTCGGCCGAGAGGAAGTAGGAGAGCGAGTTGTAGAACGTGCCTTCAATCACGCCCTCATTGGCCCAGCGGTAGCCCACGAGTCCGGCAAAGGCCCAGCCCGAAGGCAGCAGTCCGGTGGCGTGGGTGAACATGCCGCGTGCCACATAGTTGCGGTTACAGCCCGAGAGGGTGAGCTTGGAACCCTGTGCAAACTGGCTGGCGCGGGTGTTCACGCTGGTAGCGCCGCCCACACCGGCCAGTCCAGTGCGGTTGTAGTCGTAGGCCGACAGGCCCTCCTGATTGCGGGTGGCATCGTTCATGCCGCCTACCATGCTGTAGCCGAAGCGTCCCAGTTCGAGGTCGTTGAGCTGCAGGCCGTTCATGTAGTAGTTGCTGTACTGGTTGTCGTAGGCGCGCACCTTGAAGCGCATGGGGCTGAACAGGTAGCCCACCTCCGAATTGTACGGGTCGCTCTTGGCACCCACAATGGTCGACACGGTTTGGGCCGCATCGTTGTCCTCGTCCAACTGCGACTCCGTGAAGGTGAAGTCCATATTGTCAGACAGCAGGAGGGTGTCGGCAGGGGTTTGTGCCCAAGCCCCAGAGGCCATCAGCAGGGCGGCCGCCGTTAGTTTTACACCTTTCTTCATATTGGCAATAAAAATGCTAAATGGGGCGTGCCGAATCAAAGACAGCTGCTTCGGACACGCTGTAATAATCAGTGGTAGATAGAATCCGGTTGGCAGAAAAGGCAAGAAAACGCAAGCACCCCCAGAAGGCGTGTCGTCACCGGCAAGCCTGTGTGATAGGGCCTTCCAACCCTTCATGGCGCGTCGGGGACAATGGATTCCCGCTTCTGAGCGCGCCGGGCTTGGCTGTGCGTCCAAGCAGCTCGGGCCGCACACCCGCCTGCACCATCTTGCACGCCGCAAAAATAGTAAAAAAAACAGGCCGCTTTGTTACAGCTCCGTGAAATATTCCCCTCAACCCCTGTTTTTGTTCGCATTTCTCGTTTTTTTTTAAGATATTTGCCGCCGTTTAGAACAGGGCCGTCTCTCTGCAGTCCGTCACTTGGTGACAACCACTCGGCACTTGGGATTTGCGGAGCGGCACTTCGGAAAAACAACTCGGCACTTAGGATTTCCTACTCGGCACTCCATCGAGACAACTCGGCACTTTGTTTGGCCGTCTCCATGCCTGCCTTGTCAGCATGGAACAAAGCGGCAAGCGACACCAGTCCTGAACCAACTTAACCGGCGGGCCGCGCCCAGCGCGGCGCATCCGCCTACGACCAGAAACCTTATAAAATCAGCATGAAACGTTCCGTTCTCCCCTTCGCGCTGCTACTGCTCGCGCTCTTCACCCTTTCCTCGTTCACACAGCGCCAACAGGCTGCCGACCAAAAGAGCTATGCCCTCTATGGCGTGGCCTTCTACAACCTCGAAAACATGTTCGACACCCTCCACGATGCCGGCAAGAACGACTACGAGTACCTGCCCGACGGTACCAACCAGTGGGGCAAGATGAAGTATGAGGCCAAGCTCCACAACATGGCCCGAGTGCTCTCGGAGCTTTGCACCGACAAGCTGCCCATGGGACCGGCTGTAGTGGGACTCTCAGAGGTAGAGAATGAGCGCGTGCTCCAGGACCTGCTGAAGCAGCCCGAACTGGCCAAGCGCGGCTGGCGTTATGTGGACTATCCCGGCGTGGACCGCCGTGGCGTAGAGTGCGCCTTCTTCTACAATCCCCGTTTCTTCCAGCTCGAAAGCAGCATGATCGTACCTTATTATTATGCGCCGAGCGGCCGGATCGATGACCCGCTGCTGGGCTTCTACACCGACAGTGAGGGTCAGGTCCGGGCCTATACCGAGCTGAAGGGCGACACGACCCACATTACGCGTGGCTTCTTGGTCATGAGCGGCCGGTTGGCCGGCGAGCGCATCCACTTCATCGTGATCCATTGGCCGTCGCGCGCTGCGGGCGATGAAGTGCGCCAGCGCGCAGGCTTTCAGGTGCGTCAGTTGGTGCTGGCACTGATGGCTGCCGAACCTGACTCAAAGGTGGTCGTGATGGGCGACATGAACGACGACCCCAACAACAAGAGCATGACGCTGCAGTTAGGCTGCGTGAGCGAGCCGGGCAAGGTCAAGAAGCCGACCGACATGTACAACCCCTGGTACAACACCTTATATAAGGTAGGGCAGGGCACCTTGCTCTACAACGGACAGTGGAACCTCTTCGACCAGATTGTCGTGTCGGGCAACCTCGTGGGCAAGGACCGCACCACGCTCAAGTTCTACCAACATGCCATCTTCATGCGCGACTACCTGTTCCAGCAGGAAGGACGCTACAAGGGCAACCCGCTCCGAACCCATGCCGGAGGCGTATGGCTCAACGGTTATTCTGACCACCTGCCCACCCAGATTTATTTGGTGAAGGAAGTGGGCGGACAAACCAAGTGACACACCAAGCACATCCCACCCATGGAAATATCCAAGAAGCACTTCTGGCTGTTGGCGGCCCTGTGCGCCTGTACGCTCTTCCCCTTCCTGGGCGAAACGCTCTTCAACACGCGCGGTGAGCCCCGAGAGGCCGTCGTGGCACTCTCCATGTTGCAGGACGGCAACTGGATTCTGCCCGTAAACAACGGCGTGGACCTGGCCTACAAGCCCCCTTTGTTCCACTGGGCGGTGGCCCTCGTGTCGTGGCTGTGTGGCGGTGTGTCGGAGTTCACCTCCCGTGTGCCCAGTGCCTTGGCCTTGTCGTTCATGGTGCTGGCAGGCTATGTGTTCTACGCCAAGCGGCGCGGCGCCGAGGTGGCCTTGCTGGCTGCCTTAGTCACCCTGTCGAACTTCGAGGTACACCGTGCCGGTGTGGCCTGCCGCGTTGACATGGTGCTCACCCTCATGATCGTGTTGGCCCTCTACAGCCTCTACCGTTGGACCGAGCGCAACCTGCAGGGCATGCCTTGGTTGGCACTGCTCTGTCTGGTGGGAGCCTTCCTGTCGAAAGGACCGGTGGGGCTGGGCCTGCCCTGCTTGGTGATAGGCATCTTCTGCCTGTTGCGCGGCTATGGCTTCTGGCGTACATTCCTGCGTCTGGCGGGAGTGGGGCTGCTGGCCTGCCTGCTGTCGGGCCTGTGGTACGTAGCCGCATGGCAACAGGGCGGGCAGCGTTTCCTCGACTTGGTGTATGAGGAGAATGTGCTGCGCCTGCTCGGCAAGATGTCCTACGAAAGCCACGTCAATCCCTGGCCCTACAACGTGATGACCCTCGTGGCCGGCTTTGTGCCCTACACCCTGCTGGTGCTGTGCGCCTTGTTCGTGGTGCGTTGGCGCAAGCCGCGCATCCAGCCGGCCGAATGGTGGCACCGCTTGCGGCTCCACGTCCGCACGGTTGACCCTGTGCGCCTGTTCACCTTCCTGTCGTTTGCCGTCATCTTCGTGTTCTACTGCATACCCAAAAGCAAACGCAGCGTCTACCTGCTGCCCGTCTACCCCTTCCTGTCTTACTATCTGGCCGAGCTGCTCCTTTGGCTGCGTGACCGCCACGGTAATGTGTTGCGGGCCTTCGGCCATTCCCTGGCCGTGCTGGCCGTGCTGCTCACCGTAGTTTTTATAGTCGTTCGCACGGGCTGTGTGCCCGAAAGCTGGTTGGGAAGCGGCAGCCATGCAGCCCAGAACCAGGCCATGCTGCGCGCCTTGAGCAGCACGCCTCTGTCACTCGTTGACTGGTTCCTCTGCCTGCTGCCCGTGGTGGCCGTGTGGGTCTATATGAAGGTGCGCGGCCACGACAGCCGGGCCTATGCGCGCAGGCTCTATGCCATGATAGCCCTGGTGTTTGCCTTGTTCGTCAGCCTTGATGCCGTCTACCAGCCTTTGGTGCTCAACACCAAGAGCGACAAGCCGCAGGCCGAGTTCGTGAAGCGCACAGTGCCTACGGGCCTGGTCTATTCCTTCCGCACCGACGTAGTGCCGGGCAACCCGCTGCACCCATTCACCATCAACTACTATCTGGGCGACCGCGTGGTGCCTTTCACGGCCTTCATGCCCCGCAGCGGCTATCTGCTTACGGGCGACAACGACATCGAAGCCTTCAAGCAGCGTTACCCCGACTATCGGGTCAGGCTGGTGGCCGACTTCCACCACCGCAGCTGTGACGACCGCCGTATGCTCTACTTCTATCATTTCGACAGGCCATGAAGCGGAGGGAAGTAGTGGGCGAGTCGCTGCGCTTTGTGCTGGTGGGAACGGCCGCCACGGCCTTGCACTACGCCACCTATTGGCTGTTGCGCGCCTGTGTGCCGCTCAGCGTGGCCTACACGCTGGGCTATCTGCTGGGCTTTGTGTTCAACTTCTTCCTGACAGCCCGCTTCACCTTCGGCAGCCGTCCGTCGTGGGCCAGACTGTGGGGCATGGCAGGGGCCAACGTGGTCAACTACCTGCTGCACATGGTGCTGCTCAACGTCGTGTTGTGGCTCGGTGTGCCGTCAGGGTGGGCACCTCTCCCCGTGTTTGCCATCGCTGTTCCCGTCAATTTCGTGCTGGTCCGCTGGGTGTTCAAGCGCAAGAGCGGGGCCTGACCTCCAAGCACCAGAGGGCAGGAAAGGGGCTGCTGGCTAACCTCCGAAGTACCGGCTCATATACTCAAACACTCCCCAACCTCAAAGATCAAGAATCCATGAAACTCCTGATAGTCGTTCCCTGTTACAACGAGGAAGCCGTGCTGGCCGAAACCACACGGAGACTCTTGTCGGTGGCCGGGCAGCTGACAGCCCAAGGCAAGGTAGACGAGGCCGGCATACTCTATGTCGATGACGGCAGCCGCGACCGTACCTGGCAGTTGGTACAGCAGGCTGCGGCGGCCCACAAGCAAGTGGGCGGGCTCAAGCTGGCACACAACGTGGGCCACCAGCAGGCTTTGTGGGCTGGTCTGGAAGTGGCAGCAGCCGAGGCCGATGCGGCTGTAAGCATCGATGCCGACCTGCAGGACGACGTGCAGGCCATATTCCAGATGGTGGACCATTGGCTCGAAGGGGCTGACATCGTGTTCGGCGTGCGCCGCGAGCGCAAGACCGACACCGTCTTCAAGCGCACCACCGCCCTGGCCTTCTATTCGCTCATGCGGCGCATGAACGGCGACATGGTGTACAACCATGCCGACTTCCGGCTGATGAGCCGGAGGGCCTTGCAGGCACTGGTGTCTTTTCCGGAGCGCAACCTCTTCCTGCGTGGCATGGTGGCCTCGCTCGGCTTCCCCACCGCCACGGTCTACTACGACCGCAGCGAACGCTTTGCCGGCGAGTCGAAGTATCCGTTCGGCAAGATGCTGAGCTTCGCCATCGACGGCATCACCTCCTTTTCGGTGCGTCCGTTGCAATACATCAGCCTGCTCGGCCTGCTCTTCATGTTCATCTCCTTCTGTGCCATCATCTACGGCGTATGTGCCTACTTCGAGGGCCGGGCCATTGCCGGCTGGACCTCCCTGTTGGTCAGCTTGTGGTTCATAGGCGGTGCCCTGCTCCTGGCCTGCGGCATCATCGGCGAGTATGTGGGCAAAATCTATAAGGAGGTGAAACGTCGTCCTCGCTACTTCGTGGAGCAGCGCGTGTAAGGCCCGGGATTGTTTTGAAGGTTATGAGAGATAAGGTTATGAGGTTATAACATTATTCATGTTTCGCAGGTACTATCACGTATGAAAAACAAGCGTTCAAGGCACGC
>CALZRA010000088.1 GCA_945828345.1 uncultured Bacteroidales bacterium
CGTAAATGTTTTTGAACGCGAATGTCCGTGAATTGTCCGCGAATGCCCGTAAAAAAATTCATTTCAATTCACGGACAATTTACGGTAATTCGCGTTCTTCTTTTTTGTTGAACGCGAATTTCCATGAATTGTCCGCGAATGCTCGTAAATGTTTTTGAACGCGAATGTCCATGAAGAATGCCCGTACAAATTTGCGCTCTATTTTTGCGGGGCAACCAGACAGTACTGTTGGGGATACAAAACTTCTTCATCTTCCAGATAATTAAACTATTCGCCTATCAGTTTAATAACTTATCCTCTTGATTTTAATAAATGTGCCGTGATTTCGGCTTGAGCCGTGTTCTGTGCGGTTTGTCCTGATAGTCCGAAGGCTTTTGTGCAAAAGAATAGAGGCAAATGCCGTTGTGGCATCTGCCTCTTGTGGGTATGCTACGGCCTCTTATGCGGCAGCCTTGACAGGTTGCGTGCATCGGGCCAGATGTTGCATGTTGTGCTGTTGCGCAATTAGTTCTTGAAGAAGTCCTTTACCTCTTCGTTGCGAACCATGCGCTCATCGAAAATGTAAGCTCCGGTTTTGGGGCTCTTCACCATCTTGATTACCTTGGTATAGGCACGTCCGTCGGTTTTACCTTCCTGGAGCGTAGCAACTGCTTTCTTTGCCATGGTTTATGGGGTATTATTTGATTTCTTTGTGAATGGTCATTCTGCGGAGGATGGGGTTGTACTTCTTCAACTCCAGACGTTCCGGGGTGTTCTTGCGATTCTTGGTGGTGATGTATCGCGAAGTTCCGGGAAGTCCGCTTTCCTTCATTTCAGTGCATTCGAGGATAACCTGAACGCGGTTGCCTTTAGCTTTCTTTCCAGCCATTTTATTCTACGTTTTAGCCGATTACCTTAATGTCTTTCCAATCGCAATATCCTTTGGCCACGGCACTGCAGAGGGCAGCATCCAAGCCAATTTTGTTGATGAGGCGCAAGCCGGCAGCGCTAATGCGCAGTGAAATCCAGCATTCCTGTTCAACATAGTAGAATTTCTTATAGAACAAGTTTACGTCAAACGTGCGCTTGGTACGGCGCTTCGAGTGCGAAACGTTGTTGCCAACCATGGCCTTTTTTCCTGTAATTTGACAAATCTTAGACATTGCTTTCGCTTTGTTTCGGTTGAAATGTGATTGTGTGGAATGCGGAAAGTTGCGTTTGCTCCTTATGCAGAACGGGTTTCAGAAGTTGTTGTTGCGTAATCTTGGGGTGGTATCTTATATTTACCGTCCTAAGAGCCAGTCCGCTTTCGGGGTGCAAAAGTAGGCATTTTTTATTACATGCCAAACTTTTGCAACTCTTTTTTCGTTGAGATTCTGGTGTTAAGCCTCTTCTTCGGCTTTTTCCTCTTCTTTCAGGAAGTCCAGCAACATGTGCATGGCAACCTTGGTGGCCGATGCCAGGTTTTTGTCGCGGCCGTTGTCTTCTTCGATCATGCGTGTGACGGTGCGGTTGGCATCGCCTACGGCAATCCAGATTGTGCCGACGATAACTCCAGCCTTGCCTCCGTCGGGTCCGCCAGGTCCGGCATATCCGCTGATGGCCACGGCATAGTCGGTGCTGAAGAGTTTGTTGCAGCCGCTTACCATCTGGCATACCACTTCTTCGCAAACGGGTGTTTTCTCTTCAATGACCTGGGTGTCCACTCCCAAGAGGTTGGTCTTGACTTCATCTGCATAGCAGACGAGTCCGCCTTTGTAGTAGTTGGAGCTGCCAGGTACGGCCGTGATTACACTGGCAATGCGTCCGGCAGTGCAGCTTTCGGCTGTAGAGAGCGTCTGGCCATTACGCCAAAGAATTTCGTTGATTTCCTTGCTGACAAGTTTGAGATCTAAATCCATGTGTCTGGTAGTATTGGGGCGGCCGGGGTTGTCAGTGTGGCCACCGTATGTTTAACTTGAGTGAACGGAATGGGGTGCGGCCTTGCGTGCATCTTAGCTGTTGAGCACGGTACGCGAGTAGGCCGGCTTGTCAATGGGGCAGAAGTCGCCGTCGAGGTATTTGAAGTAGCCAGTAATGGCAATCATGGCCGCATTGTCGGTGGTGTAGGCAAACCGTGGAATGTAGATGTGCCAGCCGCGTTTGGCGGCCCTTTCCTGGAAAGCCTGTCGCAGGGCAGTATTGGCCGACACGCCTCCTGACAGTGCCACGTGGCGTATGCCGGTTTGCTTTTGGGCCATATCGAGCTTCTTCATGAGTATGTCTACGATGGTGCGTTCGAGCGAGGCCGCCAGGTCTTCTTTGTGCTTTTCTATAAAATCGGGTTCTTCCTTCACGCGGTCGCGAAGGAAATAGAGGAAGGAAGTTTTCAATCCTGAAAAGCTGTAGTCCAAATTAGGAATGTGCGGCTTGCTGAAGCTGTAGGCATGGGGATTGCCTTGGCGTGCCAGCTTGTCGATGATTGGTCCGCCCGGATAGCCGAATCCCATCACCTTGGAACATTTGTCCATGGCTTCGCCAGCAGCGTCATCGATGGTTTGTCCCAGAATCTCCAGCTTGTTGTAGGCATCCACGCGTACAATCTGTGAATTTCCGCCACTTACCAACAAGCAGAGGAAGGGGTAGGGCGGCGTGTCTTTCCGCTCGTCGGGGGCTTGGATAAAGTGAGCCAAAATGTGCCCTTGCAGGTGGTTGGCTTCGATGAGCGGAATGCCCAGTGAGGTAGCCAGCCCTTTGGCAAAGGACACACCGACCAGCAGTGAACCCATCAGTCCCGGTCCCAGCGTCACGGCAATGGCCGAAAGTTCCTCCTTCGTCACGCCGGCCTGCTTCAGGGCTTGGTCAACGACAGGTACTATGTTTTGCTGATGGGCACGTGAGGCCAGTTCGGGCACTACACCGCCATAGGCTTTGTGTACAGCCTGACTGGCCGTGACGTTGCTCAGCAGCACGCCTTCACGCAACACTGCGGCCGAGGTGTCATCGCAACTTGATTCAATGGCAAGTATGGTTGTCATAAGTTTTGGCGTTGAATGTTTACCACTCCTTATATATAATACAGGTTTCGCAGGTTATGAAGGAGTGTCAGTGTGTGAGTACTTCCAGTCCGTGTTCGGTCATCACGAAAGTATGTTCCCATTGTGCTGATGGCAGTTCGTCTTCAGTGACGACCGTCCAGCCGTCTTCTTCATCGATAAAGACATCGGGCACGCCCATGTTGATCATCGGTTCGATGGTGAACACCATGCCGGGTACGAGCAACATGCCGTTGCGCCGGGTGTCAAAGTGGTCCACTTCAGGGTCTTCGTGAAATTCCAGGCCCACACCGTGGCCGCACAGGTCACGCACCACACTGAATTCGTTTTGGCGTGCATGCTTTTCGATAGCCCTGCCAATATCGCCCAGAAATCCCCAGGGCTTGGCAGCCTCGGCACCAATCTGCAGACATTCTTTGGCCACACGTACCAGCTTCTCCTTCTCGGGCGAAGTCTGGCCGATGATGAACATACGTGAAGCATCACTGTAGTAGCCGTTGAAGATGGTGCTGACATCCACATTCACGATGTCGCCCTCTTCCAGCACGTCCGTCACCGAAGGTATGCCGTGGCAGACCACCTCGTTGATGCTGGTGCACACACTTTTCGGGAAACCCTCGTAGTTGAGCGGAGCCGGAATAGCGCCGTGGTCGACTGTGTAGTCATACACCAGCTTGTCTATTTCGGCTGTACACATTCCTGCGTGGATTTCCTTTTCAATCAAATCGAGCACACCCGTATTGATTTCGCCCGATAGGCGTATACCCTCGATTTGTTCGGGAGTCTTGATGAGTTTGCGTTTGGGCACCAACTCCCCTCTGTCTTGGAAAGCCAGTATGCGCTTGTCGAAGTCAGTGGGTTCCTGACCTTGGGGCACATACCAGTTCTTGCGTTTCTTTTTGTACATTTCAAATGCAAAGGTAGTGTAAGGCGTGCAATACAGAAAGAATTGCCCCGAACTTTTTTTGTTTTACTCAGTTCGATGGATGTTGGATTATGAGGTGATATTAAAGATTTCAAATTTCACAAGTAGTTGCAGATAGTTCACAATTCAACTTTTGCAGGTCGTTGCCGTAAGTTGACAAGCGTTCAAGGCACGGGCAGAAAGCCCAAAGATTGTGCAAGCTTGGATCTGCGCTCACGAGCACAATCTTTGCCCCTTCGGGTCGTGCATTGGACCCTTGTTAACAAGTAACGACAACATGCGAAACCCTGAATTTATTCATTAAACTTTCTGCGAGACCCCCATAATCAGATAAAAAAACGTACTTTTGCGGCCAACAAATAAACAGAAGTAGCTATGCTCACGATTAAACAAATTACAGACGACAAAGAAGCGGTCATCCGCGGTTTGGAGAAAAAACACTTTCAGGGAGCACGTGAGGCCATAGACCAGGTGCTCGCTGTCGACAATAAGCGCAAGGAGGCACAAGTACAGCTCGACTCCTTCAATGCACAGGTCAATGTCCTGTCGAAGCGCATTGGCGCACTGATGAAGGAAGGCAAGAAGGACGACGCCGAAGCTGCCCGCCAGCAGGTGGCCGAATGCAAGCAGCAGAGCCGCCTGTTGGAAGAACAGATGAAGCAGGCCGAGGAAGAAAAGCGCACCCTGCTGTGTGCCATTCCGAACGTGCCTTACGACCTCGTGCCCGAAGGCAAGTCGGCCGAGGACAATCTGGTGGTCAAGACAGGAGGCCACGACACACAGCTGCCTGAAAACGCACTGCCTCACTGGGAACTGGCCAAGAAGTACAACCTCATCGACTTCGACCTGGGCGTGAAGATTACAGGAGCCGGTTTCCCCGTGTATATCGGTCAGGGTGCCCGTCTGCAACGTGCCCTCATCAACTTCTTCCTCGATGAGGCCCGCAAGGCAGGCTATACCGAAATCATGCCCCCTACTGTAGTCAACCAGGCCTCGGGTTACGGCACGGGACAGTTGCCCGACAAGGAAGGACAGATGTACCACTGCGAGCTCGACGACCTCTACCTGATTCCTACCGCCGAAGTGCCCGTCACCAACATCTACCGCAACGTCATCCTCTCTGAAGACCAGCTGCCCATCAAGAACTGTGCCTATACGCAGTGCTTCCGCCGTGAGGCCGGCAGCTATGGCAAGGACGTGCGCGGCCTGAACCGCCTGCATGAGTTCTCGAAGATAGAAATCGTGCGCATCGACAAGCCCGAACATTCCGCCCAGTCCCATCAGGAAATGCTCGACCATGTGGAAGGATTGCTCCAGAAGCTGGAGCTGCCCTATCGCATCCTGCGCCTTTGCGGTGGCGACATGAGCTTTACGGCCGCCATCTGCTACGACTTCGAGGTGTACAGCGAAGCCCAGAAGCGTTGGTTGGAGGTAAGTTCGGTGTCCAACTTCGACACCTATCAGGCCAACCGCCTGCAGTGCCGTTACCGTGGCAGCGACAAGAAGATCAACCTGTGCCACACGCTGAACGGTTCGGCATTGGCTTTGCCCCGCATCGTGGCAGCACTGCTGGAGGACTTCCAGACCCCCGAAGGCATTCGCATTCCCAAGGCCTTGCAGCCGTATATGGGTTGCGAAATGATCACGAACGACTAAGCCCATGCGCCTGCTCGCAATTGACTACGGAAAGAAACGCACGGGCATCGCAGTGACCGACCCATCCCAAATCATTGCGCAAGGACTCACTACGGTCGACACGTCGCAGCTCATGGCATTCCTGAAGGACTATGTGCGGCGTGAACCCGTCGAACGTTTTGTGCTGGGCCTGCCCATGCAGCCCAACGGTCAGGCTTCCGAGAATCTGGCCAGGGTGCAGGCGTTTGCCCAAAAGCTCCAGAAGACGTTGCCCGACATCCCGGTCGACTTCTACGACGAACGCTACACTTCGGTATTGGCCCACCAGGCCATTCTGCAAAGTGGAGTGGGGAAGAAGCGCCGGCAGCAGGACAAGGGGCTGGTCGACGAAATCAGTGCCTGCATCATTCTGCAGTCCTACATGGAAAGCCGCTGAGGCTGTTGCGCTTGGATCCCTATGTAAAAAACAGCAGGAAAGTGCCACTGGCTGAGGCTGCGGTGCTTTCCTGCTCATTCCTTTTCAAGTTTTAAAACCCCGTAACCCACAGTACCCATTACATGATACTTCCCATCTATACCTACGGCATGCCCGTGTTGCGCAAGGAAAGCGTAGACATCACTCCCGACTATCCGGGTCTGGAGCAGCTCATTGCCGACATGTTTGAAACCATGTACCACAGCGATGGCGTGGGCTTGGCTGCGCCTCAGATTGGCAAGTCCATCCGTCTGGTGGTCATCACGCTCGATGTGCTGAAGGACGACTATCCCGAATACGAAGGCTTCAACAAGTGTTACATCAATCCGCACATCATTGAGTACGACGACACCGAAACCGAAAGCATGGACGAGGGTTGCCTGAGCCTCCCCGGCATTCATGAACCTGTGCGCCGTCCCACCCGCATTCGTGTGCAGTACATGGACGAACAGTTCAATCCCCACGATGAGTGGGTCGACGGTTATCTGGCCCGTGTCATGCAACACGAGTTCGACCACCTCGATGCCCATCTCTTTGTTGACCGCATCACGCCGCTGCGCAAGCAAATGGTGCGCAACAAGCTCGGGCAGTTGCTGAAGGGCAAGTTCCGTTGCGCCTACAAGGTGAAGTGCCCCAAATAAACCTGTATATCGTCTGTCTCCCCATAGCGCATGAGCAGATTGCAACCCAGTATTTCGACAGACCGGCTGTGCGTGCGGCTGGTCTGTTTGTTAGCCTGTATCCGATGTTTGAACCGCCTGCTGACGGTCAAAGGTTTGATACGGGCCATTGGTTCCTGTGTGCTTTCGCGTGGGGCAGCCAACCTGTGTGCGCTGCTTCTCATGGGCGGACTCGGTTGCATGCAGCAGTCAAAGGCACAGATAGACACCGAAACCGTCACACTCATGGGGCGCAACGCCCTCAGTGTCGACGACTACCTCACGGCCATTCGTTATTTCAACCAGGTCATAGAGGCCAAACCCTTTCTGGCCCGCCCTTACTATTACCGTGCCTACGCCAAGTTTACGCTCGAAGACTACAGCGGTGCCGAAGCCGACTGCTCGCGCAGCATCTCGCTGAACCCCTATATTATAGATGTGTACCAACTGCGCGGCCTCTGCCGCATCCACAACGAAGACTATCAGGGGGCAGTCGATGACTATACACGCACACTTAACGAACAGCCCGACGATCAGGGCGTACGCTACAACCGCGCCCTTTGCCTGTTGCAGCTGAAAGACTATGCTCGGGCCGACAGCGACCTGAACTACCTGCTCACGCGCTGGCCGGGTTATACCCGCACCTATATGGTCAAGGCCCAGGCCGCTTTCGAACAAGCCGACACCTTGGGCGGTTTGCAGTGGATAGACCGGCTGTTGGCCAAGAGTCCCGCAGAACCTTCGGCCTGGCGTTTCAAGGGACAATACGCCCTGTCCAAGCACGAATATGCGTTGGCCGACTCCTGTCTGTCGCGGGCCATAGCGTTGCAGCCCGATGACTACGAACTGTATGTGTCGCGTGCCCAGGCACGTCATGAGCTGGGCCGATTCGCCCTGGCACTCGACGATTACGACCAAACCATCCAGTTAGTGCCCGAACATTTCGTGGCGCATTATAACCGCGGACTGTTGCGCTCATTTGTCGGCGACCTGAACCGGGCCGTCGAAGACTTCGACTTCATTATTCAGGTCGAACCCGACAATACCCTGGCACTATACAACCGAGCCCAGCTACGAGCGCAGACAGGCGACTTCAGGGGAGCCATTGCCGACTATTCCCGGCTGATCAAGGCATATCCTCAGTTCTACTACGGCTATCTGGCCCGTGCAGAATGCCGGCGCAAAATCGGCGATGTACAGGGAGCCTTGGCCGACGAGACGTATGTGGCCCGTCACAATCTCGACATAGCCTTCGGCAAGGTGCGCAAAACTTCTGCGCGCAAAGTGCGTTTGCGCTCGGAACATGAGTTGGACCGCTACCACGAGCTGGTGCAGGAAGATCCCGACACCACGCGCAATCTGTTTGGCAAACTCTATGGAAAGGTGCAGAACGAGCGGGTCAATGCCGACCTGCTGCCTATGTATGCCCCGGCTTTCCGCCCAGCCTATAACCACGGCTATCATTGTGTCGGTTTCTTGCCCGAGCTGGCAGCACTGAAACCCATCAATTCCCCCACGCGGCAGTATTGCCTGACAGCAGAGTCAGACGTTTCGGCAGCTCAGGATGCCGAAGCCGACCTTGACAGGATAGCGCCGTTGCTGGGCAGTTTGCCACAGGCACTCCAGTCGTTGGTGCAGTCCTCTGTCCATGCGGCGCGTTATGACTACACCTCGGCCCTCGATGAGGCCAATCAGGCAGTCAATGCCGATTCGTTGTCAGTCGTGGCGCGTTTGCAGAGAGCTTTCGTGCTCACCCGCAGCGCAGAGGCCCAAACGCTCGAAGCCGCCGATGTGCGTGCCCGCAAAGCTTTGGCAGCTGCCGACTTGGCCCAGGCGGCCGTATTGTCGCCGCAAAATGCCTATGTCGCCTACAACCAAGGTTGCTTGTTGGCCGCTCAGGGAGCTTGGCAGGCAGCCATCGATGCATTCAGCCGTGCGTTGGAACTTGATGGCCAGTTGGCCGAAGCCTATTACAACCGCGCCTTGCTTTATGCCCGCTTGGGTGACAAGGAACGCAGCAGGCAGGATTTCAGCAAGGCGGGACAACTGGGGCTGTACAAGGCTTATGCCCAGATTAAGGCGTTGAAGTGACGGGGAATGGGATCGGTAATGTGTTCTTATAGGGGTGTTCTATAAATTAGGCCGAGCTGGATGCTGGATTTTTAGAGATGACATTTTGTAAGTGGAGGATGGAGCATAGCGGGCTATGCGACTGACGAGACTTGCAAAGATTGTGCAAGTGAGCGCAAAGCCAAGCTTGCTTGAGCTTTGCCGAACGCAGCCAATCTTATCCAAAAGGTCGCTCTAAAAACAGCAGGCAGCCGGAATAATGAGTTCACTCATGGGGCATTCTTTTAAACCTAATTTATAGAACACCCCTATAACAATAACCGCAGATAAGAGGCGGTGGTGCACTGGGAGGGCCTGAAATCATTGGATGAAAAATCGGCTCAAGCTTTCATGTTATATGATAGAGGGGAACAGAATGGTGAGCTACATGCTTGGGGAATTTTGTGGTAAATAGAATGAGATGTTTCTTCTGTCGCGGGAGAAATATCTTTTCTTTTGTTTGTCCTCGTGAATAGGTTTGCCCGTTCACGAGGACAAACTTTGTATGGGCTGTTATCAAGCCAAATAATTCGACAATTAATGTGCAAAAATGTTTACAAAAAAGTCTCTTTGTAAGAGAATATTTATCATTTCGTAACCTCCTCATTATCAATGTGAAAATTATGATAGTATAGATTTTTTATCAAACATTTCTATGAGATAAAAATAAGAGACAATAAACATGGTTAGGAACCGATATTAAATCAACATTTTTTCCTGTTTCCCAAAGATAATTCGTTTGTGTTTAGGCTGTTTCAAAACTTTTTTTCATCTTTGCCTGCGATAAGGTCTTTCTCTTACAAAGAGATATAACAGATTGGAGCGTTTGCGCCAGACCTGCTGAGGCTAAACTAAGGTCCATTTTGAATGGCCAAGGGGCGCAGTAGGAAGACAAGGTCCCATGAGTAGAATCAATTTTTTTTGAACAACGCCATGACGGCCAAGAAGCGTAAAGACGATACAATCAAAGTGTAACTTAAAAAGCTGATATGAAAGGTTAAGATGAAATCGCAACCTGACAGGAAGTTTGGCTTCAGAAGCCATCTTTTACATATCACCTGCGTAACTGCCTGGTTCTCAGTAGAAAAGAGGAGCAAGCAGGAATAAAAGAAGTGCCTGTATCTCCCAAAAGGCTCGAAGTTTTCAGCATAGTTTCTCATCCCCCAAACCCTCCAAAGCCACCTTTTTCCTTATCTATGGAAGCTGAAAAATCGTCAGAAGACCGTTGGTATGTGTTGCGTGACTTAGCACGTCCAAACGCCAAGAGCCCCGCTTACAAACAGCTGCAAGCGATACCAGAGATGAAGGATTGCGTGTTTGTTCCCCTCAAGCAGCACGTCTTCGTCCAATTTGGCAAGCGAGTGGTGCGTTTCGTGCCCTACATGCCAGACCTGATTTTTGTACACAAGTCGCGTGAAGAGCTCGACCCCATAGTCCGCCAGATGTCACTGCTGCAATACCGCTACATACGAGGCGGCAAGCAGTGTGAAGCGATGAGCGTGCAACATGAAGCCATGGAAAAATTCATGAAAGCAGTCAAGCAAACCGACTTGGTGGAATACTTCAGTTACGAAGAAGTCTCTCCCAGACTCTATGGCAGGCACATACGCATCATCGGAGGCCGCCTCAACGGTTTGGAAGGGCGGTTGATGAGCAAGCGAGGCAGTAAAAACAAGCGTTTCCTGATAGACCTCGAAGAGTGTAACCTCTCTGCAGCTGTCCAAGTCGAATCGGAGTACATCCAACTGCTGAAATGAAATGGTGAACGCGAATGCCCGCAAATAACCCGCAAATTAAGGCCAATAATTATTTATTTCAATTCACGGTTAATTCTCGAAAATTCACGTACAAATATAAAGTAGAACGTGAATGCCCGCGAATTGTCCGCAAATTAAAGCAAATGATTATTTATTTCAATTCA
>CALZRA010000089.1 GCA_945828345.1 uncultured Bacteroidales bacterium
CAAAGGTCAGCATCCTGCTGATTCCTGGCAAGGCGGCTAATTTCGGATGGTTACCCCCATACTCCCCAAGGCATCCCCCAGAACACAAAAAATTGGAGCAGTACGCGCCGTCACGGCGAGCACTGCCCCTTCGTCATTTACCTAAAAAACACTATTACCTTATAGCTTATATCTTATTCATTCATGCTACTTCACAGCAGGATGGAAACAAGAGAACAAGGGAAACACACACGGGGCTTTGCAGACCACCAAACCTCGTTCTTCTTATTTCTGTTGCAAATGTACACAAACCATTTTCTAAATGCAAATCTTTTAGACAAAAAAGAAACTTTTCTCGACAGAGAAACCTCATAAGTCTATTTTTTTCAGCATATAAACAAAGACTATGGGGCCTGTGGGCCGTCGCTCAGTTTGTCGTGTTTGGCAGGAATTTCAATTTTCGCGTGCGAAGCGGTGAGGAGTGATGAGGCTTTATGTTACTGCCCGCAGGTTAGACGGTACGTCTGCCTTCATCGTTATTGGGTCTCGTTATCCCCAATCCCTGATAGTCAAAGAAAAAAATAATCTTTTTCTCTTTGTCCGCCACGCATCAAACATTACTTTTGCAACACACTTTGTGCCCTTTGGCACACTGCCACACCAACCCAACTAATCATGAAAACGATAGCCTTACTGACCCTGTCGGCCCTCATGGTCGGCAGTCCATTCACCATGAAGGCCCAGCGTGCCGTCCAGCAGCTCGAAAAGGGCTGGCTTTTTCACCGCGGCGAAGCTTCGGGCGCAGAACAAGCCAACTACAACGACACACAATGGCAGGCCGTAAGCGTGCCGCATGACTGGGCCATCACCGGGCCGTTCTCGCGCGACAACGACTTGCAGAAGGTCGCCGTCACCCAAAACTTCGAGACCGAAGCCTCGGTCAAGACCGGGCGCACGGGCGGTCTGCCCTACGTAGGAGTCGGCTGGTACCGCCAGACCTTTACCACCACTCCGGGCAAGCAGGTGACGCTCGTGTTCGACGGAGCCATGAGTGAGGCCCGCGTCTACGTGAACGGCCAAGAGGCCATCTTCTGGCCCTATGGCTACAATTCCTTCCACTGCGATGTGACCGGGCTCGTACATGCCGACGGCAGCGAGAACCTCTTGGCCGTACGGTTGGAGAATAAGCCGCAGTCGAGCCGCTGGTATCCCGGTGCAGGACTGTACCGCCACGTGCGTGTGGTCGAGACCGAACGCATACACGTACCTGTGTGGGGCACCCAGCTCACCACCCCTCATGTCGCTACAGACTATGCCTCGGTGTGCCTCAAGACCACTGTGGCCAACGCCGACACCTGTCTGCTCACGGTCGAGACCGTGGTGCGCGATGCCCGGGGGCGCGAAGTGACACGCAAGGAAAACCAAGGCTACATCAACCACGGTGAGCCCTTCGAACAGCACCTCACCATCGACAACCCGAAGCTCTGGTCGCCCGAGAAGCCCTACCTCTACAAGGCCGTCACCACCGTGCGCGCCCAAGGCCGCATCCAGGATGTCTACGAGACCCCCTTCGGCATACGAAGCATAGAGTTCGTGGCCGACAAGGGCTTCTATCTCAACGGCCGGCACCGCAAGTTCCAAGGCGTCTGCCTGCACCACGACCTCGGTCCGCTCGGGGCCGCCATCAACGAGAGCGCGCTGCGCCACCAGCTGCTCATGCTCAAGGACATGGGCTGCGACGCCATACGGACCTCCCACAACATGCCCGCGCCCGAGCTGGTGCGCCTGTGTGACGAAATGGGATTCATGATGATGCTCGAACCCTTCGACGAGTGGGACATAGCCAAGTGTGACAACGGCTATCACCGCTACTTCGACGAATGGGCCGAGCGCGACATGGTGAACATGCTGCGCCAGTACCGCAACAATCCGTCGGTGGTGATGTGGAGTGTGGGCAACGAGGTGCCGACCCAGTGTTCGGCCGAGGGCTACAAGGTCGCCAAGTTCCTGCGCGACATCTGTCACCGCGAAGACCCCACGCGCCCCGTCACCTGCGGTATGGACCAGGTCTCCTGTGTGCTCGACAACGGCTTTGCCGCCATGCTCGACATTCCGGGCTTCAACTACCGTGCCCACCGCTATGAAGAGGCCTACAGCCGCCTGCCGCAGAACATCGTGCTCGGGTCCGAAACCTCGTCGACGGTCAGCTCGCGCGGTGTCTACCACTTCCCGGCCGTGCGCAAGGCCGACGCCATCACCCCCGACCACCAGAGCAGCAGTTACGACCTCGACTACTGCTCGTGGTCCAACATCCCCGACATCGACTTTGCCTTGGCCGACGATTATCCCTGGACCATCGGCCAGTTTGTCTGGACAGGCTTCGACTACCTGGGCGAGCCTTCTCCCTACGATACAGACGCCTGGCCCAACCACTCCTCCATGTTCGGCATCATCGACCTCGCGTCGCTGCCCAAGGACCGCTACTGGCTCTACCGCAGCGTGTGGAACAAGCAGGATGCCACCCTTCACGTGCTGCCCCACTGGACATGGCCCGGCCGCAAGGGTAAAGTCACCCCCGTGTTTGTCTACACTTCCTATCCCTCGGCCGAACTCTTTGTCAACGGCAAGAGCCAAGGCCGGCTCACCAAGAAGGGACGTGACGATGCTTCGACAGTCGAAGAACGCTACCGCCTCATGTGGAATGATGTGAAGTATGCACCGGGCCGCATCGAGGTGGTGGCCTACGATGCCGACGGACGCGAAGCTGCCCGCCGCACGGTCGAGACGGCAGGCAAGCCCCACCACATCAAGATTGAACCCAGCCACTGCAAATATGTCAAGGCCAACGGCCGCGACTTGGCCTACTTCACCGTGAGTGTGGTCGACGAAAAGGGCAATCTCTGTCCCAACTACAACGGCGAGCTGTCTTGTGCCGTAGCAGGCTGTGGCCGTTTCCGCGCCATAGCCAACGGCGACCCCACTTCGCTCGAACTCTTCCACGAACCCCACATGCACGCCTTTGGTGGACAACTCACCGTCATCGTGCAGGCCGGCACGCGTGAAGGACAGCTGACGCTCGTGGTCGAGGGCAACGGTCTGACCGAAGGCTCAGCCACTTTGAACGTCGTGAAATAACCTTTTCGCTTGGGTGACAAGGATTTCAGGGCCACCCCATAGAAGGTTATGCTCCAAGCGGACAACCCTCTTGCCCTTCAGCTGGCCATCTGATTCCCCTCACGCATCACCCCGAGCACGTAACCAACTCCTAATCTTCCCTGAATATGAAAAAGATATTTTTGCTCGCCGCCTTCTTCACAGCCATGACCGTGGCAGCTTGCGGCGGTGACGATGAACCCGAAACGTCTGTCATTCCCGAACAGCCCGAACAGCCCGGCGACAAACCCGACCAGCCTGAATCTACTGCGGAATTTGCACGTGGTGCCGACATCAGCTGGTACACAGAGATGGAAGCCGACGGCAAGAAGTTCTACACCGCCGAAGGTGTCGAAACCCCATGCCCCCAGCTCATGCGTGCCATTGGCATGAACGCTGTGCGCCTGCGCGTGTGGGTCAATCCGCAACGCAAGGGCTGTGGCAGCTATTCCGATCCTGCCGATGTGCTCGTCAAGGCCAAGGCCGCCCATGAGGCTGCGTTGAACATCATGGTTGATTTCCACTTCTCTGACTGGTGGGCCGACCCCTCGCGTCAGGAGATGCCCTTAGACTGGGCTGGCCTTGACATGGAAGCACTCCAAACGGCAGTAGCCGACCACGTGCGCCAAACGCTCAGCAGCCTCAAGCAGGCCGGCATACCCGTAGCCTGGGTGCAGGTGGGCAACGAAACCCGCAACGGCATGATGCACCCTGCGGGCCAGCTTTGGAACGAACAGGGCGACCTGCCCGATGGCTGGAAGCACTTTGCGGCCCTCTACATGGCAGGCTATGATGCTGTGAAGGAGGTCTATCCTGATGCGTTGGTCATGCCACACCTCAACCATGCCTACGAGAACAACCTCTGGTGGTTCGACAAGTTCCGCAGTGCAGGCGGCCAGATGGACATGATCGCCCTGTCCCACTACCCGCAGGCTGACGATGACAGCCAGAGCTGGTCGGCCCTCAATCAGGCTGCCATTACGCAAATCAGCAATCTCCATGCGCGCTACGGCGTGCCTGTCATGGTAGCCGAATTTGGCGCTAAGATAGCCAACGAGTCCTTGGCAGCCCAAGTGTCGGCCGACTTCATGCAGCGTGCCCGCAGTCTGGGCAAGGAGGTTTGCGCCGGTGTGTTCTACTGGGAACCCGAAGTCTATGCCAACTGGCGGCCTTCATGGTACGTTCCGCTTGGCTGGGGAGCCTACGACATGGGAGCCTTTACCGCCACGGGAAAGCCCAGCCAGGTGCTCGATCCTTGGCGCGAATAGCCCCGTTTCCTATCATCGACAAGCGTTCAGGCCACGTCTCCGCGCAGAGACGTGGCCTGAATGCTTTCCTGTTTCGGAAAAAGTGGTACTTTTGCCGAAGACCAACAACCGCGATTATGAAAAGGAGCACCCTCATCCTGACTGCATGGGCAGCGTGCGGAGCCGCCGTGTCAGCCCAGCAGCAACGTCCCAATGTGATACTGATTTTAGCCGACGACCTGGGCTACGGTGACTTGTCGTGCTACGGTGCTGAGCAGGTCAGCACGCCGGCTGTCGACAGTCTGGCCCGTGCGGGCGTACGCTTCACCAACGCCCACGCCTGTGCCGCTACCAGCACCCCTTCGCGCTATGGCATCCTGACCGGAGAATATCCGCTGCGCCGGAAGGGCACGGATGTGGCGGCAGGCAATGCCGGCATGATCATACCGTCCGAACGCCATACCGTGGCCGACGTGTTCCATACCGCCGGCTATCACACAGCAGCCTTTGGCAAATGGCACCTGGGCTTGGGCAGCCGCAGCGGCGAACAGGATTGGAACGGTCGTCTGGACCAGTCGCCCGCCGAATTGGGCTTCGACTACCATTATATCATGGCCGCGACGGCCGACCGCGTGCCTTGTGTCTATATTGAGAATGGACGGGTGGCCCAGCTTGACCCCGCTGCACCCATCAGCGTGAGCTATCGCGAGAACTTTCCCGGTGAGCCTACCGGGCGTGACCACCCCGAACTTCTGACCAAGTTGCGTTCCAGCCACGGCCACGACATGAGCATCGTGAACGGCATAGGGCGCATCGGCTACATGCGGGGTGGAGGCAAGGCCTTGTGGCGCGATGAGGACATCGCCGACTCCATCACAGCCCATGCCGTGCGTTTTATCCATGATCATGCCGACAGCCCCTTCTTCCTCTATTTCTGTACGAACGATGTCCACGTGCCGCGTATGCCTCACGAGCGTTTTCGTGGCAAGAGTCCGATGGGCCTGCGTGGCGAAGCTATCCTGCAATTCGACGATACAGTGCGTCGGCTCACTGAGGCCTTGCGCAGCGAGGGATTGGCCGACAACACCCTGATCATTCTGACCAGCGACAACGGTCCTGTGCTGGACGACGGCTATGAAGACCATGCTGAAGAACTGGCAGGCAGCCATCTGCCCGGCGGCCCCTTCCGTGGCGGCAAATACAGTTCCTATGAAGCAGGCAGCGTGGTCCCTTTCATCGTGTGTGGCACACAGGCGGTGAAGGCCGGACATGTAAGCGATGCACTGGTTTCGCAGATAGATTTGGCGGCCACCATGGCCGAGCTGGTCGGGGTGGAGCTGCCTGCCGGTGCCGCTCCCGACAGCCGTCCTTACCTGCGCACATGGCTGGGGCGTAGCCGTTCATCCCGACCCTTTGCCTTTAAAACAGGCTATGGCCACTCCCACATACTCCGCACCAAGGACTGGACCTACATTGCCCCCGTGCCCGGTCCCGCTATCGTGCCTTGGGGCACAGGCATAGAGACTGGTTGTGGCGATGGTCCTCAGCTGTACGATGCCAAGCGCGATGCGACACAGCAGCACAACTTGGCCGGGCGGCATCCCAAGGTTGTGGAGCAGATGAACGCCCTGCTGCGGAGCCTCGGCATGTGATTGTCAGGAAGACTGGCTCCTCTGGAACCTCCGGATACTCTGTAACCTCCGGATACTCTGGAACCTCTGGATGCTCCGGCTATTTCGGACACTCCGGCTAACCGCCCCCAGCGAAGTCCAGCCCCAGGACAAACAAGTCCGGCTTTAGGACGAACAAGTCCGGCTTTTGAAAAGCCAAACCCACGGTCGGGGATAGATATGGGGCGAGCGGAGTGTATTTCGGCGGCAGGCAGTCCCGCCACCTCCCCGCCGTCAGAGACCGGCAGTGTCTGAAAAGGTGTAATCCTTGGTCGAATGCAGCTGTCAAACTCAAAAAAAACTGCGCAATCTTGCATATATGTGAGAGAAATCATAGTTTCGCAGCAGAAACAGGGGAGTGTTTCAGAAGGCTTTGGAGAGAGGTGCGACAGAATGTCCATCGCCCATCTTATTTCTCAACTTCCGACAAAAGTGACAGGCTTATGCGCCCACAGTTGAAGTTCCTTTCGGTCCTGTTGCTGGCAGGCATGATGTTGTGTGGCGGCCAACTCAAGGCTGCAAGCCGCAGTGCGGCCGGCGATACAGGGGGAGAGCGTGCCGTCCTGCGTGTGTTGAGTATAGGCAACAGCTATAGCCTCGATGCCACGCGTTATATAGAGCGCATGATGCTGCAAGCCGGCTTCGGCTACGAGCAATTTGGCTTTTGTTGTGTGATGCGTGGCGGTGCATCCCTGCAATACTGGAGCGAACATCTCGCCAGCGACAAGGTGATAGAGGAGAAATATGCTATGGGAGGCACCCAGGTGCCGAAAGGTGACGGCTGGACGCTGCGCCAGCTGCTGCGCGAACCGTGGGACATTGTCGTGTTACAGCAGTCCTCCAACCAGTCCGACGACTATGCCACCTACATACCCTATGTTGACTCGCTCGTTCAGGCCGTGCGCCGCGAGTGTCCCAATCCCCACGTGAAGTTGGCTTGGCACATGACCTGGTCACACGCCTTGTGCTTCAGCTGCAAGCCCTACAGCCTGAAGGGGTGGAGCGACATCGTCTCGGCTACCGAACAGCTCCTCTTGCAGCCCGGCCGCTTCGACCTGCTCATCCCCTCGGGGACAGTCATACAGAACGCGCGGGCCTGTATGGACGATGACCTCGAACTCACCCGCGACGGGTCGCACATCGTCTACGGTATGGGCCATTACCTGCTGGCCCTCACCTGGTTCGAGACACTGGTTGCCCCCTTCTATGGTGTCTCCCTGCTGCTCACCCCGCCTTCGGCCGACATTTGTTCGGCCTATTCCGACAAACAGCCCTTCTGTCCCGTCACCGAACTCAACTGGCAGCTCTGCCAGGAGTGTGTGAAGAGTGCCCTTGCTTCGCCCTACGAAGTGTATGCCACAGGCTTGGTGTACAGGCTCAACACCCGTCTGCACCGTCTGCGTTCCACCGAAGAGCGACTCTACGACCTTTCCGGCCGCCGCCTGTCGCGCCCTATCCAGAGTGGCATATATATTTGCGGCAAACAAAAATGCTGCGTGCGATGACGGTGGAGCTGCTCCTTCAATAAATGGGGCGTTTGCTCGTCAGCCCGCTTGCCGGCCCGCCTTTCCGCACGGCAGTGCGACACACGAAAGGGCGTAGCTACTGGATTATGCCAGTGGCTACGCCCTTTCTCGTTGCGTTCAGTTTCGTCAATAATAGCCCACGACAGTACACGGCCTCACGCATCGGGCTCTCCGCTCAGCAGCTTGTGCATGAGCTTGCGGTTGTTCATCATCTCGACCGCCTGCTGCACATCCTTGTCGCTCTGTAGGAGATAGATGTTGCGCCCCGCGTCGTAGTAGTAGCTTTCGATGATGGAGGCTTCGACCACCCGGCGTATTTCGGTCTCCCAGCGCACAAAGTCGAAGTCTTCGTTGTGGCGCAGCTTCTGCTCCAGTGCGTTGAGTTCGGCCTGCGCCTCGTCGGCATAGCCTTCTATGCGGGCCAGCTCGCGCAGGCTGCCCAGCAGGCGCAGACTCTGGCGGTCGTAGGTGAACTGGTGCTGCTTCATGTAGGCGCAGAAGTCGGCGTACTCATCGTCAGTGAGTGCGAACACCAAAGGGTTGGCTATGCGCGGGTGACGCGCCCGGTAGCGCACGCAGTAGTCGAACAGCTGCGGGCTGGCTTGCAGATAAGCCAGCAGCCGCGGCAGGCTGTCGGCGGGCAGCTCAACATCAGGCTTGATGCCGCCACCGTCATAGACGATGCGTCCGGCAGCGGTGCGGAACTCCTTGCAGAGCGAGTCGGGCAGGTGGACAGGCACGCCATCCCTGAACTCGTAGGCCTGCACGCAGCGGCCCGAGGGTATGTAGTATTTGCCCGTAGTGAGCTTGAGCACCGACTTGTAGGGCAGTTCGCGGCTTTGCTGCACGAGTCCCTTGCCATAGGTGCGGCGGCCCATGATGAGCGCGCGGTCATAGTCCTGGAGTGCGCCGCCGGTAATTTCCGAGGCCGATGCGCTGTGTTCGTCGGTGAGCACGATGAGTGGAATGTCGGGGTCCTGCGGGTCGAGGGTGGTCTTGTAGGTATGGTTCAGTTCCTTCACCTTGCCTCGCGTGCTGAGCACCTCACGTCCTCGCGGCAGAAAGAGATTGACCGTCTTGACAGCCTCTTCGAGCACGCCGCCGGGATTGCTGCGCAGGTCGAGGATGAGGTTGCGCATGCCCTGCTGCTTGAGTTCGACCATGGCGCGGCGCACCTCGCTGCTGGTGCCTTCGATGAACTGTGAGAGGGCTATGTAGCCGATACTGTCGGTAATCATGGTGGAGAGCGACACGCTGGGCACCACAATGTTGCGGCGCACAATCTTGAAGGTGTACTCCTTGTCGGCTTCGGGCCGGCGCACCTTAAGCTCGAAGGTGGTGCCAGGCTCGCCGCGCAGCTTTTCGCTCACACCGGACGAATAGCGGGCCTGGGCTTCACTGCCCGGGTCTTCGCAGGGAGGTATGCCCTTGCCGTCGATGGCGAGAATGATGTCGCCGGGCAGCAGGCCGGCCTGTGCGGCGGGCATACCGGCATAAGGCTTGGAGATGATACACCGCCTGAGGTTGTCGCGGTAGCCTACCATCGCGCCGATACCGGCATACTTGCCCGTAGTCATTTGCTGGAGCGTGGAGGTGTCCTCTTCGGGATAGTATTCGGTGTAGGGGTCGATAAGCTCCAGCATGTAGGCCAGGGCGTTGTCGATGTTCTTCTTGGCGTCGAGCGTGTCCACGTAGTAGAGGTCAAGCTCGCGGTAGAGTGCATTGAATATGTCGAGATTCTTCAGCACCGTGAAGTTATGGGCCGACGGAGAGGTTTGGGCTGAGGCTGCCGGGCTGGCGAAGAGCGTCAGCAGCAGCATGAGCGGCCCGAGACAGGCCACTCGGTGTGTCGATAGGTGGTCAGACAGGACGTGAGAGGTGTTCATTTACGTTTAGTTTGTGAGGGCTGCAAGGTCGTGTTGCAGGCTGTGCCAGGTGGAGTGGGGCAGGGCGGTTCCTACTACCTGAATGATATGAGCGGCCAACAGACTGCCGGCTTCGGCACACCAGGTGAGGCTGCGGTCCTGAATGACTCCGTACAGGAAGCCTGCGGCGAAATAGTCGCCGGCCGCTGTGGTGTCGGTGACTTGCGGCACGCTGTGGGCCGGGCAGTGGAGCTGTTCGCTGCCTTGCTGCACCCACACGCCTTGCCGCCCCACTTTCAGCACGGCGAGGGAACAGATGTCGCCCAGTGCCTGAAGGTTATGTCTGGGGTCGTCGGTGCCGGTGAGGGCGGCGGCCTCCTGTTCGTTGGCAAAGACGATGTCGGTGTGTTGCAGCATTTCGCCGAAGAAGCCGCGTTCGGCCTCCACCACATTGTAGCTGGCCAGGTCAATGCACACTTTAAGTCCAGCCTCGCGGGCCAAGGAGACGGCGCGCCGCATGAGGTCGTGGTTCTGCACCAAGTAGCCTTCGATATAGAAGTAGTCGTAGCCGCCGAACCATTCGCTGCTCAGCTCATCGGCCTGCATGGTGGCGGCAGCCCCGAGACAGGTGCCGAAAGTGCGCTGCCCGTCGGGTGTGATGACAGTTGAGGCCACGCCTGTAGGTATACCCTGTTGGCAGAGGAGGTGCGTATGAATGCCTTCGCGGCAGCAGCTGTCGGCAAAGAAGCGGCCGGCTTCATCATCGCCCACCTTGGCTATCAAGCCCGGAACGGCACCCAGATGAGCCAGTGCCAGCAGGGTGTTGCAGGCAGAACCGCCGGTTGTGCGGCGAGGTGAAAGGCTCGCAAACCGTTGTTGAAGTTCACGGTAGCGTGCGGGACCAATGAGCTGCATGGAGCCTTTTGGCAGTTGCAGCTCGCGGAGTAAATCGTCGCTTTCGGCCTTTACCAGCACGTCAATCAGGGCGTTTCCCATGCCCAAAACTCTCTTCATGCTACTTTTTTTTGATTTTTCTGTGCAAAGATAGGGGTTATTTCAAAATGAAGCATTACCTTTGCACCGCAATTCAGCAAAAGACGGCAAGTTTTTAAACGTTTTGCCTGCTTCAGTAGCTCAGTTGGTTAGAGCACCTGACTGTTAATCAGGGGGTCGTTGGTTCAAGCCCATCCTGAAGCGCACTTAGTAGACTTCCGTCTTTGAATTGCATAGGCTTCAGTAGCTCAGTTGGTTAGAGCACCTGACTGTTAATCAGGGGGTCGTTGGT
>CALZRA010000090.1 GCA_945828345.1 uncultured Bacteroidales bacterium
GTGCGCTGAATCTGGACATCTTCACCCACAGCCAGTCGCTTGTCCTTACGGACACAGGCGGCAGCTTCGAGGTCCGCTATACGGTGCTGGTAGGGGGCGCGCACGCCACCGACAACGAACTGAAAGTGGAATTTACCTTCATAGAATAACCTTTCCCCATGAACATTACATCCTACATCCAAGCCAACGAGCAGCGTTTTCTCGACGAGCTGTTCTCGCTCATACGCATTCCCAGCATCAGCGCCGAACCGGCTCACCATGCAGACTGCCTGCGCTGTGCCGAACGTTGGCGCGAGCTGCTGCTCGAAGCCGGGGCTGACCGTGCCGAGGTCATGCCCTCACAAGGCAATCCCTTGGTCTACGCCGAGAAGCTGGTCGATGCCTCAGCCCCCACCGTGTTGGTGTACGGCCATTACGACGTGATGCCCGTAGCTCCGCTCGACAAGTGGACGACCCCTCCCTTCGAACCCTGTGTGCGCGATGCGCGCATCTATGCCCGCGGTGCTGACGACGACAAGGGCCAGAGCTTCATCCAACTCAAGGCCTTCGAATACTTGGTGCGTCACGGCCAGCTGCGCCACAACGTGAAGTTCATTCTGGAGGGTGAGGAGGAAATCGGGTCTCCCTCGCTCAATGCCTTCCTCATGCAGCACCGCGAACTGCTGCGCTGCGATGTGATTCTGGTGAGCGACACTTCCATGCTGGCCTCCGACCTGCCTTCGCTCACCACGGGCCTGCGCGGTCTGGCCTATTGGGAAATCGAAGTCACGGGCCCCAATCGTGACCTCCATTCGGGCCATTTCGGCGGAGCGGTGGCCAACCCTATCAACGTGTTGTGCGAGATGCTGGCCAAGGTGGTCGACGGCGAGGGACGCATAACCATTCCCCACTTCTATGACGATGTGGAAGAACTCACGCCCGACGAACGTGCCATGATAGCCGCCATCCCCTTCGATGAGGCGCGCTACCGTCAGGCCATCGGAGTCGATGAGCTGCGCGGCGAGACCGGCTATTCTACCATTGAGCGCAATGCCTGCCGTCCGTCGTTCGACATCTGCGGCATTTGGGGCGGACACACGGGCGAAGGATCCAAGACCGTGCTCCCCTCAAAGGCTTACGCCAAAGTGTCGTGCCGCTTGGTGCCCCACCAGCAGCACGAAGTCATCTCGCGACTGTTTGCCGACTACATCCGCTCCATCGCACCGCGCTGCGTCAAGGTCGAAGTGCGCCCCATGCACGGCGGTGAGGGCTATGTGTGTCCCATCGACCTGCCTGCCTACCGGGCGGCCGAGGCTGGATTCACCGAAGCCTTCGGCAAGCGGCCGTTAGCCGTGCGCCGGGGTGGCAGCATCCCCATCATCAGCGACTTCGAGCGCGTGTTGGGAGTAAAGACCATCCTGATGGGCTTCGGCTTGGAGAGCAATGCCATTCATTCGCCCAACGAGAACTTCCCGCTCGACCTGCTCCGCAAGGGCATACAGGCCGTCGTGGGATTCCACCTTCATTTGCAGTAACCCCGAGAAGAAAACTGTCATGAAAAAGAATTTATCCTTGGGCTTAGCCCTGCTGCTCGGCCCTGCCTTGTGGGCACAGCCCCGCCTTTCGTGGATTTCGACCAACGTGCATCCAGCTCCCCAAGCAGAGGCTCCCGCCCGGCTCACTGCCGACACTACGCTCACCGTGTGGCGGGGCGAACGTGCCTCCATGCAGGCCGTTGTCTACGCCGCTGAGGCCACGGGGCCTCTTCAGCTGCGTTGGAGCGGGACGAAGAACAATGCCAAGCAGGCACCACAGGCCGAAGCCCGCTTTGTGCGTTACGTCACTACCGACAATTTCCAGTATTGCGGCTACCACCCCACACACCTCACTCCCTATTCCGTGCCCGACCTCATTGCCGACGATGCCAGTTGCAGCGTGCAGGCCCGTTCGGCACAGCCCGTGTGGTGTACGTTCGAAGTGCCGCAGACTGCCGCAGCGGGCACACACCGCTATCGGCTCGAACTCGTCGATTCGGCCACCTGTCGCGTGGTGGGCCGCCTCAATCTGTCGCTGAAGGTCTTGTCGCGCACCCTGCCTTCGCCGCAGGAGCAAGCCTTCCATGTTGACTTTTGGCAGCAGCCCTATGCCGTGGCGCGCCAGCACGGTGTGGCGAGGTGGAGCGATGCCCACTTCGAAGCACTGAAACCCTATTTGCGCCTCTTGGCCCGATCGGGGCAGAAAGTCATTTCCACCATTCTCTTCTATGAGCCTTGGGGCGACCAGAGCTACGACAAGTTCGACCCCATGGTGCGCACGGTGAAGCGCAAGGACGGCAGCTGGGCCTACGACTATAGTGTGTTCGACCGTTACGTGCAACTCTGTCTGGACTGCGGCATCGGTCCGCAAATCAACTGCTTCTCGATGGTGCCCTGGGACATGAAGTTCCGCTACTTCGACGAGGCGCAGGGACAGCAGATTGACTTGTCGGCCACCACGTCGAGTCAGGAATACCGCGACCTGTGGACGGCCTTCCTCACCGACTTTGCCGCCCATCTCAAGCAGAAGGGCTGGTTCGACCGCACCTGCATCGCTATGGATGAGCGTGGGCTGGATGCCATGCTCGACGCTTACCGGGTAGCGCAGCAGGCCGTTCCCGGACTGAAAATGGCTCTGGCTGGAAACTACCACGCCGAACTGGTCGACAAGCTGCATGACTATTGCATCGCTTACGGTCAGGATTTCTCGGCTGAGGAACTGGCCGCCCGCCGCCGTCAGGGCCGTGTGTCGACCACCTACACCTGTTGCAGCAACACCCATCCCAACCTGTTCAGCAACAGCCTGCCGGCTGAGGCCGCCTTCCTGCCTGTTTACTGCGTCGCCAACCGGTTCGACGGTTATCTCCACTGGTCGTGGATGAACTGGGACGACAAGTCACTCACTGACACGCGCTACCGCCTCTTTGCCCCGGGCGATACTTATCTTATCTACCCCGGGCCGCAAAGTTCGGTGCGCTACGAGCGGTTCATCGAGGGCGTGGCACTGGCCGAGAAGGTGCGCTTGCTGCGTCAGGAGTTGGCCGCATCGCAGCAGAGCGAACGGCTGGAACGTCTCAATCGGTTGGTGCAACGCTTCGAGCCGGATGACTATCCCGAAGGCGAAACCGCTGCCACGCTGGTCGACGCGTTGAAGGCTGAGGTGAACCTGCCGTGACAAGGAGCTTGGACATCGGAGCTGGATAGGCTCCTGAACCAAGCGCATACAGCAAAGGCTGGACAGTTTCCGCAACGAGGAAACTGTCCAGCCTTTGTTCGTTGGTATTTGCTTTTACAGGAGAAACACAGCCGCCAAGCCCGCACAGGCCACGAGGGCACTCACTGCGGCTACGGCCACGGCAGCGCGCTCAAAGCCCCGGCGGTAGTAGTCGAGCGACACGAAGAACAGCACGAGCGGCAGCAGCCACAGCAGCTGCGTGGCGCAGTACAACAGGAACTGCACGAGCCTGTAGTCGCTGGTGCCGAAGGGCGTGGCCCCGAATAGATAGAGGGGCGACAGCAGTACGGGGAGCAGGCTCACACCGGCCAGGGCGAGCAGCCATTTGGGAAAGTCCGACATAGGTCAGGCAGTGAACAGAGAGAGGTTCAGGCTTGTTGAATCCAGTTGACTATCCAGCTGCCCACTTCCTTGGTGCCGTACTTCTCGCCGCCTTCCACTTGGATTTCGGGCGTGCGCACGTTGGCATCCAAACTGGCGTTGACCGCATCGCGCACGAGCTTGCCTTCAGCAGCAAGGTCAAAGTACTCGAACAGCATGGCCACCGAGAGAATCTGGGCCAGCGGGTTGGCTATGTTCAAGCCCTTGGCCTGCGGCCAGGAACCGTGGATGGGTTCAAACACGGGAGTGCCTTCGCCGGTCGAGGCCGAGGGCAGCAGGCCCATCGAGCCGGTGATGCACGAGCCTTCATCGGTGAGGATGTCGCCAAAGGTGTTTTCAGTGACCATCACATCGAAGAAGCGCGGCTCCTGAATCATGCGCATGGCGGCATTGTCGACATACATGTAGTCGGTCTGCACGTCGGGATACTGCTCGGCAATCTCCTGTGCCACCTTGCGCCACAGACGCGACGAAGCCAGTACGTTGGCCTTGTCGACCACGGTGAGGTGCTTGCGACGGCGGCGTGCATATTGGTAGGCCACATGCAGGATGCGCTCTACCTCGTGACGGGAGTAGGCATTGGTGTCGTAGGCGTAGTCAGCTCCTTCTTTTTTCTCGCCGAAGTACATGCCGCCGGTGAGTTCGCGAATGCACACGAAGTCGGCACCGCTCACCAACTCCTGGCGCAGCGGAGATTTGTGTACGAGACAGTCGAAGGTCTCGACGGGACGGATGTTGGCAAAGAGGCCCAGCTTCTTGCGCATGGCCAGCAATCCCTGTTCGGGACGCACCTTGGCCGTGGGGTCGTTGTCAAACTTCGGGTCGCCTACAGCCGAGAAGAGCACAGCATCGGCTTCCTGACAAATACGGAAGGTCTCTTCGGGGAAAGGGTCGCCCACCGCATCGATAGCGGCAGCTCCGCACAGGGCGGGGGTGAAGGTGACTTCGTGGCCGAACTTCTGGCAAACGGCCTGCATGACGGCCACGCCTTGTTCGGAAATCTCGGGTCCGATGCCGTCGCCGGCAAGTACTGCAATTTTCAGGTTCATGGGGTTGGGGCGCACTGGGCGCATGTTTTTGGGGGAAGTGAATGTGATGTTTGAATAATCAGAGGGTAGGGGCGTGGCGGCGAGCCAGAAGGCTGCCGCCCGTTGACAGTTACGGCTCAATCAGGTTCAGCATTTTGATGGTCGCCTTGATAGCGGCATCAGTCTGGTCGGCGTCGAGTCCGCGGGTGCGCATGGTTTTTCCTTCATGCTGCCAGGTAATGACCGTTTGCACAAAGGCATCGGTCCGTCCGCCTGGCGGAATGGTCACATAGTAGCCTATGAGCATGGGGAAGGTGCGGCCCAGACGGTGTTTGTAGATGTCGCGTATGCCGCGCATGAAGGCGTCATACTGGCCGTCACCCGTGGCGTGTGCTTCGTAACACTGGCCGTCGATTTCGATTTTGAGCTGTGCCGTGGGCTTGAGTCCGTAGGCCGTGGTGACGAGGTAGCTGATGAGCTTCACCTTGTCGGCCGGCACGGTATGCTTGAGCACATCGTTCACGATGTAGGGCAGGTCGTCCTGCGTCACCATTTCCTTCTTGTCGCCCAGTTCGATGATGCGCTCCGTCACGCGGCGCGTCTGTTCGGGTGTCAGTTCGAGCGCGTAGTTTTCGAGGTTCTTCAGGATGTTGGCCTTGCCGCTGTTCTTGCCCAGAGCATATTCGCGTTGCCTGCCGAACCGTTCGGGCAGCAGCGCGTTACAGTAGAGGTTCGACTTGTTGTCGCCGTCGGCATGTACGCCTGCCACCTGCGTGAACACGCTTTCGCCCACGATAGGTTTGTTGGCCGGCACGGCAATGCCGCTGTAGCTTTCCACCAGTCGCGAAATGTCGAAGAGCTTGCTTTCGTCGATGTGTGTGGCAATGTTGAAGTGGTCATGCAGAATGGCCTGCACGCTGGCCAACGGGGCGTTGCCGGCGCGCTCGCCCAGACCGTTGACGGCAGTGTGTATGCCCTGACAGCCACACAGGATGGCGGCCGACACGTTGGCAATGGCCAGGTCGTAGTCGTTGTGGGCATGGAAGTCAAAGTGCAGCTGCGGGTAACGCTTGCGCATCTTGCGGAAGTGCGACACGGCTGAGAGCGGGTCGAGCACGCCGAGCGTGTCGGGCAGCATGAAGCGGCGCACGCTATGTTGGCTCAGGGCGTCAACCAACTGGTAGACGTAGTCGGGCGATTCCTTCATGCCGTTCGACCAGTCTTCGAGATATACGTTGACGGCAATGCCCAGCTCGTCGGCATAACTGATTTCGTGCAGGATGTCGGCAATGTGCTGCTCGGGCGTTTTGTGCAGCTGCAACTCGCAGTGGCGACGCGAGCCTTTACACAGCAGGTTGATGACGCGGCCGCCGCACTGGTGAATCCAGTTGATAGACACGTGCTTGTCCACGAAGCCCAGCACTTCGACGGCGTGCAACAGGTCGTGGCGTGCCGCCCATTGGCAGATGTCGGTGACGGCCTGCTTCTCGCCTTCGCTCACGCGGGCTGAGGCCACTTCGATGCGGTCAACCTTGACTTCGCGCAGCAGCTTCTTGGCTATCTGCAGCTTTTCATGCGGAACGAACGACACACCGCTGGTTTGTTCGCCGTCGCGCAGGGTGGTATCCATTATTTCCATAGGCAGGAAGCATTAGTGGCGGTGTGCAGCTTCGAAGGCTTCGATTTTGTCCTTGCTTTGCACCAGGAAGTCGATATCGTCGAGGGCGTTCTCCAGACAGTACTTCTTGTAGCCGTTGATGTCGAAGTGTTCGCTCTCGCCGGTGGCCAGGTTGGTCACGGTTTGGTTGGGCAGGTCAATGCGCACTTGCGTTTTAGGGTCGGCCTCGATGCTCTTGAAGAGCTGGGCCAGAAAGCCTTCGCTCACCACGACGGGCAGCACGAAGTTGTTCAGTTCGTTCTGCTTGTGGATGTCGGCAAAGAAGGAACTGATGACCACGCGGAAACCATAGCCGGCAATGGCCCATGCGGCGTGTTCACGGCTCGAACCGCTGCCGAAGTTGCGTCCGGCCACGAGCACACAGCCGCCGTAGGTGGGGTCGTTCAGCACGAAGTCCTTGGGACTGCCGTCGGGATTGTAACGCCAGTCGCGGAATAGGTTTTCGCCAAATCCCTCCTTGTCGGTAGCCTTGAGGAAACGGGCGGGAATAATCTGGTCGGTGTCGACATTCTCTAAGGGAAGAGGCACGCAGGTGCTTTCTATGATGTGAAAGGGTTGTTTCATGAGAGGAAAACGATTGGGTTTGTAGGTTATTAGGGGATGAGGTTGTGAGGTTATGAGTCTATAGTCTCAGGACGGGGTCGTCAGGACTGGCTTTATAACCTCTCACCCATGACCATCCATCAGTCCATCAGCGTGCGCGGGTCGGTGATGACACCGGTCACGGCTGCTGCGGCAGCTACGAGCGGCGAGGCCAGACAGGTGCGTGAGCCCGGTCCTTGGCGTCCTTCGAAGTTGCGGTTCGATGTAGACACAGCCAGCTTGCCGGCCGGTATCTTGTCGTCGTTCATGGCCAGACAGGCCGAGCAGCCAGGCTGGCGTATCTCGAAGCCGGCTTCGGCCAGCACGCGGTCCAGGCCTTCGGCCTTGATCTGGTCGAGCACCCGCCAGGAGCCGGGCACGAGCCAGGCCGTGATGTGTTCGGCCTTGTGGCGTCCTCGTGCAATCGAGGCGAAGGCGCGGAAGTCCTCGATGCGGCCGTTGGTGCAGGCACCGAGGAACACGTAGTCGACCTGCTTGCCCAGCATCTGCTCGCCACCGGCAAACTGCATGTACCGCAGGGCCTTCTCGTCAGAGGCATTCTGCGGCTGGGGAATGCGCTGCGTGATGCCGATGCCCATGCCCGGGTTCGTACCGTAGGTAATCATCGGTTCGATGTCGGCGGCGTTGAAGACCAGTTCCTTGTCGAAGACAGCATCGTCGCCGCTCTTCAGTTCACTCCAGGCAGCCACGGCCTGATTCCAGGCTTCGCCCTGCGGAGCGTTCGGTCTGCCTTTCAGATAGGCAAAGGTCACTTCGTCGGGAGCGATGAAGCCGCCGCGGGCACCCATTTCAATCGACAGGTTGCACAGCGTGAGACGGCCTTCCATGCTCAGCGAACGTACGGCACTGCCCGCATATTCCACGAAGTAGCCTGTGGCACCGCTGGTGGAGAGTTGGCTCATCAGGTACAGGGCCACATCCTTGGCCGTTACGCCTTTGCCCAGCTCTCCTTCCACGCTGATGCGCATCGATTTGGGCTTGGCTTGCAGAATACACTGCGAGGCCATCACCATTTCCACTTCCGAGGTGCCGATGCCGAAGGCCACTGCTCCCATGGCACCGTGGGTGGAGGTGTGTGAGTCGCCGCACACGATGGTCATGCCCGGCAATGACAGTCCCATTTCGGGACCTACCACGTGGATGATGCCGTTGTTGGGGTGCATCATGCCGAAGTGCGTGAGGCCGAAGTCGCGGCAGTTCTGCTCCAGCGTGTCAACCTGCTTCTTCGAGACGGGGTCCTCGATGGGCTTGTCTTGGTCGTGGGTGGGCGTGTTGTGGTCGGGCATACAGTAAATGTGGTCGGGACGGAAGCATCTCAGTCCGCGTGCCCGCATTCCCGCAAAAGCTTGCGGGCTGGTCACTTCATGGGCATACAGCCGGTCAATGTAAAGCTGGTCGGGACCGTCTTCCACGTGTTGCACGACGTGGCTGTCCCATATCTTGTCGAAAAGTGTGTTCATGTAATTTTGTTTTTGGAGGGTTGGTAGGGGGTATGAGGTGTTGCGCTTCGCGCAGGTTATGAGGTTATAAAGTTACTTCGTAACCTTGGTTGTGAGGTTGTGAGGTTATAAAGTTACAGCTTTAACGCTTGAACGTCATCCACTCAAATAGTTATAACCTAAAATCTCATAACCTAAGAACGCAAGCTCACAAGCTGATAGTTACTTCTTGAAACTGTTAATGGCATCGATGTAGGCTTCGACGCTGGCGGTAACAATATCGGTGTTGGCGCCAAAGCCGTAGTACACCGAACCGTCGTATTCTACCTGCATGTGAACCTTGCCCACGTCGTCCGAGCCTCGGTTGATGGCCTGAATGGTGAACTCCTTGAGCGTCATCTTGCGGTGGATGATGTTCTTCAGCGCATTGATGGCAGCGTCTACCGGTCCGTTGCCTTCGGCGGCAGCCTGGAACTTTTCGCCTGCGATGTCCAGGATGATAGCTGCCACGGGCCGCACGCCGTGTCCGCTCGTCACCTGCAGGTAGTCCAGCTTGATGCTGTGGGAGGCGGCGCGTTCCTCGCCAGCCAAAACCAGGATGTCGTCGTCGGTCACTTCCTTCTTCTTGTCGGCCAGTGCCAAGAAACGCTGGTAAATGTCGTTCAGCCTCTCCTCATTATTCACTTCCACGCCCAGCACCTCCAGACGGTGCTTCAGTGCGGCGTGGCCCGAGCGGGCCGTGAGGATGATGGAGTTGTCGTCGATGCCCACGTCCTTCGGGTTGATGATCTCGTAGGTCTCCACGTTCTTCAGCACGCCGTCCTGATGGATGCCGCTGGAGTGGGCAAAGGCATTGCGGCCCACAATCGCCTTGTTGGCCTGTACGGGCATGTTCATCAGCGAACTCACCATGCGCGAGGTGGCGGCAATCTTGCGTGTGTTGATGTTGGTGTCGATGTCCAGGTGGTGACACTTCAGGATCATGGCAATCTCCTCCTCCGACGTGTTGCCGGCGCGTTCGCCGATACCGTTGACGGTCACCTCCACCTGGCGAGCTCCGTTCAGCACGCCGGCCAGCGTGCAGGCCGTGGCCATGCCCAGGTCATTGTGGCAGTGCGTGGAGATGATGGCATGCTCGATGCCTGCCACGTGGTCACACAGGTATTTGATCTTCGCGCCGTATTCGTGGGGCAGGCAGTAGCCGGTCGTGTCGGGTATGTTCACCACCGTAGCGCCCGCCTTGATGACGGCTTCCACCACGCGGGCCAGGTATTCGTTGTCGGTGCGCCCGGCATCTTCGGCGTAAAATTCCACGTCCTCCACATAGCGTTTGGCATATTTCACGGCAGCCACGGCGCGCTCGATGATTTCCTCGCGGTTCGAGTTGAACTTGTATTTGATGTGGCTGTCGCTGGTGCCGATGCCGGTGTGTATGCGTTTGCGCTTGGCAAACTTCAGGGCTTCGGCGGCGCAGTCAATGTCTTTCTCGACGGCGCGTGTCAGGGCGCAGATAGTGGGCCAAGTCACGGCTTTCGATATTTCAATCACCGAGTTGAAGTCCCCCGGGCTCGAAATCGGGAAGCCGGCTTCAATCACATCCACGCCCAGCGCTTCGAGCTGCTTGGCCACCTGGATTTTCTCAACCGTGTTGAGCTGGCAGCCCGGCACCTGCTCGCCGTCGCGCAGGGTCGTGTCGAAAATGTAAAGTCTCTCGCTCATATTCTCAAATAGTTTTTCTTTCGAAAGGTCTTGCGGGCCGGCATCAGGGAACCATGCTGTCCGCAAGGGCAGCCAGGCTGCCGGTATATAAAAAAACAATGCCCACCTCCACACGGGCGGAAGTGAGGCATGACGGTTCAGGGAGAAAAGTCCGGGCAGGCCATACAGCCGTTCAGGGGCAAGCCCATGCTGCCATTCACTTCCGCGTGCCTTTTGCACGCAGGCTAATGAATAGCGAAGACAGTCGTATGTCCAGATTAAGACTTTTCATGTTTTGTTTTATCTTTTTGCGTGGCAAAGATAGTGCAAGGCGAGCGAAATGCAAAAGAAAAGCTGAAAGTTTTTCATTTTGCATTTCCGAGCCGCCGCCTATCTTATCAAAAGATAGTGCAAGGCGAGCGAAATGCAAAAGAAAAGCTGAAAGTTTTTCATTTTGCATTTCCGAGCCGCCGCCTATCTTATCAAAAG
>CALZRA010000091.1 GCA_945828345.1 uncultured Bacteroidales bacterium
ATTATGCCCATGTCGGGCGAACAAAAGCAGAGGTTGCCAAGCGATGCGTCGCTTGGCAACCTCTGCTTTTTGTTCCGTCGGCCGAAGCCCCGGTCTTTACTTACGCAAGCCGAGAGCCTTAACCAGGTTACGGTAACGCTCAATGTCGTTGCGCTTCAGGTAGTTGAGCAGCGCGCGGCGCTTACCTACCAGCTTCACCAGAGAACGTTCAGTCGTATGATCTTTACGGTTTGCCTTCATGTGCTCCGTCAAGTGGGCAATACGGTAAGAAAACAAGGCCACCTGGCTTTCAACCGAGCCGGTGTCCGAATTAGACTGTCCGTACTTGCCAAAGATCTCTTTCTTAATTTCAGGATTTAAGTACATTGTTTATTAAAGATGTTTGGTTGTTTTGACTGCGCCCTTGGGGCATAGCGGGTGCAAAAGTACGAACATTTGCTTTCCCCGCCAACTGAAATCCATGATTTTTAGGCTTTCCGGCGCAAAAAAGCGCTTTACGACACGGAGGAAGGAGCTGCTGACACCTTAAAGGGGACTTTTCGGAGCTGAAAAGACGCTTTTTTTGTTCCTGCCTGCCTTTCGGTGCACCGAAAGCCGGGCTTGGTGGCGGTGGGTTGGCCCAAAATGCCTACATTTGCCGCAACTTCAACCCAACTTCTACCCCATGAGCAAAAACATCACCATCCGCTGCAAGAACACGGGACGCTCCCACCGCGTGCCCATCGGTTTCACCCTTGAGGAGGTCTACGAAATGCTCGACCTCCAACTGCCTCACGGAGCCACCAGTGCCAAGGTGAACAACAAGGTGGAGGGCCTTCACTTCATGTTCTTCAACGACAAGGACGTGGAGTTTCTCGACATCACCTCGCCCTCGGGCCTGCGCACCTACACGCGCTCGCTCTTCTTTGTGCTCTACAAGGCCGTGCGCGACGTGCTGGGCAAGGAGGCTCGCCTGCGTATCGACACGCCGGTCTCCAACGGCTACTACTGCCACTTGGAGGCGCAGGGCTACAAGCCCGCCGAGACGGCCCAGCTGCTGAAGGCGCGCATGGATGAGCTGGTGGCAATGGACCTCCCCTTCCACCGCATCACCTGTCCTACCGACGAGGCCGTGGCGCGCTTCCGCAATGACGGTTTGGAGAGCAAGGCGAAGCTGCTGGAGGGACTGGGCTCGCTCTACACCACTTACTATACACTCGACGACACGGCCGACTACTTCTACGGCTCGCTGCTCATCAAGACCTCACAGCTCTACCTCTTCGACCTCATTCCCTTTGGCGACGGACTCCTGCTGCGCCTGCCCGACCCGCACAACCCCGACGCGCTGCGCCCGATGGTGGAGCAGCCCAAGATGTTCGAGGTGTTCCGCGAGCAGCACCGCTGGAACGAAATTCTGGGCGTGACGACCATAGGCGAGTTCAACGAGGCGTGCAACAAGGGGTTCACCAACCAGCTCATCAACGTGAGCGAGGCACTGCAGGAGAAGAAGATTGCACGCATGGCCGACCACATTGCCTCTCACCCTGAGCTGAAGGTCATCCTCATTGCGGGACCCTCTTCGAGCGGCAAGACAACCTTCAGCAAGCGGCTCAGCGTGCAGCTCCTGGCCTGCGGACTGCGACCGCTGTCTATCTCGACCGACGACTACTTTGTGAACCGCACCGACACGCCCCGCGACGAGCACGGCGAGTATGACTTTGAGCACATCGACGCGATGAACACCGCCCTGCTCACTGAGCAGATCAACGCCCTGCTGGCGGGCGAGGAGGTCGAAACGCCGCGCTACAACTTCGAGACGGGCATGAGCGAACGCAGCGGCCACCGCTACCGTCTGGGGCCGAACGACGTGTTGGTGCTCGAAGGCATCCACGCGCTCAACCCGCAGCTCACGGCGGGCGTACCCGAGGCCAACAAGTTCAAGATCTACGCCTCCGCCCTCACCACCATCCTGCTCGACGACCACAACTACATTCCCACCACCGACAACCGCCTGCTGCGGCGCATCGTGCGCGACTACAAGTACCGCGCCCGTTCGGCGCAGGAGACCATCCGCCAGTGGCCCTCGGTGCGCCGGGGCGAGGAGCGCTGGATTTTCCCCTTCCAGGAGCAGGCCGACGAAATGATGAACACCGCCCTGCTCTTTGAGCTGGCCGCCCTGCGCGAGCAGGCCCTGCCCCTGCTCGAACAGGTGCCCGAGCATTCGCCCGAGTACTCCGAGGCTTACCGCCTGCGCAAGTTCCTGGGCTACCTCAAGCCGATCTCGACCCACGGCCTGCCTCCCACCTCGCTGCTGCGGGAGTTTCTGGGCGGCAGCACCTTCACTTACTAAGAATCCGGCGGGCCGCTCTGAGAGCGGCCCGCCGGATTCTTTGCCGGAGGCTCCGGACAGCCTGGATAGTCCGGACACTCTGGACTTTCCGAATCATCCGGAGTGCCCGGATTTTCCGGGGGCTCCCGCCCCCGTCAAAGCAGCCCCGACTCGACCATGCGCACCACGCGCTCGGTGTACTGGTCGTCGCCTTCGGGGTCATATTTCTTGGTCAGGCTGTTGCCGAACAGCAGGGCCACGCTCTGGTAGAGGTTAGCCTTGAACGTGCCCATAAAGGCCTTGGCGATGTTATAGCCCGTCTGGTTGCACTCGCGGTTCACGAGCTTCACCAACAGGCGGCCCTGTGAGCGTGTCATCTTCTTCAAGGCCGGCCCGTACTGCTTCTTCAGCCCCGCCTCGACGCGCTTCACGTGCTCGTCGCGCGACTCCTTGTCGGGCAGGGTTTCCAGATAGTCATAGGTCTCCACGATGGTGAGCTTGGCGAGCTTGGCCCAGGGCAAGACCTTCTTCACGTTATACACCAGGCGGTTATACTTCTCGCGCTCCTTCGCGCTCTTGAACTGCAGGGGCTGGTATTTGGGCAGTGTGGGATAGATTACGTGCGGAATGGTCTGCCCCTTGTACTCGGTGGTGCCCAACTGCGTCATGATGGGCACCTCGGTCTCCTCCACCTCGACCGTGTCGGCGGGCACCGGCTCTGCGGCCTGCGACCACGCGGCGGGTGCGCACACGAACCACCACTGCACCACGAAGGCCAGGATTAGGAAAGGGAAATTCATTCTACGCATGGGCATAATCGGTGTGTTTGCAGGCCGCAAAAGTAGCAAGAATCTCTTGCATGGCGCGTTATTATATATTAAAGCCTCCCACTTTTCGAGAAAAAGCAGTTCCTTTGTTGCATACAAGCCGGCAGCCCGACTCGCCGCCTCCCCGCCGTACCGTGCGCCGCCGCGCCGTGGGGAAGCAGCCGGGGACTGCCGCCAACGTTCACCAATCTAAAATACAGACTCGCATGGGTAAGAAAGGAAACAACAAGTCCGGCTCCCGCCTGAAGAAGAAGGCGGTCATGCAATGGCTCGTCGACATGTTCAACAGCCGCCCCGACAAAGAGTTCAACGTGAAGGACATCTTTGTCCACCTGCACGCCGCCAACCACCCGGCCAAAATGGTGGTGCTCGAAGCCCTTTCGGACCTTGTGCTCGACGACTACATAGCCACCGACGGCAACGGAAACTACCACAACACCGTCCGCTCCAACGTCATGGAGGGAACCTTCGTGCGCAAGCGCAACGGCCACAACGCCTTCGTGCCCGACGACGGGGGCAAGAGCATCCTGGTCTGCGAGCGCAACTCGCTCCACGCGCTCGACGGCGACCGTGTGCGCGTGACCATGCTGGCACGCCGCGCCGGCCACACCCGCGAGGCCGAAGTCACCGATATCCTGGATCGCGCCAACGACACCTTCGTCGGCCAGCTCCAAGTCGAGAGCGGCTACGGCTTCCTCATCACCGAGAGCCGCTCGTTGGCCACCGACATCTTCATTCCCAAGGACAAGCTCAAGGGGGGCAAGAACGGCGACAAGGCGGTGGTGAAAATCGTGGAGTGGCCCACCGACTCGAAGAGCCCTATCGGCAAGGTCATCGACATCCTGGGCCGCCAGGGTGAGAACAACGCCGAGATGCACGCCATCCTGGCGCAGTACGGCCTCCCCTATGCCTACCCCGAAAAGGTCGAGAAGGCCGCCGAGGCCCTCCAGCCCGACATCACGCCCGAGGAGATTGCCCGCCGCGAGGACTTCCGCGAGGTCACCACCTTCACCATCGACCCGCACGACGCCAAGGACTTCGACGACGCGCTCTCCATCTGCCCCGCCGGCGAAGGGCTGTGGCAGGTGGGTGTCCACATTGCCGACGTGAGCCACTACGTCAAGGAGGGCGACATCATCGACCGCGAGGCCCAGAAGCGCGCCACCAGCGTTTACCTCGTAGACCGCACCATCCCCATGTTGCCCGAACGGCTCTGCAACTTCATCTGCTCCTTGCGCCCCGACGAGGAGAAACTGGCCTACTCCACCATTTTCACCATGAACGACAAGGGCGAAGTCCTCTCCTGGCACCTGGCACATACCGTCATCCGCTCCGACCGCCGCTTCACCTACGAAGAGGTGCAGCACATCCTGGAGCGCAACGGCGAAGCCTCGCCCGACGACCTGGCCCAGCCCGGCGAACATCCCGAACCGCTGCCGTCCGGCTCCGCTCCCGAGGGTGAATATGCCGCCGAGCTTATCAAGCTGAACCGCCTGGCCAAAATCTTGCGCGACAAGCGGTTCAAGAACGGTGCCATCGGCTTCGACCGCGCCGAGGTGCGCTTCGAAATCGACGAGACGGGCCACCCCGTTTCGACCTACGTCAAGGTGGCCAAGGATGCCAACAAGCTGGTCGAGGAGTTTATGCTCCTGGCCAACCGAAGCGTGGCCGAAATGATAGCCAAGGTGCCCAAGGGAAAGAAGCCGAAGGTCTTCCCCTACCGCATACACGACGTGCCCGACCCCGAGAAGATGGAGAAGCTCAGTGCCTTCGTGGCGCGCTTCGGCTACAAGGTGCGCACCGACGGCTCGAAGACGGAGGTCAGCAAGAGCCTCAACCGCCTGCTGGATGACGTGAAGGGGAAAAAGGAGGAGAACGTCGTAGAGCTGGTTGCGCTCCGCGCCATGATGAAGGCGCGCTACAGCATCCACAACATCGGCCACTACGGACTCATGTTCCAGTACTACACCCACTTCACCTCGCCCATACGCCGCTATCCCGACACCATGGTCCACCGCCTGCTCACACGCTATGCCGAGGGCGGACGCTCGGTGAACGCCCAGAAGTATGAGGACCTCTGCGAACATGCCTCCAACATGGAGCAGCTGGCACAGACGGCCGAACGGGCCAGCATCAAGTACAAGCAGGTGGAGTTCATGGCCGACCGCATCGGCCAGGAGTTCGACGGCTCGGTGAGCGGCGTCACGGAGTTCGGCCTCTATGTCGAACTGGACGACAGCAAGTGTGAGGGCATGGTGCCGCTGCGCCTGCTGCTCGACGACTACTACGAGTTCGACGAGCGCAACTTCTGTCTCGTGGGCCGCCGTTTCCGCCGCCGCTACGCCTTGGGCGACAAAGTGCGCATCCGCGTGGAGCGGGCCAACCTCGAACGCCGCCAGCTCGACTTCGCCCTGGTCAGCACCAACGGCGAGGAGCACGCCGTGCCCGACAAGCTGCCGGACCCGCCTGCCGCCCCGAAGCGCAAGCGTCCGCGCGGCGGGCGCAGCAAGCGGCTGCACTGACCCTGCCACATCCACTATCTCTGACTCTATCTAAACCCTACTGTTTTTCAGCATGCACAAACTACTATTCCTTGTGTTCGCCGCCCTGCTGGGTGTCGCACAGGTCTGGGCCGTACCGGCCAAACCCACTCCTCTCACCCTCCAGCAGCCCGACGGCACTACCCTCACGGTGTTGCTGGTGGGCGACGAATCGTTCCACTATTACCAGACGCTCGACGGCGTGCCCTTGGTGCGCCACGACGACGGAAGCCTCCACTACGCCTGCCTGCAGGGTGACCTCCTGCGCTCGACCGGCGTACTGGCCCATGAGGCGGCGCAGCGCACGCCCGACGAGGCCCGACTCGTGCTCCAACAGGCTGCCGGACTGTCGGCCCTGCAACAGCTGGGAAGCAAGCGGACGGCCGAGCGAAACGTCCAGCGTGCGGCCCGCCGCGCCGCACGGCAACAGCCCGCAAGCCGAGCCGTGGGCGAACCGACCTACCCTGTGGGCGAACGCAAGGGCATCGTCATTCTGGTCAACTACCAGGACGTCAAGATGAAGGACAAGCACACCAACGCCGTCTTCACCGACATGATGAACAAGGAGGGCTACACCGACTTCGGCAACGCCAGCAGCGTACACGACTACTTCAAGGACCAGTCCTACGGACAGCTGGACCTCACCTTCGACGTGGTGGGACCCGTCACCGTGGCGGGCAACATGGCCGACTACGGACGCAATGACTACTACGGAAGCGACGGCACCACGGCCGCCAAGATGGTCTACGAGGCCTGCCAGCTGGCCGACAAGGAAGTCGACTTCGCCGACTACGACTGGAACGGCGACGGCGAGGCCGAACAGGTGTTTGTCATCTTCGCCGGCTACAACGAGGCGCAGGGAGGACCCAGCACCTCCATCTGGCCCCACGAGTGGTGCATCAGCTACGCCGGCTACAACCTCACGCTCGACGGAGTCAAAATCAATACCTACGGCTGCACCTCCGAGCTCACCGGCAGCGCGGGCTCAAGCCTCGACGGCATCGGTACTGCCTGCCATGAGTTCTCCCACTGTCTGGGACTGCCCGACATGTACGACACCTCAAAAGGCAACTTCGGCATGGGCCGCTGGAGCATCATGGACCAGGGCACTTATGCCGGCAACGGCTACGCACCGGTCGGCTATACGTCCTACGAACGTATGTTCAGCGGCTGGCTCACTCCCACCGAGCTGACCGAAAGTTGCTTTGTGGAGAACATGAAGCCGCTCACCGACAGCCCCGAAGCCTACATCATCTACAACGAGGCTGACCGCAACGAGTACTACCTGCTCGAAAACAGGCAGAAGCAGGGCGCCGACACCAAACTCAGCGGCCACGGACTGCTCGTGCTCCACGTGGACTACAACAAGTGGGACTGGAGCAACAATACCGTGAACAACAGCTACAACGACCACGAACGCTGCACCATCATCCCCGCCGACGGCTCGCGCTCCAACGGTACTGCCGACCTCATGGGCGACCCTTATCCGGGCATCAGGAAGAACACGGAACTCACCGACGACAGCTGGCCGCAGGCCTCCCTCTACAACCAGAACACCGACGGGCTGAAGCTCATGCACAAGCCCATCACGGCCATCAGCGAGCAGAACGGCAGGGTGTCGTTCCGCTTCATGGGCGGCCTGCCCCTGGCCATGCCCCAACAGCTCCCCGCCACGCAGGTGAGCAGTACCGCCTTCACGGCCAACTGGACCGAAGTGGCCGACGCCGAAAACTACCAGCTCGAAATGCGCCGCACCGGGGCGACCGACCCCGACGAAATGGTGATTGCAGCCTTCGACTTCACCCAGAAAAACGTGGACCTGATCGGGGACTCCAGCACCGACATCGCCGACGACATCGACAACTATATGGGCAGCCAGGGCTGGACCGCAACCAAGGCCTTCCGCAGCGCAGGCAAGCTGAAGCTCGGCACGGGCTTCGTGGCGGGCTGGCTCGTGTCGCCCGTCTACCCGGCCGTCGAAACGGGCTTCATCACCGTGCGCCTCACCGAACAGCAGTTTAAGGCCAGCGAGCCGCAGGCCACCGTCCTGCTGAAGGATGCCAACGGCAACATTCTCCAACAACAGCCCGTCACGCTCGAAGACGGCACGCACTTCGTCCACTTCGAAATGGCCCAGCCGCAACCCTTCAGCATCGGCTTCTTGGGCAACAAGCGGTTCTACATCGAATCGTTCGGCATCTACGACGGGAAGTTCAACGCCGCCGACTTCGGCCTCGAACCGGCCGAAGCAGCCCCGGCCACGGCCGGCCAAACCGCGCCGCTGGCCGTCCGACCGCTGTCGCAGTTTGTCTCTAACTCCACGAGCCAGCGGTTCGACTCCCTGGCCAAGGGCGGAACCTACGAATGGCGCGTCAAGGCATACGCCCCCGCCGGCGAGTCGAAATGGACCGCCTGGCAGCAGGTGCAGCTGCCCTCCGACGAAACGGCCATACTCCCCGCCCCCATGCTCCCCGACACTCCCGTCGAAGTCTACACCCTGGCAGGCCGCCATGTGGCCACCACCACCCTGCGCCACTTCGACAGCCTCAACCTGCCCGCCGGCACCTACCTGCTGCGCGGCGCACAGGGACAAGCCCTGAAAGTCCTGAGCCAAGGCCGGTAATGCGCGGAGCCAGGGGCTATAACCCCCTCCCTCTACCCCCAATCACAACCGCCCGAGTTGTTTGTCCGAAGCGGCACTTAGAAAATCCTAAGTGCCGCTTTGTTTTTCCTAAGTGCCGAGTTGTTTTTCCTAAGTCTGGACTTGTTTTTCCTAAGTGCCGAGTTGTTTTCCCGATGTGCCGTCCCTTCCCTCGACCACCGTTCCCCGAAGTTCCGCTTCGGGGCCCGCCGAAGCCCCAGCCCCGCCTTCTTCCCCTAAAAGATGCTAAACAGTTCCCCATATAACGTTTTATTAAGCAAAACGGACAATTCTTTCACCGAAAACCTGTGACGCCTAATTAGTTTTTTCCGTAATTTTGCCCGTAATCTCGATTGATCAATCACACCGACGCCTGCCCATGACAAAAACATTACTACTGCTGAACCTGGCCCTGGCCGGCTGCCTGCTGACCAGCTGCATCCAGGACGAACCGCTCAATGCCGAATGCGACATCACGGCGGTCAACACCCAATGGCTCGAACAGCACCGCGACATGCTCATCGGCAACCCCATCTTGGGCAACGACCACCTCTCGTTCAGCATCCAGAAGGGAACCGACCGCTCCCGGCTCGACCCGAGCTTCACACTCACCGAAGGGGCACGCATCACCTGCCTGCTCGACGGGCAGGAGGTCGAGGCCAACGGCATCACGCGAAACTTCAGCTCGCCACAGACCTACACCGTACACTCACAGGACGGACACTGGCACAAGGACTACACCGTGGCCTTCAACTATCCCCACGCCATCGACTCGCTCCACTTCGAGGAGTTCAACCTCGAAAGCACAGGCCGCTATCAGGTGTGGTACGAAAAGGACCCGGGCGACGCACTCAACCCCCGCCGCGACTACTGGGCATCGGGCAACGCCGGATTTGCCTTCACGGGCATGGCCAAGTCGCCCACCGACTACCCCACCGCCTCCTCGCCCGACGGACTGAAGGGGGCGTGTGTGAAACTCGTCACCCGCAGCACCGGCTCCTTTGGCAGCATGATCAACAAGCCCATCGCCGCCGGCAACATCTTCATCGGCACGTTCAACGCCGAAATCGCCGTGCGACAGCCGCTCCAGGCCACAGAGTTCGGCCTGCAACTCGTCAGCGGCAAGCCCGTAGCCGTCGAAGGGCACTACAAGTACACGCCCGGAGAGGTCTACACCGACAAGGAAAACAAGGTCTGTCCCGAACTTCACGACACGGCGGCCATCTACGCCGTGGTCTACGAGGTTGACCCCGACCACTTCGAGCCGCTCGACGGCAGCAACGTGAAGACCTCGCCCCGGGTGGTCATGCTGGCCGAACTAGACAACCCCGGCGAACCGACCGAGTGGACGCACTTCTCGATGCCCTTCCGCCTGATGCCCGGCAAGACGTTCAGCGAAGAGCGTATGCTGCGCGACGGCTATGCCATCACGGTCGTGGCCTCGTCGAGCAAGGAGGGCGACTTCTTTGCCGGGGCCGTAGGCTCCACGCTCTACATCGACGAGTTCTTCATCGTGTGGGAATAGCGCCGGCCGCCGTACCGCCGGAGGACCGTTCCCCCACCCACATCTACCCTACCTCACACCCACGCCTTTTCCCTTCATGAACCACAAACTCATAGCCATACTTCTGGGCCTGCTCACCCTGTGGCCCGCAACGGGCCTCCACGCCCAGACAGCCGACAACCTGCCGGCCGACACCGACCGCAACCTCATCAGCGCCGCCCTGAAGGGCTGGCACCTGCGCCTGGGAGCCGGACTCAGCCTGGGCGGCACATCCCCGCTGCCCCTGCCGGCCGAAATACGCGACATCGAGAACTACAACCCCACACTCTGCATTGCGCTGGAGGGAGCTGTACAGAAGAAGCTCAGCGACCACTGGGGCCTCATGCTGGGCCTACGCTTCGAAAACAAGGGCATGGCCACCCGCGCCCGCGTCAAGAACTACCACATGGAGGCCGTCAACGCCGACGGCTCGGGCAAGGTCGTGGGAGCCTGGACGGGCAAGGTTAAGACCGAGGTCGACAACAACTACCTCACCGTGCCCATGCTGCTGACCTACACCATCAACCCCCGCTGGCAGGTCACGGCCGGCCCCTACGTGGCCTGGATGATGAACGGCAGCTTCACGGGCGAAGCCTACGACGGCTACATCCGCGACCAGGACCCTACGGGCGAAAAGGCCGA
>CALZRA010000092.1 GCA_945828345.1 uncultured Bacteroidales bacterium
TCGGCAAAAAGCTCAAGCAAGCTTGGCTTTTTTGCGCTCACTTGCACTATCTTTGTCCCCGCAATTTATTAACCAATGTAAAATACCCTGGCCCGACATGAAAGAGTTTCTGCGCGTCATGCGACAGTATGTCAAGCCCTACAAGCTATATCTGGTCGGCTCGCTGATATTCAATTTGCTGTCAGCGGTGCTGAATGTCTTCTCCTTCGTATCTATCATTCCGATGCTGCAAATGCTCTTCGGTATCGACCAGAACCGCTATGAGTTCATACCCTGGTCGGCAGCCGGCATGAGCATGAAGGACATTGCCGTGAACAACATGTACTGGTACACCACCGAGCTGATGGACGAATACGGCGCAGCCACTGCCCTGCTGTTCATCGGCCTGTTTCTGGTCACGGCCACCCTGCTCAAGACCAGCTGCTACTTTGCCTCTGTGGCTATCATGGTGCCGCTGCGTACTGGCATCGTGCGCGATATACGCTCACGGGTGTACCACAAAATTACCCGGTTGCCTCTCTCCTTCTTCTCCGACGAACGCAAGGGCGACATTATCGCACGCATGAGCGGCGACGTGAACGAAATCGAAACGTCCATCACCGGCTCGCTGGAGATGATCATCAAAAACCCCATCTTGCTCATCTGCTACTTCGGCGTACTGATCTACGTCTCCTGGCAGCTCACTCTCTTCACCCTCATCGTGCTGCCGCTGATGGGATGGATGATGGGACGCATCGGCCGCAAACTGAAACACCAGAGCTTGGACGCGCAAAACAAATGGAGCGAAATCATGGCGCAGCTCGAAGAGACACTGGGCGGCATGCGCATCGTCAAGGCATTCACCGCCGAACACAAGATGACTGACCGTTTCGACCGATGCACCAACGACTACCGCAACGCCTCAAGCCGCGTGGCTGTAAGACAGGCTTCGGCCCACCCCGTGAGCGAATTTCTGGGCACAGCCCTCATTGTGCTCGTGCTCTGGTACGGCGGCACGCTCATCTTCTCGGACCACTCACCCATCGACGCGCCCACCTTCATCTTCTACATGGTCATCCTCTACAGCATCATCCAGCCGCTGAAGGACTTCTCGAAAGCTTCCTACAGCATACCGAAGGGCATGGCCTCGGTCGAACGCGTCAATAAAATACTCAATGCCGTCAATCCCATCGGCGAGGTCAGCTGTCCCGAACACATCGACGGACTGAACGACCGCATCGAGTTCTGCAACGTCAGTTTCTCCTACAACGGCTCTACTCCCGTGCTCACCGGCGTCAACCTCACCGTCAAGCGCGGACAGACCATTGCGCTGGTGGGGCAGAGCGGTTCGGGCAAGTCCACACTCGTCGACCTGCTACCGCGCTATCACGACGTGACGGGAGGCGAAATCAAGATTGACGGTAAGAACGTCAAGTCGCTCGCCCTCTCCGACCTTCGCGCACTGATTGGCAATGTCAACCAGGAAGCCATCCTCTTTAACGATTCCTTCTACAACAACATCACCTTCGGCGTGGAGCACGCCACCATGGAACAGGTTATCGAGGCGGCCAAGATTGCCAATGCCCACGACTTTATCATGGAGAGCGAACACGGCTACGACACTAAGGTAGGCGACCGCGGTTGCCGCCTGTCAGGAGGCCAGCGGCAGCGTGTGTCGATAGCCCGCGCCGTGCTGAAGAACCCCGCCATACTGATTCTGGACGAAGCTACCTCAGCCCTTGACACTGAGAGCGAACGTCTCGTGCAGGAAGCCCTCGAAAGGCTCATGAAGACGAGAACCACCATCGCCATTGCCCACCGCCTCTCGACCATCAAGCACGCCGACGAAATCTGCGTGCTCTACGAAGGCAGCATCGTGGAGCGCGGAACCCACGAAGAACTCCTCAAACAGGGAGGCTACTACAAACGCCTCAACGACATGCAGCAACTGTAATTTAAGTTTTAGGTATTAGTGATTAGTGACTAAGTTCTTCCTGAGGTTATGAGGAAAAGAGCAACTTAATAACTAATCACTAATACCTAATACTTCATTTACTGTGATTAGGATGTTCTGTCCTTAGTCATCTCAGGAAGAACTTAATAACTAATCACTAATACTTAATACTTCATCTATGAAGCCCATTCGCACCGCCACACTGGCCTACTTCTACGGAGCACTTGTCCTGCTGTTCATGCTGGCCAAGCCCTGCTTCATCTACGTACAGTCGGAGGCAGTGCGCGGCGAAGTGCCGGCTGCCGACATGGCCAGAATCCTGTGGCACGGACTGCCCCTCGACCTGGCCACAGCGGGCTATGCCACAGCACCTCTCTGGCTCCTGCTCGGCCTGAGCCTCTGGTTCAGGCTGCGCGGCCTGCGCATCGTGTATCGCGCCTATGCCGCCATAGTGGCAACAGTCGTGTCGATCACCTTAGTGGCCGACACCTGCCTCTACGGCTTTTGGGGCATCAAGCTCGACGGCACGATCTGGAACTACCTGTCGCAGCCCGGCGGAGCCTTGGCCAGCGTGTCAATGAACTACGCCATGTGGGCCGTGCTGGCCACTGTGCTGGCCGCAGCTGTCATCTACGCCCTGCTGCGAAGCATCATGCCCCCCACCCTGCCCCCTTGCCGTCACCGTGGCTGGGGCACAGCCCTGTGGACCCTGATGGGCGGCCTGCTGTTTCTCGGCATACGCGGCGGCGTGGGCAAGAGCACAGCCAACGTGGGCATGGCCTACTGGACTGACCGCCCCTTCCTTAACCACGCAGCCGTCAACCCCCTGTTCAGCGTCATGGCATCCTTGCAGAAAACGCGCAACTTCCAGGACGAATGCGACTTCTTCAGCGAAGACGAGCGCGCACGCCTCTTTGCCACCCTCCACTACAACACCGAGAGCCTCCGGCCCGACACCCTGCTCCGCACCCCGCGGCCCAACGTGCTCCTCGTGCTCATGGAAGGCTGCGGCGCGACCTTCGTCCATGCCGTCGATTCCGCCAGCAACCCCAGCGTCACGCCCTGCCTCAACCGTCTGGCCGCCGAAGGCATAGTGTTCACCGAGTGTTATGCCAACTCCTTCCGCACTGACCGCGGCACCCTCTGTGCCCTGAGCGGATTTCCCGCCTTCCCCGATGTGAGCGTCATGAAGCTGCCCGGCAAGTACGGCCACCTGCCCTCCATTGCCGCCTCACTCCGTCAGGCGGGCTACGCCACCGAGTTTCTCTACGGCGGCGACATCAACTTCACCAACACCAACGGCTATCTGCTCGCCACAGGCTACGAGCGCACACTGGGCGACACCTCCTTTCCCGTCTCTGTGCGCCGCACCCACGACTGGGGCGTGACCGACCACATCGCCTTCGACACGCTCTACGCCCGCATCATGCGCTACCCCAAAGACAAGCCTTGGCACACGGGCTTTCTCACCCTCTCCAGCCACGAGCCGTGGAAGGTGCCCTACCAGCGCATAGCCGGCGATGAGCGGGCCAATGCCATGGCTTACCTTGACGACTGCATAGGCCGCTTCATCGACCGCCTGCGCCAGTCGCCGCAGTGGGCCAACACGCTGGTCATTCTCCTGCCTGACCACGGCATACCCTACCCCGACACCTTGACCGATGCCGATGAGCGCAAGTCCCACATACCCATGATCTGGACCGGAGGTGCCGTGCGCGCGCCCCGCCGTATCGAAACCCTCTGCAACCAGACCGACCTGCCCGCCACCCTGCTCGGCCAGCTCGGCCTGCCGCACGACGACTTCCGCTTCAGCCGCGACATCCTGAGCCGCACCTACACCCATCCCTCGGCAGTCCATGCCTGGAGCGAAGGCATCTACTTCAAGGACGAAACGGGCATCACCGTGCTGAACCTGCTGACCAAGCCGGTGAGCACATTCCGAGAGGATCCGCAGCCATCAGGGAGACGAACCAACGCGGCAAAGGCTTTCCTCCAAACAGCCTACGACGCGCTCGGCGAACTGTAAGATAGTTTAAATGTATAATGAAGCTACGGCCCTGACAGCGGCTCAGCCCTCATTATACATTATACATTCAATCATTATAAAGAAATGGCCAAGATACTCATCACCGGTGCATCCGGCTTCATAGGCAGTTTCCTTGTAGCCCACGGTCTGGAGCTCAACATGGAAGTTTGGGCCGCCGTGCGCCCCACCAGCAGCCGCCGTTACCTCAGCGACCCGCGCATCCACTTCATCGAGCTGGACCTCGACAGCGACGACAAGCTGAAAATACAGCTTCTGGACCACACGGACTTCCACGACTCCTTCGACTACGTCATCCACGCCGCCGGAGCCACCAAGTGCCGCCATGCCGCTGACTTCGACCGCATCAACGCCGAAGGCACCCTGCGCCTTGCCCTCACCCTGCTCGAAACGAAAGCACTGAAAGACGACGGACGCTTCGTTTTCATCAGCTCGCTCAGCGTGTGCGGACCGATTCACGAAATTGACTACCGCTCCATCAGTGCCGACGACACTCCGCAACCCAACACTGCCTATGGCCGCTCCAAGCTGCTGGCCGAACAGTACCTGCGCGACATACCCGACCTCAACTACGTCGTGCTCCGTCCCACTGGAGTCTACGGACCGCGCGAACGCGACTACTTCATGATGGCCCAGAGCATCCGCCGCCACATCGACTTTGCGGCAGGCTTCAAGCCTCAGGTGCTCAGCTTTATCTACGTGGCCGACCTTGTCGAAGCCGCCTATCTCGCCCTCACCCACGGCGCACGCGGCAGTGTCTATCCGCTCTCCGACGGCCACAGCTACACCAGCCGTGCCTTCAGCGACCTGATCCAGCAGGAACTGGGCGTAAAGCGCGTCTGCCACATCGTCGCGCCACTCTGTGTGCTGTGGTTAGCCTGTCTTATCTCCGGCACGGCGGCAACCCTGCTCGGCCGCGTCTCCACACTCAACTTAGACAAGTACCGCATCATGCGCCAACGCAACTGGCAGTGCGACATCACAGCCGCCCGCCGCGACCTCGGCTACTGTCCCCAATGGCCGCTCTCGCGTGGCGTGAAGGCGGCAGTCGAGTGGTATCGCGAGGCCGGATGGCTGGACAATAAATAGAAGTTTACAAGTTGATGAGTTGAAAAGTTTATAAAGTCACTATGTTTCAGTTGATAGTTGAAAAGTTTATAAAGTCACTATGTTTCAGTTGATAGTTGATGGGTTGAAATGTTTATACAGTCACAACGAAGTCCTGTCAACATCCGCTCTATGAGCATTCTTATAAACTCCTTAAACTCTTCAACTATAAACTTTTTTCTAAACCAATGAACCCCAACCTACGCCCGAAGTTATCGCCCGTCGAGCGGGTCACCCTCGCCTATACCCTCTTCACCTCGCTGCTCATCCTTCTGCTGTGGCGGGACATGGCCGACCCCCTGCGCCTGCTCACAGGGCGCGCTCTCGTCGTGGCAGGCATGGCACTGATTTACCTTATCAATTGTCTCAGGCCCTGCCGCCCTACCCTCCTGCTGCGCCACCTCTATCCCCTCACCCTGCTGGGCTACTGGTACCCCGACACCTATGAGTTCTGCCAGCTCTTCCCCAACCTCGACCACCACTTTGCCGCTGCCGACGCCTGGCTCTTCGGCTGCCAGCCCGCCGTCAGCTTCTCCCAGTGCGTGCCCCAAAAACTCTGGAGCGAACTCTTCCACCTGGGCTACTTCGCCTATTACCCCCTCATCGCCCTCACCGTCCTCTCCCCTCTCTTCGGCCACCGCGAACGCTTTGCGCGCACAGCCTACATCGTCCTCGCCTGCTTCTTCCTCTACTACGCCGTCTACCTCTTCCTGCCCGTAGCCGGACCGCAGTACTACTTCCACGCCGTAGGCCAGGACCTCATCTTGCAGGGCCACTATCCCCAGCTCGGCGACTACTTCCGCTACCACACCGAGCTCGCCCCCGGCCCTGGCCCTTCGGGTTTCTTCCACGACCTTGTCGAAGCTACCCAAGCCTCCGGCGAACGGCCTACGGCAGCCTTCCCATCCTCCCATGTAGGCATGAGCACCGTGCTGCTCATCCTCCTCTGGAACGACCGCCGCTGGCTCTGCCTCGCCGCCCTGCCCTTCTACGTCCTCCTGTGTTGTGCCACAGTCTACATCCAGGCCCACTACCTCGTCGACGTGCTCGGCGGCTGGCTCTCCGCCGTCCTCTTCTACCTCCTCACCGCCCGCCTCTGGGAGGGCAGGCATCCTGCCTGCCGGAGCGAAGCGACCCTAACTCATAACCCCATAAAACAAGCCTATAACTGACCACTAACCCCCAAAAGAAACTTCATCATGAAAAAGTTCTTCCTTTCCCTGCTCCTTTCCGCGCCCGCAGCGCTGCTTTGCGCGCAAAGTGTGGGCAAGGGCGGCATCACCCCCGACATGCTCGCTGCCTTCCGCAAGGCGCAGCCCGCAGACCAGACTGCCACAGCCCTGCGCAACGCCCTGGCCGGCACATCTATCAACCAGATCGCCACCAACCCCGCCAACCCGGATGCGAGCGACACGTATTTCTCCCATGAAGTGCCCTCCAAGGGCATAACCGACCAACAAAGCTCCGGCCGCTGCTGGCTCTTCACCGGACTCAACGTCATGCGCGCCCAGATGATCAGGCAGTACGGCCTCGGCGAGTTCCAGTTCTCCCAGAGCTATTGCTTCTTCTACGACCAGCTCGAAAAGGCCAACCTCTTCCTTCAGGCCGTCATTGACAATGCCGACAAGCCCATGGACGACAAGCTCGTCGAATGGCTCTTCAAGAACCCGCTGTCTGACGGCGGCACCTTCTGCGGTGTCATCGACGTCGTGACAAAATATGGCCTCGTGCCCGCCGAAGTCATGCCCGAAAGCTATAATTCCAACAACACCTCGCGCATGGCCTCCATCCTCTCGCTCAAGCTCCGCGAGTACGGACTCACCCTGCGCCGCGCCGCCGCCAAGGGCGAAAAGCCCGCCGCCCTCCAGCAGCGCAAGACCGAGATGCTCGCTACCGTCTACCGCATCCTCTGCCTCTGCCTCGGAGAACCCGTGCAGCAGTTCACGTGGACCATGAAGAACGCCGATGGCCAGCCCGTCAGCACAAAGCAGTACACGCCGCAGTCGTTCTACCGCGAATACATCGGCAAGGACCTCCGCGCCGGCTACGTCATGCTCATGAACGACCCCTCGCGCCCTTACCACAAAACCTATACCATTGATATGGACCGCCACAGCTACGACGGCGCGCAGTGGACCTACCTCAACCTCCCCATGGACGAGATCAAGCCTCTGGCCATTGCGTCCATCAAGGACTCCACGATGATGTACTTCTCCTGCGATGTAGGCAAGTTCCTCAATTCGAAGACCGGCATCCTCTCCCTGCGCAACTATGACTACGCCTCCCTCTTTGCCACCGACTTCCCCCTCACCAAGGCTGAGCGCATCGCCACCTTCGCCTCCGCCTCCTCTCATGCCATGACCCTCATGGCCGTAGACCTCGATGCCGACGGCAAGGCCAGAAAGTGGAAAGTCGAAAACTCCTGGGGCCCCACGAGCGGCCACCGCGGCCACCTCATCATGACCGACGAATGGTTTGACGAGTACATGTTCCGCCTCGTAGTTGACCGCCGCTACCTGCCCGCCGCCACGCTCCGCCTTCTGGACCAGGAGCCGGTCAAGCTGCCGGCCTGGGATCCCCTCTTTGCCGGCGAAGAATAGCGCGCCCATTAAGAGCGCGGGTATCCTGTCCCGCCAAAAACCGATGAAGAGCACGCAAACACACTGCGCCCCTCCCGATAGCGTTCATTCGGGAGGGGCGCAGCCCATTAGGAGAGCGGGTATCCTGCCCGCTAAAGAGAGCGCGGGCTACCTGTCCGCTACGGGTATCGCAGGGCGAGAGTCTACTCCTCCGTCCAGGGGTCAGCATCCCAAATGCCGCCGCTTCCGGGAGTTTCCCGCTTGTTGGAGAGTTGCACGCCGTTGCCCTCCGTGTTCGAAGTTCCCAGCAGCAGGGCGTGTTCAGGGTAAAAGGAGAAAGACTGGGACGAGGGAGTTGTATAATGCTTTTTCATTGTCATTCAGTAGAGTGTGTGAAGAGAGTTATTTGACCAGTATTTTCTTGCCGTCTCGTATATAGATGCCCTTTTGCAGCCGGGATACGGCTCGGCCCGTCAGGTCGTGAAACGGCCTACCGGCAGGCGCGGCAGCAGGCACGCGGCCCACACCCGTCATCATGTCGTTGAAGGCAAATCCCATGGCAGACTGCGCTCCGCTGTCCCCGTCCTTGGCCAACTTGAGGTAAGCCTTGTGTGCGCCGTTGGTAAAGGCTGCGCCGCTAGCGTTCATCCAGTAGAAGCCCACCGAAGCCAGATCGCCCGCCTTGTTCAGGGAGAGCCCGTAGTAATAGTAAGCGTCGTCGTTCGGGATAGCTGTGGCCTCATCGGTGCCCTCAAGGTCGTTCTGTGACTGGAGCTTGTAGCTCTCTTTTGTCGTCGTGGTGAACTGCAGGTAATGGTCGCCCGCCTCCGCCTTGATGACGAGCGGCTCGTTGGCAGGCACGATGTCGTTCTCACCCGGAACATATTTCGCGACGATGTCTCCTTCGGTCCACACATAACCCACACAGCCCTCGGGCAACACATACGCCTGCTCCGAGTTGAAATACGTGGCATAGCCCGCAGCCGAAACACGGAGACTGTAACCCGTCTCCTTCGCAGGATTCACGGTGACAGTTGCCACATCCGAAGCCACGCTACCCGCCTCGTTCGTGGCCACGCAATAATAATAGGTGGTGCCGGCGGCAGCTGTACTGGGCATAAACTCCGAAGCAGTTTCGCCTTCGAGCGGCTCACCACCCGAAGTGTTGTTCTCGGTGTGGGCATACCACTGGTAGGCGGGAGCCGGCGTGCCCGTTGCCTTCACTGTGAGGGGTAGGACAGAGGCGTTGAGTTCATAAGTTGCATCTTGCGGCTGGGTGGTAAATGACGGGGCTGTGACAGGGCCATAGAACGTCAGCTTCTCCACATCCATTCCACTGTTGCTCTTTGTAGCTGTGTTCTTCCAAGTAAAGTAGAACTTATAATAGACGTTCTTCCATGTCTTTCCCTCAGAAGGGGTGAACGTCATGGTCGTGGCGATGCTTTTCTGAGTCATCTCATCAACCACATTCGTAAAATTGGCGTCCGTGGCTACCGTGAGCTTAATCGACTGCATCGTGAAGGAGGTAGCCGAGCGAATTTGCCAAGCCTGTAATACGATGCTGGTCACCTCGCCGCTGATGGGCGACTTAGACTGATAATAACTATAGTTCTGGGTCTGGCCGCCAGTGCGGACATAAGCCCACTTTCCAGTATTGTTGGCAGCACCCTTCATGGTCCAGTCAATGCCATTCGAAGGGTACGTCCACACATAATTGTCATAGGAAGCCTGCTTGGCGGCCTTGGTGGTAAAATCAAGCGTGTAGACTACAGCCTGAGCCTTGATTTTACCCCCCCCCCCATTAGGTTGAAAAGCGCTACCATACAGAGAGGAAGCAGATAGCGGAGTGTAAGTGTTTGTTTCATAAAGTTATTTGATTAGTGATTTGTTCCAGCATGAGCGTACGGGCCGCACAACAAGTGTAGGTCTGCTTAGTTTTGGGTAGCAAAAGTACTCTATTCTTCGTTTAGACGTTAAGAAGCACCACGAAAAGTGCGCCTGAAGAGCCGGCTGGGTACAGTTTCCCTTAGGAATGTCATTGTAGACATGACAATTCCGCTGGTTTGAAATTTCTTATGCAGATGTTACGCTCATGGCTGGGAGGGCGGACAAAGCCCCGACTACACAGGGAGCGGAGTGACAACAACCTGACAACTCCCCCTCATTATATACGCATATTTATCTTCTGAAAAATCGTTCAACCCTTCAGCCAACCCTTCATTGTGGTTGAATCGCAGAGGGAAACTGGCTGAAGGATTTTGTTTTCAAACCCTTCAGGAAGGTTCAGCCTGACTTTTCCTTTCAGCATGAGCCTGTAATCCTGTTCCCCCTGATTTCGGGCAAACAAGTCCAGACTTTGGTGCGACAACTCGGCGAGTTGTCGCGTCTGGCCCAGCCTCTGTTTTGCGTGAGTCTGGACTCTTGCGAAGAGACTGTGTGCTTGCATCTGGCCTTATCGTGGCTGAATGTTTACTGAATAGCCTGAAGGATTTGAACACAAAATCCTTCAGCCACTTTCCTTCTGAGAATCAACCACAATGAAGGGTTGGCTGAAGGGTTGAACGAATTTTGCGGCTTTAAAAATGCGTATAAAATGAGGGTATAGCGGGCTAACGCCCGCTCTCTTTCTATGTGGCGGGCTAGAAGCCCGCCCTCCCAGTTTGAGCGCTTCAAGCCGGCGGTTATCAAGTTAGTTTGAGGCGACGGTGCACTGGGAGGGCGTGGCAAAGGCCCGCCCGTTGTCAAGCT
>CALZRA010000093.1 GCA_945828345.1 uncultured Bacteroidales bacterium
ACGTTGTCGACGGCGATGTGTCCGTCCATGTTGCCGCTGTAGTACCATCTGAACTGTATGGTTTCGCCCTGTGCCACCTGCGTCACGTCGTGCTTCATGTGGACAGCACGGCACAGTTCGCCGGGTTCGAGGTCCGTGTCGTAGTAGGGCTGGAGCTGTTCGAGGGTCGTCCAGTTCAGGCCGCGGTCGGTGGAATATTCCAGGAAGGCTTCACTGTCGCCGTAGATGGACAGGAAGTCGAGGTCGTAGCTCAGGAGCAGCTGCGTGCCTTCGGCATGGTGTGCGTCGAGCGGCGGAGTCACGAGGTTGGCCATGATGCCTGACCAGCCCGCGCTGATACCGTCGATCGAGGCATAGCCACCGCTGAAGCCTTCGCCTGCGAGTTTCATTTCGTACCAGTCGTCGAAGCGCCATACATAGCAGTCCTCGGTGTACTCAAACAGGTTTTCGACCAGCCAGTTGGCAGGCTTGAAGGGCGTGTCGAAGGTTTCGGTGAAGGGGAGCTCGTAAACCGGCATCTCGCCGTTGCTGACGGCAACAGCCGAGGCCATCGACTCCATGTCGTCCTCGTAGACCGCCAGCACTGTGTAGTCGAAGCTTCCCTGTGGCACTTGCGTGTCGGTGAAGGTGCAGTCGGTCAGGTCCTGGGCTATGCACTCCGTGCCGCGGAACACGCGGTATGCCTTCACGCTGTGTTGGCTTTCGGCCGGAGCCTGCCACGTGAGGGCCACCTGTCCGTCGTTCAGTTCCGCCAGCAGGTTCTGTACGGGCATACGTGTGCCGATGGCGATGACATCGCCTACAGCCTCCGATTCGCCCCAGGGCGTGTCGTAGATGGCCGAGACTGCGTATTCATACACCCCTTTGGTCAGGCCCGTGTTCTCAAAGTTCGTTTCGGTGATTCCGTAGGCTGCCCACATGCCGTTGCAGTACACGATGTAGCCTTCAGGCTTTTGCCGCCCTTCGGGTTCATCCCAGCTGAGTGAGGCCACATAGCCCAGCTCACTGTCTTCGCGGCAGGTGAGCCTGACGTTGCGTGGAGCATCGAAGGTGGGCGCGTAGATCTCCACTTGGGCCGATGTACCTTCGCTTTCCTGTCCCGTCAGGTTGTCCATGTAGGTCACGCGGTAGGTGTAGGTGCCTTCCGCCTTGTCCGAGTCGTCGACAAAGCGGCGGGTGTTCAGCTGCGGGGCGATCAGCTCGTTGTCCCGGTATACGTTATAGTAGCCGTAGCTCACAGCCGATGCCGCTTTGGCCGCAGCGGCGGGTTGGCTCACGCGCACGTCGTCGATGGCCCACAGGAAGTACAGGTGGTCGGTGGGCTGGGCCGAACCGCTAATCGCCTGGAAGGCAATGCGCATGTTGTCGGAGGGTTCGCCCAGCGGCAGCGAAACCAGCTGCCAGCCCCCTTCGGGAGCGCATGAGGTGCGGGCATCCCAGATGACCTCCCAGGTTTCACCGCCGTCGCGGCTCAGCTTCACGTAGTAGTGGTCGTCGTAGCCCTCGTAGCTGTCGTATTCCAGCACCATGGGGTCGATGTAGCTGTAAAATTCCAGCAGGGAAGCCTGGCTGTAGACGGGCGAGACGAGCCACTCGTCCTGATTGGCCGATGAGCCGTCGGCGTGCTGTCCCATGTCCATATAGACCATGGCGCTGCGTTCGCCTTGGTGCACGTACTCTGTGTAGTTTTCAAACTGCGTGAAGTCGGCTGTAGGGTAGCTGAACCACGAGCAGCGGTAGTCGCTGGTGTTCGTTGAGCGCACTGTCCAGTCGCCACCGGGGAACTCCTCGGCTTCAAATCCCTGGTTGTCCAGGTCCTGCAGCCTTTCAGACAGGTCCCAGGTCAGTTCCACTTTACAACCGTTTACATTCGCAGTCAGGTTGGTCTGTGCCGGCGCAGTGCCACACAGCATGGTCAGGGCGCAGCCTGCGGCCCATCGCATGGATAGACGTATCAATCTTTTCATAGGCAAAATAAATGTGAAAGAACTCGCCCGCAAAGGTAGCAAATGCTCTTTTCTGCGCGTTTGTTCCCTTTTTTAGCCGTTACTCTTTCGCGAAAAGGAAATTATTTTGCCGTTTGGCCGTTCAGGGCACGCTCTTTTTCTTCTCTCGACAACTTCTGGAACATCGAGGGCTTGATGCCCGTGAGTTTGGTGAATACGCTGATGAAATTGGACTGGGACTTGTATCCCACGCTCTCGGAGATAGCCTTGATGGTCAGCATTCCGTAGGTTTCCTCGTCCATCATGCGGCGCATGGCCTCCTTGATGCGGTATTCGTTGAGCAGCGAGCGGAAGTTCTTGCCAAAGACATTGTTGATGACCACCGAGGTGTAGCGGCTGTTGGTGCCGGCCTTTTCGGCCAGTCGCTCTATGCCGAAGTCGCTGTCGCAGAAGTCTTCGGTCTGTTCCATGGTGTGCATGATGCAGGCCAGGATGTTCTTGCGCAGTTCGGGCGGCAGCGACTCCGCGCTCAGGTGGGCGGCTGCGGCAGTGGCGGGCGGCGAGGGCGTTTCGGGCACCAGTTCTTCCAGGTCCCTGATTCGTTGTCGGTAGGCCTTCTCGTTGCCCAGCATGTCCTTGTTGCGTTCATACAGTCGGTTGTACGACTCCTTCAGCCTGCGCTTCTGTATGGCCAGGACCACCAGCATGGCCAGTATGGCCAGCGAGCCTGTCACCAGCGTCAGCAGCCAGCGGCGCTGCATGGAGATCTGCGTCTCCTTGCGCTCCTTTTCGAGTGTCAGCGCGTGGATGGTGTGGATGTTGCGGTCGGTTTCGTAGAGGAACTGGGCATTTTTCAGGTGGTTGAACTCATTCATGTTGTAGATAGAGTCAGCCAGGTCGAGGTATTCCGCCTTGTAGCGCAACGCCCGCTGCAGGTCGCGTTGTTCATACAGCGTATACAGTTTCTTCAGCGTGCCTGCCAGCAGGTTGGCCTGGCCGCTCTCTCTTGCCAGCTGCTCGTTGGCGTGCAGGTAGTGGAGGGTGGAGTCCGTGGCCTGGAGCCGTTCGAAGGATTCGGCCATGCTGGCATACGATGAGCCGATACATTCCACCCCGAGCCCCTCCTGTCGGGCAAAGCGGGCCGAGCGTCTGAACCATTCGACAGCTTCGCGGTCATTGTGGTCATAGGCCAGAATCATGCCCTTGTCCATGAGCAGGTTGTAGGTATATCGCGGCCGGCTTTCGGGATGCTGTTCCAGTTCGCGGTAATAGGCCTTGATGGCACTGAGCGGTTCTTTACACGGATAGGCACATATCAGGTTGTTGAGTATGCGGTTGACAAAGCTTTGGTCGCCCAGCTTGCGCGCACCCGCCAAGGCTTTCCGGTAGAGCAGATTGCTGCGTTCGAAGTCGTCGAATGAGCTGTACACGTTGCCCATCATGTTGTATACTTGCGGAGAAAGGTCGTTGAAACCGTATTCTTCGCACATTTTGAGGCAGTCCAGGTAGTACTCCATGGCCTTGGCATAGGAGCAGCGCGCATAGCAGATGTCGCCGATGTGGCACAGTGCCTTCGCACAGAAGTGCTGTTCGGCCGGATCCTGGCTTTGGGCTGTCCGGCGGGCCAGCATGTTGAAGACCGTGAGTGCCAGCTCTCCGTCGTCGCTCTTCAGTGCACGCTCTCCTTGGGCCAGCAAGGTCTGGTTGTCCAGGGTTGACAGCCGGGCGTACTGCTGCTTGACCTGTTGCCGGAGAAGGTCGGTGGTTGCGGCGTTTTCGGCGCACAGGTGCGGGGTGGCCATGCCGGTGAGCATGACCCACAGGACAGCCAGCAGGGCGGTATGGATGCGGGGAGCGGGGTGTGCCATTCGAGTGTGCGGTGCTTTTCGGTGAGCGTGTTGAGGCTGCGAAGCTACGCAATTTTTGGCGCACAGCTCGGGCATGTCGGCAAAAAAGTGGAAGCGTTGAGGCCCGCGCGGCCTGCTTTCGGACAGCGGGGCTGTCCGAGAGCGGAGACCGTCGGAGGCTTCAACGCTTCGCTTGGTAGGGGTCTGTCATGCCGCGGCGGTTAGCCGTCGGGCAGGAGCAGGCATCAGTGTAAGGCCACGCGGACCACCCGGCCGTTGCACTCCACCAGATACACGCCGGGCTGCGACAGGGTGAGGGAGGCTGTGCCCTGGGCTGTCTGCGTCTGGGCGGCCAATCGTCCGTCGGTGGTATATACCTTTACCGCTTCGTTGCCGTCGGCCGCAATGCGCAGCGTGCGTCCGCTGACCGCCACCTGTACCGACTTGTCGGCGCTCACGGCGTGGTGGATGGCTGCGGCTGTGGTCACGTCCATGGGTTTGGTGTAGAGAGTCAGGTTGGGGAACTGGTCGTTGAGCAGGGCGCAAACCACATTCCCAATGGGGCTCAGGAACTGCGTGACACCGTTTTCGACGGTATACTCTTCATCGACGTAGAGTTCCTCGCCCGTCAGTTCGCCGGTGTTCTCGTCATACCAGGGATAGTCTACAAACCAACGGTAGGTAGTGGCATGGTCGTTCACCATGGCTTCGCTGCTGAGGTCGACCACGCCGTTCTCGTCGGCTTCGACCTCCAGTTCGGCCTGGTTGCCGTACTGGTAAGAGCCATACTGGCTGCTGGGCAGGGGCAGGGTGCTGAAGCTGAAGCGGTTGTAGTCAATGTGCAGGGCGTGGAGGTCAGCTTGTGCGCTGAGGTCGATTTCGTGCAGCTGGTTGTTGGTCAGGAAGAGCTGGTTGAGCTGCGGCACCTTGCTGAGGTCAATTTCGGTGAGCGCGTTGCCCGACAGGTCGAGATTCCACATTTCGCGGTTGTCGAGCGTGATGCGCTGCAGCTGGTTTCCGCCCATGCTGAGGCTGAAGAGGCCGTGCATGCCTGCCGCATTGAAGGAGGTGAACAGGTTGTTGTTGAGCGAGAGCAGGTGCAGCTGTTCGGCGTAGCGCGACAGGTCGAGCTCGCTGAAGCGGTTCTTGTCGAGCTTGATCTCGGTCAGCGTGTTTGTGTCGGGCAGCTTGATGCGGTCGAGCTGGGCATTCTCCAGGTTCACCAGCACCAGGTTCGTCAGGTTCGTCAGGTCAACGTCGGCCAGCGGGGTGTTGGAGATGTTGAGCACATAGAGCGGACAGTCGGCGCTGTAGGAGTAAATGGCACATTCAGCTCCGGCGTGTGTCACGATGGGTGTGGCCGTCAGATTGTCGTCGACGGTGTAGCTTTCGACCGAGTGGCCGCCGCCCTTCCAGTCGATACACAGCGTGATGGGCTCGTGGGCGCGGAGCACCATGGTGGCATTGCCGTCGGCCAGCGTGGTGAAGGTGGCCAGCTTGTGTTGGGGCATGTCGGCTGCTTCGGTCTCGGTCGTGACGAGCGTCAGGCCCTCGTAGAGCGGGTTGCTCATTTCGCAGAATACCATGCTGCCGATGACGGGCTGCAGGAAGCGCGTCATGCCGTCGGTCAGCAGGTAGTCGGTGCCTTCGGCCAGCGGGGTGCCGTCGGTCTTCTTCCAGACGTATACGGTCTGGCCGTTGATGTTGTGGGCCTGCAGGTCAATGCTCGGAGCCTTTCCGACAATGGCCACCTTGTTCTGCGGGGCAAACGTGAAGTCAGCCACATCCGTGAGCTGCGGCAGGGTGGAGAAGTTCAGCGAGTTGTTCTCACAGTGGAACGCGCGCAGCGCGTGTTCGGCCGGCATGGCGATTTCTGTAATCAGGTTGTTCGACAGGTCACAGTCGGTCATCAGCGTGCAGTAGCTCAGGTTCACCGTAGTGAGCTGGTTTCCCGACAGGTCGAGTGAGCGCATGTTGTCGGCATCCTTCAGTGAGAGTTCGGTGAGCTGGTTGTCCGACAGGTTCAGGTTGTGTATGGTGCCCATGTCGTTGAGCGTCACCTCGCGCAGTTCGTTGTCCGAGAGGTCAATGTCGGTGAGCAGCGTCTTCTGGTAGGCATCGTTCACGCCGCGAATGTTCAGGGCGAAGAAGTGGTTGCCGTTGAGCTTGAGCTGCTTCAGGTTTCTGTTGTAGCCCAGGTCTATGCTGTAAAGCTCCGTGCCGCTCAGCTGCAGCTGTTGGAGCGTGCGGGCCTGGCTCAGGTCGATTCCGGTCAGCGTCTGGTCTTCAATGGCCAGTGCGGTGAGCATTTCGTCCTGCGGCACGTAGATGGAGGCAATGCTCAGTCGGCTGCTGAAGTCCACGTTGCAGGTTTCGGGCAGCGACTGCGAGGTGATGTCGAAGGTGGCCTCGTTGCCGTCTGCGTCGCGCACGGTGAGCTGCTTCGGTGTTTCGGGGGTGGCACCGGCCATGCCCACCCTCATGGTCAGGCGTACGCCGGCCGAGGAGGCCAGCAGCGAGTGGACGGTGAGCGCCAGGTCCTTCTGTCCGTATTCATCGGCCGTTTTCACCTTGAACTTCTCTGTGCGCAGCGGCATGTAGTCCAGTTGCAGGTCGGGAAACATGTCGTTGGCGAAGGCCACATAGACGCTGTCGGTGGGAGCCTTCAGGAAGGTCACCTTGCCGTCGGCGTAGGTGTAGTAGTCAGCCGGCAGGGCGGTATAGCTGCCTGCGATGTCCTCGCTCACGGTATAGACGCCGCAGGTCGTCACTGTTCCTTCGCGCAACACGCGGGCTGAGAAGTCGAGCGTTTCGCCCACCTTCACCGTGCGCTGTACGGGCATGTTGCGCTGATGGTAGTCATACTGGTTCCAGTTGCCGGGTTGCGGCAGCGTGGCAAAGTCCAGACAGTTGCCGCGCAGGATCACGTTGGTCAGGTTCGTGTTGTTCGACAGGTCTATGTGTTCCAGCCGGTTGTCGGCCAGATACAGCTGTTGGAGGTAGGTGTTGGCCGAGAGGTCGATTTCGGTGAAGTTGTTGCCTGCGGCAAACAGGTAGACCAGGTTCTTGTTGGCCGTGAGGTCGAGTTGTTTCAGCTTGGTCTGCGTGCCCTGGCGGTCGGCATAGAACTGCTGCAGCCAGTTCAGGCCGCTCAGGTCAACTTGGTCGACAAAGGTGTCGCTGATGTTCAGGATGGTCAGGTTGGGCGTTTGGGACACGTCGATGGAGCTGATGCCGGTTCCGTCGAGCGAGAGTCGTTGCAGGTGGGGACAGTTGCTCAGGTCCACCTGCTTGAGCGTCTTGCACGCATAGGCGTCAAACGACACCAGTGCGGGGTAGTCGGCCAGGCTGAACGCGTCGTCGAGCCTGCCTGCCTGCGAGATGTCGAGCAGCTGCAGGGCGGGCTTGTTGTCACCGATCTTCAGGGGCGACTTGCCAAAGGGGTTGTCGGCCAGCGTCAGGTAGGCCAGCGCGCCGAACTTGCCGCTCAGGTCCAGTCCCTCCAGCAGGTTGTGTTCGAGGTTCAGGTAGTAGAGGTTGGGCAGGTCGGCCATCTGGAGTTCCGAGATGTAGCAGCCCGAGAAGTTGATGACAGCCAGATTGGCGGCATCACCGTAGATTTTCACCCACCCGTCTTCGCTCAGGGTGCAGGTGATCGACGTGCCGCCCTCCCATTCGCCGGTTGTGGTGTTGATGGTAGCTTGCGAGATTTCGTGCTCTTCGGTGCCGCTTCCGCAGTCCATGTCGATGTAGTCAGTGCCAGGCTGGAAGCTGCCCAGAAAGATGGTCACCGCATCGCCGTTGGCAGTCGATTTGGCCACGCTCTTGAAGGCGATGATAGGCTCATCTTCCTGTGCGGCCAGCTGGTGAGGCAGGTAGCCCAGGGCCGCCAGCAGGACGGCGGCGCGGAGCCAGGTGGAAAGGAGAAGATGTTTCATGATCCGTATAGTGTGAGGTGTGATGGGTTATCGGGTAATCGAACACTTGGTGTGCGCGCCGTTCACGCGCAGTATGTAGGTGCCCTTGGGCTGTGTGCTGAGGTCAATGACGGTTTCGTCGCCTGCGGCACAGCGGTTCAGCACGCAGCGGCCGCTCAGGTCGTATACCTCCACGTCGAGCTGCTTCTGTCCGGCCATGAAGAGCTTGATGCGCTGTGAGCCGGCGGGCATGGCGAGCAGGCTGGGCGATGCAGCGAGGGGCGAGTGGATGGCAGCTTCCCCCTTGCGGCGCAACACCTCCTTCATGCCCTCGTAGGCATTGATGCGTCCGGCGCCCACCTGCACGGGGTCGGCCTTGGCCAGCGCCTCGTCCTTCACCGAAGTCAGGGCAATGATTTCCTTGATGTCCTTCATGGTCAGCGTCGGGTCTGCTTCGAGCCAGAGGGCGATGATGCCCGTCACCACGGGGCAGGCCATTGAGGTGCCGATCGACCAGATGTAGGGGTCGCGGTTGTCGGTCAGGGCTACGGCCGAGAAGAGTGAATCGGCGTGTTCGGAACCGATGGCCTTCAGGTAGTAGCGGCTCATCGACGACACCACGTAGGCACCCGGAGCCAGCACGTCGGGCAGGTTGCGTCCGTCGCTCAGTGTGCCGTAGGACGTGAGCGGGGTCACCTCTCCCGGCACCAGGTCGGAGTCGGGCAGGCTGTAGGCAAAGCCGTCGAGCTGTGCCCACGAGCCGGTGCTGTTATACGAGCCCACACACAGCGTGTGGCGGGCCGTGGCCATGTCGCTCACCGTTCCGTTGCGCGAGCCGTCGTCCCAGCCTTCGATGCCGTTGTTGTCCAACCGGGCATAGTCACCGGCCATGTAGCAGTCAATGCGCTGTCCCTCCTTGCCGTTCACGATGAAGCCGATGCGGTATTTGTGGCCGGCATTGGTTTCGGGGTTGTCGACCGCATAGAAGTCGATGGCGGCGTATGCGCGCATCGAGAGGGAGTCAACGGCCCAGCCGATGCCCACATAGCCGCTGAAGTAGTTGTTCAGCGTGGCGTCGACGATGTCTGTGTCCGACTCCTGGAAGCTCGAAGAGCACCAGTACTGCGCCTGTCCGGCGTTTTCGGGCGAGAACGTGAAGGTGAAGCGCTTGGCCACCTTGTTGCGGTCCGTGTTGTAGATGACGGCTTGTATTTCGAACGGCTCGGTGTTGTCGCTGTACACGTCGAGCTGGCCGTAGCGCACGTAGAGGTTGCCCTCGGTAGCGCTTACGGTGTCGCCTTCAATGAAGGACTTGAGTTCGTTGTCTTCGGCCGTGAACCGCTTGTTCACCGCCAGTTTCTCCTCGCCCTCATTGCCCGCTGCTATCACGATTTTGGCACCGATCTGTTCGGCCATGATGTCAAACAGCTGGCAGGCCAGGCTGCTGCCGTCGTGAGGTCCCTGGTTGGTGCCCAGTGAGAGGTTGATGACCACGGGCTTCTGCGCGTAGTCTGCATAGAGAGCCAGGTCGTAGGCCGCCTGGGCAATCTGCAGGTCCGTGAGCGAGGCACAGGAGGCCGCAATGATGTCGGCATCGGGAGCCATGCCGTAGTAGGGGTTCGCCAGGTTGTCGCTGAGCGAGGTGCTGTGTCCGTCTTCGCCTGCCAGCAGGGCCACCTGGGCTGCGCCCCGGTAGCCGCCCGCCATGATGCCCATGGTGTGCGTGCCGTGGTAGGCCGTGTTGTTGTCGGTGGTGTAGCGTGCGATGGCCTCGGGCGTGTTATAGGGCGTAATGGTGAGCATGTCCTCGACCGAGGTGGCATAGTTGTTGGCAGCCAGGGTCTCGAAATACTTCACGCGGTTGTTGCCCTCGGCATCGAGGAAGTTGGCATGGTTCAGGTCAAATCCCATGTCGATGATGCCACACACCACGTTCTTGCCTGTATAGGTCTGGGGCAGGCCCGTACCTTGGTGTACCGGGTCGACTCCCGACCACTCTCGGGCATACTTGCTGTACTGCTTCAGCTGGCGTTCGAGCTGCACGGCCTTGAAGCAGGGCAGTGCGCTGAGGCTGTCGGCCTGGTCGACCGGCAGTGAGAGGAAGGCAAAGCCGAATTGGCAGCGCACCACGTCGATGCCCTGTGCGCGCAGCTGGTCGGCTGTCACGCCTTCGGCCAGTTTGGCCAGTGCCAGCACGCGCGTGGGTGCTGTATAGGCGTTTTGTGGGCTTCGGGCCGGCGACGCAGTGGATCCGATGGTCTCGTGAATCCGCTGTTCCACCTTCAGTTTGTGCAGTTGGGCCTTGCTGCCCATGTCGAGTCGCGACTGGGCCGAAGCACCCAGCCAGAGCAGCGCGCAGGCTGCCAGAGTCGTTCGCAGGTTCTTACTGAGCGGGCCTCTTCTTTTGTGATTGGCTT